>DATGQZ010000054.1:0-38696 GCA_035303945.1 Cyclobacteriaceae bacterium
TCTTTGGCTGTTTCATTAAATAGCGCATTGATTTCAAACAGCTCTGGATGAGCGTCACCATGAACTTTGCAAAGCTTGTTGAGGTACTGCAGCAAGAGCGGGATCCGTTCCTCCACATAACGGTGATGCTTTTTCTCAATATAGTCGGCAAGAAGATCGATTGGCCAAAAATTAAAATCCATATTTTCAGCTGTTGGCCGGGCAAGCACTTCCTCCAACTCCGCTTTGATTAAAGGCACATCTATATTTTTAGCAGTTGCCGCGTCCTCCAATGTGCGTCCCCCTTTGCAACAATAGTCAATACCGAACTTTTGAAATACAGTTGCAGCCCGATAATCTTTAGCTACCATTTCCCCTATTGTCATTGATTCCAGCTTTTCCATATTTATGATATTAAGACCTTTTTATCTGTTTCTGCCCTGTGTTTTTTGATACCCCAAAGGTAAATAGAAAATAATAAAAGACAAATTTATCTTTTATTATTTTCTATTTAATTTTACCCTTCTGATCGTTCCGAGCGGCCAGTCATTTTAAGGATCTTTAGCCGGAAAAATACGGGGTGTGCCGCCTTCTCGGCAAAGCCTGTCATGTGGGGATTGGATGAGTGTGGATGAACTGATTTGCTAGGAGAAAAAGCAGCAAAGCGGTCATTGATAAGTTGTATAGCTTTTGATTTAAGAGGGTCATCACCAAGCTCTTCGTATGTGGCCCAAGTGATGATCGACCACCAATTGTTGCTGTCATGGATTTCATCCACCTGAAAACAAACACGTGGGTCCTTCCTCATCAGCCATATCTTCTTGCCTTCTTTGGAATGGGCATAGAGATAGCCATCATTATACACGTAGCTTAGTGGTACGATATACAAGTCTTCTCCTGCACCGCAACTCAGCCTTCCATACGCCTGAGTCCTGAGAAGGTGATCCATTTGTGTTTCTGTTAAGTCTTTAATCATTACCGCTAGCGAATAGATGTTAATAGACCCTCGATGTAGATGCAAAAGACAAGCAAAAAGGCCTTTAATTCCTGATCACCTATTTGCCAAATAATCCTGAGCTAAGATAACGATCTCCTCTATCACAAGCAATACATACAATGATACCCGAGGTAATGGTTTCCGCTATTTGTAAGGCAGCATAAAGCGCACCTCCGCTGCTCATGCCTGCCATAATGCCTTCTTCCTTGGCCATCCTCCGGGTCATCTCCACTGCCTGCTCTTCGCTTACATCAATTATTTGGTCTACTCTCTTGGGGTCAAATATTTTGGGGAGGAATTCAGGAGACCATCTACGTATGCCCGGGATGTTGGAACCATCGCTTGGCTGCGTACCTACGATTTGCACGCTTGGATTTTTCTCCTTTAAAAATTTGGATACACCCATAATCGTCCCCGTTGTGCCCATGGCAGAAACAAAATGAGTAATCCTTCCTTCCGTATCTCTCCAAATTTCCGGCCCCGTGCTAAGGTAATGAGCCATGTAATTGTCCGGATTCGCAAACTGGTTCAGCATGAAATAGCCCTCTTCTTTGGCCATTTGTTCTGCAAGCTCCCTTGAATATTCAATGGTTTTTTCCGCGGGTGTCAAAATAACTTCAGCTCCGTAGGCCTCCATGGAGGCAACTCTTTCGACAGTGGAATTGTCGGGCATGATCAGCGTCATCCTCACCCCTAACAGTTGCGCCATCATCGCTAAGGCAATGCCTGTATTGCCACTGGTAGCCTCTACAAGCTTTGCTCCTTTTTTAATCTCCCCACGTCGCAATGCTTCCTTGATCATATGATACGCCGCGCGATCTTTGACGCTTCCCCCGGGGTTTTGACCCTCCAGCTTGCAAAATATTTTTACATTCGGTCGGCTAGGAATTACCTCCAATTCTACCAAAGGAGTATTTCCAATCAATTCGAACAATTTCATGAATTGTTTTTTAAAAGGTAAAAGTCAGTGGCTTCGCTGTTGGCATCATACATTTTCACTTGGTAATATATTTTGCTGCCAGCGGGGATACTTTTGGTAAGCCATACATTACCCCCTATAACGCTCCCTTTCCCTACCACCGTATCGCCGCCCAATATCGTAGCTCCCGCATAGATGATTACATGATCTTCTATGGTAGGATGTCGCTTCTTGTCTGCATCTTCTTTATTGACACTTACTGCACCCAATGTGACCCCTTGATAGATTTTAACATGATTGCCTACTACGGTAGTCTCACCAATCACTACACCTGTGCCGTGATCAATACAAAAATACCGGCCAATGGTAGCACCTGGGTGAATGTCAACCCCGGTCCTGCTATGCGCAAATTCGGTAATCATACGGGGGACAATGCTCACGCCGAGCTGATAAAGCGAATGGGCAATTCGATAAGCCGCAATGGCGTAAAAGCCGGGATAGCTCCGTACAATTTCGGTTTTGGATTTTGCCGCAGGGTCACCGGTAAACATAGCCTCAACATCTTCCTGCAACCTATCGTATATTTCGTCCAATCCCTCAAAGAATGATTTGGACAGCGCTTCTCCACTGTTGTGGTGAAGGCGGGTGTTTTGATTCAACAGATCTCTCAGCTGCACCTGCAGGTCAAAAAGCTTCATTTCCAGTTGCCCCCTTTCCAAAAAAGCCTCTTCTGCATGTTCTGGAAACATAATACCAAGTACATTCTCAAAAAAGGAATGAATAACCTTCGGAGGAGGGCAGGAAGGGCACTGACTATGTGCTTTATAAACTTTATCAATAAACGATTCCATAAGGAATTTTGGGATTTAGAAGAAGAACTCAGAACACAAAACCGACCCGGATAACATATGGTTCATTATAAGGTGACCGTCTACTGTCATAAGTCAGGTTATACAACAAGGTGATATTGGGGCCTCCCCGGCTGCCAAAAGGGGTGAAATAACCGCCCCCGATAAACACGCCGTTGACCCAGTCCCGGGTGATTTTATCTTGATCTGGCGTTGCTCCGGGAACTACGTAGGCTGTATTTAAAGATTCAAATTCGGTATGGGCGAAGAAATTTTCAGTGATGTTATACCTCCCAAAGATTCTTCCTCCATAAACACTGGAAGAACTTTTCGTTCTTCTAAAGCTGAGGTATTGATATGTGGCACCCAAACCGGTAGAGAAACGCTCGGTAAGCATTACTCCTGCTAATGGGGATACATCAATATAGGTCAGGCTCCCAAACTGTAGGCTAAAATTGCCTCCATAATACATCCGGTCCTTCAAAGGAGGATTATCCTCAAGGTATATTTCTCGTTGGGCCAACGCAGCGTTGGCGTTCAAAAAAAGAATGAGAACAACAAAACTAAGCGGAAAGCATTTAATCTTTGACAATGACATACAGATCTTCTGTTTTCTTCTTCATCAAGTACTTTTCACGGGCAAATTGCTCCAACAGTTCGTAATTGTTCATCATTTCTTCACCCTCCGCTTTAATTTTATCTTTCCTTTCCTGATAAAACTCTTTCTGTTTTTCCAGGTCCCTGAGCTTCATGCGCAGTGTGTATTGGCTGACAATATCGTTAGAATCAATAAATACCATCCATAACACAAAGAGGACAGTAAATACAAAATAAAAATTCTTGGTATATCTCAGATACTTGGCCATAATCAATCTCAGTTTTCCAAACAAATATAGTCATTACTAGGGAGTAGCAATAATATTCTTCAACATTAGCGTAAATCACAATGCCAGTTGCAAGCTGCAGTTGCTTAAGAAGTATTTACTCGCAAAAAAAGGGGAGTTAAATACCCCCCTTTCACACTATTGTTGCGCCAAAAATGATTTATAATTTTCCTCGGTCTCAAAGTATGCCACGTGCCCTTGGCTACTTACCAACACAATAAAGGCTTCTGATTTATCTATCTCCTTGGAAGAATAGGGATCAACAGCTGTTCTTGCTCCCTCATCTGTCTGAATCCTTTCCACACACATATTGCAGCAGCCATAATACATTCTCCCCTCAAAAGGCACCTCAAACTGCTTTTTCCCCATATAGGCATTGTTGACCATACATACCAGATCATGGGGTACCTCATCTCCTATCCGGTACGAGGGAACTCCCGTTACTTCAATGGCAGTAGAAGCATCCGCTTGCGTCTCCTCTTGTTTTTCTTTCGTGTTCTGGCATGCCACCACTGTCATGAGAGCAAGCAAATAGACTAAATGTTTAATGTTTATCATCTCAAGTTACTAAAGAGTTTTTACTTCAATTTTGCGCTACGGAGTCGTAGTGCATTACCAATGACCGAGACCGAACTGAAGCTCATCGCCGCTGCTGCGATCATGGGCGACATGAGCAGGCCAAAGAAGGGGTATAATATCCCAGCTGCTATTGGTACTCCGATGGTGTTGTAAACAAATGCAAAGAAAAGGTTTTGTTTGATATTCCGCATCACTTTCTCACTTAAGTCTTTGGCTTTAACAATTCCATCCAAGTCACCTTTAATAAGGGTGATCGCAGCACTTTCTATGGCCACGTCTGTCCCCGTTCCCATGGCAATACCTACATCTGCCTGAGCAAGTGCTGGAGCATCGTTAATACCATCCCCTGCCATGGCTATTATTTTGCCAGTCTCCTGGAGCCGTTTAATTTCATTTAACTTTTCCGCCGGCAGGCATTGCGCCTTGAAATGTTCCAGCCCAAGTTCTTTCGCTACCGCCGCCGCAGTATTTTTATTGTCTCCTGTCAGCATAACTACATCCACCCCGTACTCCATCAAGTTTTTAATCGCTGACTTACTGGTCTCCTTAATTGCATCTGATATAACCAGGTATCCTACCAAAATCTGGTTCATAGCGATATAGGACACCGTTGTACCCTGCTGTTGCCACTCAGCCACTTCTTGCAATAATCCATCAGCTAATTTGACCTGTTGGTCTTCCATAAGCTTATCATTTCCTACAGCAATGGTGCGTCCATCGACCTGTCCCAGCACTCCTTTCCCTGACATGGTCTCAAATCGTTGAACAGCAGGAATAGGCACACGCTTTTCTTTGGCCTTAGCAACTATAGCAGCAGCAAGGGGATGTTCGCTTTGCTGGTTTAAGGCAGCAGCAACTGCCAAGAGATCATTAAAAGTCACATCCCTAACAGCCACTACTTCCTGTAGAGATGGTTTACCCTCAGTCACGGTGCCGGTCTTGTCAATAATCAAGGTGTCGATTTTTGCCATTTTTTCAAGTGCCTCGGCATTTTTAATAAGTATACCATGCTGTGCACCCTTACCCACACCTACCATTACCGACATGGGGGTGGCTAGTCCTAAAGCACAAGGACAAGCGACTATCAACACAGCCAAGGCATTAACCCATCCGTAAACCACTCCTTGCTCTCCACCGAAAAACGTCCATGCCAAAAAAGACAGCACCGCCACTATCACTACAGTGGGAACAAAATACTTTGATATCCTATCGGCCAGCTTTTGAATGGGCGCGCGTGATCGACTAGCTTCGTTGACCAGCTGCACGATCTGCGCCAACAAGGTTTCCTCTCCTACACGCTGGGCGCGCATCAGAAAAGACCGATTGCCATTAATGGTTCCAGCGCTGACTTTATCCCCCCTTTGCTTATTGACGGGCACTGGCTCGCCCGTGATCATAGACTCATCGATATGACTTTCTCCTTCAACGATCTTCCCATCCACGGGGATTTTGTCTCCCGGCTTCACCCTCAGAATATCGCCTTTCTGTATGCGGTTAATGGATATCTTTGTTTCAACCCCATCCTGCACCAAAGTCGCCTCGATGGGAGCAAGCTTCATCAATTCTTTGATTGCGCTGCCTGTTCTGGTATGCGCCTTGGCCTCCATCAACTGCCCCAGCATGACCAATGTTAAGATCACCACAACAGCTTCAAAATACAGATGGACCTCTCCCCCATGTCCTTTGAAGGCTTCTGGAAAAATATCAGGAAACACCAAACCAACTAAACTAAAAACAAAACCAGCCCCTGCACCTAGGCCGATTAGACTAAACATGTTGAGATTCCACGTCTTGAATGATAGCCATGCTCTCTCAAAAAAGGTCCAACAAGCATAAAACACCACTGGGATTGACAAAAGCAGCTGAAGCCAATTGGACATCTTCATCGGTATGACTTCGTTGATAGGATTGCCTTCTATCATTCCACCCATAGATAAAAGGAAAACGGGAATAGTGAAAGCAAGCGCTATGACAAACTTCTTGCGCAGCTCATTATAGGCTTTGGCATCTCCATCCTCAGACGAAGCCGTCGGCACGAGATCCATCCCACATTTGGGACAACTTCCCGGACCATCCTGTAGCACTTCAGGATGCATCGGACAGGTGTATTGAGTGGCTACCGTTAAAGAAGGCTGTTCGATCAGATCCATCCCACACACGGGGCAGTGTCCAAATTCATCATAGGTCTTGTCGCCTTCGCAATGCATAGGGCAGTAGTACACGCCCGACCCGGAAGATCTCGGCTTCGAAATTTTGGTCTTTTTGATAGGCGGAAGCGGACGAAGATGGGCTTGATGTTCATGTCCCCCATCTTGCCCATGGGATGCCGTGCCTAAAGCTGCTGACTTAATCCGATAGTTCCCCACATCAGAAAGCTCCTTTTGCAAAGCCTCGTCCGATAGATAGTGGTTTACCTTGAGGGTTGCCCGGCCAGGTGATAAAAAAACCTCTGCCTGTACACCTGGTATGTCATTCAGCCTATTTTCCACTTTGGTGCGACACCCCTCACAAATCATTCCTTCCACGTCGTATTGAAGTTCCAAAGGACCTTTCAGCGCATAAATTTTGTAGTCACCCGCTTCCGACAGTTCCTTTTGAAGTTGTTGATCAGAAAGGTGCTGCATCATTTTTAAGGTTGCCCTACCTGGGTTAAGCGTTACTTCAGCCTCCACACCAGGAATTTCATTAAGCTTACGCTCTACTTTTTTACGGCATCCATCACAGGTCATGCCTTCAATACTATATTGATGAACCATACAGCTTATTCATTATGTGCAACAAATGGCCTATTTGTAGGCACTGTTTGATTACAAATTTCGCATCTATACGGTTTTGTAGATTACATTATTCAGGGTATAATGTATAACTTAATGGGTCTTGTCAATAGGCTTGCGTTTAAAGTCAGACATGGCCTTCATTTGTGAAGGAGAAAGCCCAGTCACCTTTTTAAACTGCATGGAAAGATGCTGCACACTGCTGTAACCAAGCTTCCACGCGATTTCCGACAAAGTCAGCTGATTGTAGAACAACAGTTCTTTTACCTTCTCAATTTTTTGAAGGATGAAAAATTGTTCAACTGTAACACCCTCTACTTGGGAAAATAATTTCGACAGTGTAGAATATTCCTTAAGAAGTGCCTTGCTCAAGAAATTGCTGATACTGAAATGGCTTTCGATCTCCTCTGACTGAACCTGTTCGATCAAAAGCTTTTTAATGCTTTCGATTAATGTTTTGTTTGGATCATCCAGGATTTCAAACCCGAGTTGGTTAAGAGTTTTGGCGAGCGTTTCCTTTTTTGCTTGTGGAAGGGGCTCATCAAGTTCTACCTCCCCAAGGTGCACTGCACAAGCTGAAATGCCCAATGCCTTCAGCTCCTCCTCCACCACCAGAATACAGCGGTTACACACCATATTTTTTATATACAGCTTATTCATTGTATTTTGATTTCATATCGGAGCCCATAATCTTCACTGAAAATGATATGCGTAATTCGAACCGAATAAGGCTAGGCAATATTACTAAAAGCATATTTAAGTGCGGGAGGTTCCACTGCTAGGCCAAAGATGAAATCGTCCACATAAATATTTTTGTGCTGAAAAAACTGAGCCTTACCCTTATTTTAGATTATCCAACAACTGCCATCATCCTGACTCCTTTATGAAGAGACAAATCCCCTTCTTGATATTCTTAATTCTTTCTGGAAATATTTTGCACGCGCAGCAGCTAGCGAAACCTGTGCCCGTGATATTTGACACTGACATGGGACCTGACTACGATGATGTCGGAGCCATTGCTCTATTACATGCCTATGCGGACAAAGGAGAGACCGACATCTTAGCCACGGTAGCCAGCACCAAATACGAGGGTGTTGCCGCTGTACTCCATGTGCTAAACACTTATTTTCAACGTCAAGATACGCCAATAGCTGTTCCTCGCGGCGACGCGATCACCACCAAGGATTTCCAACACTGGACCGATAGCCCGATACCCTCACCGCATCAAAAAAAACAGTGAAGTACCTGATGCAGTAGCTTTTTACCGACAGATCTTGGCTAAACAATCTGACAAAAGTGTTACCATCATCACGGTAGGATTTTTAACCAATCTCGCCAACCTTTTACAGTCTCCTCCCGACGAATTTTCCCCTCTCACAGGAAAGGAGTTGGTAGAACAAAAAGTACAGCGGCTGGTGAGCATGGCCGGCAAATTCCCTAGTGGCAGAGAGTTCAACATTCACGAAGATGTCAAAGCAGCGAAACAGGTAGTTGAACATTGGCCGACACAGGTCATCTTTAGCGGTTGGGAAATTGGAGAAAAAATTAGACCTGGCCTGCCTCTCATTCACAATGAAAAAATCCAAAATAGTCCGATAAAGGATGTGTATGCGATCAGCATTCCTTTGGCAGAATGGGATAAGGACGGAAGGATGAGTTGGGATCAAACCGCGGTGTTAGTGGGCATAAAAGGCCCCACCCCTTATTACAGGCTTGTGACCGGAACAATGACAGTTCAGGATGATGGAAGCAATGATTGGGAGCCGGGGGAAGGCTCACACCATTACCTCCTAGAAGATCGCCCGTTCACAGAGGTGCAAAAAATTATTGACGACCTGATGATGCACCAACCTCAAGATGATTAATTTTTAAGGAGAAAAACTAAACAAGGAATTTTGGTGTTTTATTCGCCGGAAGGAATAACATCTAGAATTTAAACGGACTGCTAAGTTATGCTTTGGGTCTAGAAGGGAGAAAACATTGGGGATAGAGAGGGTTCAGGAAAAGCTTCAGATATTGGCTGACGCTGCTAAATATGATGTGTCTTGTTCATCAAGCGGAAGCAACAGAAAAAACACCAACAGAGGATTGGGCGATACCGGATCAGGCATATGCCACAGCTATACAGAAGACGGCCGGTGCGTTTCGCTCCTTAAGATCCTGCTGACTAACTATTGTATTTATGATTGCGCTTTTTGTGTGTCCCGCAACAGCAATGATATCAAGCGGGCAGCGTTCACGGTAGAAGAAGTGGTGGAACTGACGATGAATTTTTATAGAAGAAACTACATTGAAGGGCTTTTCCTCAGCTCAGGCATTTTCAAAAACGCGGACTATACCATGGAACGCATGCTGAGGATCGTCAAAAAACTCCGCCTTGAAGAGAGCTATAATGGGTATATCCACCTAAAAACCATTCCAGGAGCCAGTGAAGAACTGCTGACTGAAGCCGGGTTGTACGCCGACAGAATGAGTATCAATTTGGAAATGCCTACCGAAGCTGGCTTGAAGATGCTCGCTCCCGAGAAATCCCATGAGGAAGTCAAAAAGGAATTAAGGATCATTCGCGATACATCGCTTCAATACAAAGACGAAATAAAGCTGATCAAAAGCACACCCTCATTTGTTCCTGCCGGCCAGAGCACCCAGATGGTTGTTGGGGCAACGCCGGAATCCGACAAGGAGATCATGCACACGGCTGATCATTACTACAAAGAGTTTGCTTTAAGGCGGGTATATTACAGTGGCTACATTCCCATTAGCAATGATAACCGTATGCCCGTCATCGGCAGCCCTCCTCCATTAATTAGAGAAAATAGACTCTATCAAACAGATTGGTTAATGCGATTTTATGGCTTTGATGTAAAAGAATTGCTGAACGAGCAGCATCCTAATTTAGATCTGGACATAGACCCAAAGTTAAGCTGGGCTCTCCGAAATCCACAGTTCTTTCCGGTGGACATCAATGTTGCAGATTATTCGGCGATTCTAAGGGTGCCGGGTATTGGCGTGGCATCGGCCAATAAAATCGTTTCTGCCAGAAGATTTGGGAAGCTGCATATTTATCAATTGAGAAAGCTGGGGATTGCTTATAATCGTGCCCAATACTTTATCAGATGCGCCGACAGTCCATTTCAACTCAATGAAAAAGAACCTCATCTTATTAAAGGCATGATTTTACAAAATACCAAGAGCAAGTACCTAAAGACGCAGCCTAATCAGCTAACGCTATTCTGATGGTTGATTATATTTTTGATGGAACCTTTCAGGGCCTGTTGACCGCCGTGTTCGATTCCTTTGAACGAAAGCATCACCCTATTCGTCTCCTGTTGCAAGGTCAGACTACCGGTCTGTTTGGAGAGACTTTTCGAGTAATTACAGATCCGGAAAAAGCTTATAGGGTTTGGAAGGGGCTAGAAAAGAAAGTGCGAAAGGGGGGCCAGCAAAACTTTTACAAAGCTTTCCTTTCTGAAGATCCGGCGATATATCAGCATCTCTTGGATTACGCCAGGTATATTTTTACCCATGGAGAAGGTCATGCTCAAAATTTCGGTAATGAACATATATTAGCTATTTCCCAAATGGCTCAAAAAGTGCATCGGGAAAAACACCGGATGGAAGCCTTTGTACGTTTTCAAAAAAGCAATGAAGGCCTTTTTATTGCCCTTATTCAACCAGATTATAATGTACTTCCTTTAATTCTTACACATTTTAAAAACCGCTATGCCGATCAGCCTTGGTTGATCTATGATGAAAAGCGGAAGTACGGCATACACTATGACCTTACTCAGGTTCAGGAGGTGAAACTTCACCTGATAGCGCCGAAGGATCTGACGCCAACTGACAGTAATATTGTGTTGGACGAGAAAGAATCGCTTTACGGCATGCTGTGGAAAAGTTATTTCAAAAGCACCAATATTGCCGAACGGAAAAACATGAAGCTGCACCTTCAACATGTTCCAAAACGGTATTGGAGGTATTTAACAGAAAAAGATGTGGGTCTTGGAGGTAATGTAGGATAATGTAGCACGGTTTGTGTAAAATTATCTTACAAGTTTTACGTCATGAAGCATCCCGTACTCCTATTTGTACTTTTTTTAGTAAACGTCCCTGTACTAATTGCCCAGGAAGCCATAATCGACACAAGCTATTATCAAATTTACCCTGAGCATATCACCGGCAGATATTATTTTTCAAGGAAATACACCGCTTTGAAAATAAAAGACAAAAAGCGTGAAGTGGATTACCTATATATGCCCAACACCACCTTGAATATGGGAGTGGGTGCTACCTATAAAAATATAAGCCTCAATCTGGCCTATGGCTTCGGATTCCTCAATCCCGACAACGGGCAAGGAGAAACAAAATACTTGGATGCGCAAGCACATATATATCCCCGCAAAATGGTAGTTGATCTCTTTTTGCAGCTTTACAAGGGCTATTACTTGCTACCGGAAGGTTTAGCGGCAGCGGAAGGAGAGAACTTCCTCATACGTCCGGATTTGAAAATTCAGAAATTGGGAGCTTCGCTTCAGTATGTGTTCAACCATGGCAAGTTTTCTTATCGGGCAGCTTTTCTCCAAAATGAATGGCAAAAAAAATCAGCAGGAACATTTCTATTGGGTGCCGAAATATATGGTGGTTTGGCTCATGAAGAAAGCAATCTTGTACCTGCAGGGCTGTTGGATGACCCGGGGCGAAATTTTAAAACAATCCGTTTCTTTGAATTGGGGCCCAATGCAGGCTATGCTTACACTTTGGTAATAAAAAAACATTTTTTTATTACTGCCTCCGCCGCGGCCAACCTTGGTTTAGGCTATGCCACCTACCATGGCGAAGCTGGTCGACACACCCAATGGGCAGTCCGCCCCAATTATTTCCTAAGGAGCTTTGCAGGTTACAATTCATCAACATGGTCCGTTAACGTAAATTATGTCCACAATAACGTCGGACTTCCTGAATATGGGGGATTTTCCAGCGCTATGATGACGGGCAACTATAGGCTAAATTTTGTTTACCGGTTTTTGCCAGGGCCAAGGCTAAAACAAAAACTACGGCCAGTCGACAGGCTCCTGAAGAGGTAATCGGGTAAGCTTTCGAATACCCAATAAAGTTGGTCACCGTTAAAGAGCTTGACCGAATGTTAATAGATTATTATCAGGGTCCAGCATTGAAAACTCCTTTTGCCCCCAAGTTTTCGTTTGTAAAGCTCCGTTAGGATGGATGGCTAGTCCCTGTTGACGTACTTCCTGATACCACTCTTCAATATCATCAGTCCGGATGTACACCTGCCCGTAATTTTCAGCAGGATCTAATGCTTTAAATACAAAAAAATGTAGTTCAATATGATCTCTTCGAAGCATCAGATAGTCTTTATAATCTGTTTGGCCAACGTTTTCAAACCCCAGCCTCATATAAAAATCCCTCGTCACAGTTTTGTCACGCATGGGCAATTTAGGATGAATGTGCGTCAGCAGGGGCATTTCTTACTTCATTTGGAAGTTATTGAACGATTTACGATAAAAAAGCCGGAGAAAATTCTCCGGCTCTATTTAAATTTTATTCGTCAACAGCTAAAAATTAAATTTTAGACCTGCGGCCAGCACCAGTTGGTCATAACCTCCGATCACATATTTAACTTCTGCAAATGGCAAAAAACTTTGCCCAACCTCAAAATTTGCACCTGCACCTAAGTTCAAGCCGATATCACCAGAACTAGCCGAGGAATTAGGAATGCCCAAATGAGACATATCTGTTTTCACCCTGACATTGGTATAGTTAAGGCCTCCAATACCGTAAAACACCAGGCTATTATCTTCAACAAAAATATAATTCAAATTACCATTGATTTCGAAGGCTGAAGTTTTCACCAGCCCTTGATCATTGGGAAAGTAGAAAGACAAACTTGGCGATATGGCCATTCGATCAGCTATAGGAAACTCTGCAATGGCTCCAATGCCTAATGAGTTAATTTCCGTTCCATACACAAGTTGTGCACCAATGCGGTTAGCATCCTGAGCAAATACCTGCCCGATACCAACCATCAAAAAAGCGGCAAAAGCAAAAAGTACCTTTTTCATCTGTTATTTGTTTTAGATTTAATTAAATAATAGTGGATTTTGTAGAGCATTCATTTTCTTAAAGAAAAGATGTAACACAATACAAATATAAATATTCTATCTGAAAATGGGCTTAAATTCAGTTAAATGATGCTGAGATTTCACATCTTCGCATTCAGATCTACCCTTCCTTCTACACAGCTACCGGCGCTTTGATGGCAGGATGAGGGTCGTAGTTAAGCAACTCAAAATCCTCATAAGTAAATCCGAAGATGTCTTTAATTTTGGGATTAAGCTTCATCTGGGGAAGCGTTCTGCATGTTCTTGACAATTGCAGTCTCGCCTGTTCCAAATGGTTTGAATACAAATGGGCATCTCCAAAGGTATGAACAAACTCCCCTACCTCTAAATCACAAACCTGAGCCACCATCATCGTTAGCAGCGCGTAAGACGCAATATTAAAAGGCACTCCCAAAAAGACATCTGCACTTCGTTGATAAAGTTGGCATGAAAGCTTTCCATTGGCCACGTAAAACTGAAAAAGCAGGTGGCAGGGAGGCAAAGCCATCTCATCTACATCGGCTACATTCCATGCATTTACAATCAGCCTTCTTGAATCGGGCTTTGTCTTGATTTGGTGAATAAGATTTTTGATTTGGTCGATCTCACCTCCCTTGCCATCAGGCCAGTGTCGCCATTGATACCCATATACAGGGCCAAGGTCACCCTTTTCATTGGCCCATTCATCCCAGATGGTAACTTTGTTGTCGTTGAGATACTTGATGTTTGTATCCCCATTAAGAAACCATAAAAGCTCATGAACAATGGATCTCACATGACATTTTTTAGTAGTCACCAAGGGAAATCCTTTCTCTAAATCAAAACGCATCTGATATCCAAACACACTGAGCGTGCCTGTGCCGGTACGGTCACCTTTCTGCACACCATGGTCCAGTATATGTTGTAGTAATTGATGATATTGCTGCATGATATAATAATTTTCCACTAAGGCACCAGAATTGAAAGGTAGTCAAAGATGGACCTTTGCTACCTCGAAAATTCTTCCCAATTGTTATGGCTTTTACTTTTAAAACAGGGAAAAGCTGTACCTATCCTTTGTAATGCTCCTCGTAGTATTTCTGATAATCACCGGAAGTGACGTTGTTCAACCAATCCTCGTTGGCAAGGTACCAATCTACCGTTTTCTCTATTCCTTCTTCAAATTGTAGGCTAGGTTTCCAGCCAAGCTCGTTATTGATCTTGCCGGCATCTATGGCATAACGTAGGTCATGCCCTGCCCTGTCGGTTACAAAGGTAATCAACTGCTTGGAGGTCCCTTCTGTGCGACCCAATTTTCTGTCCATAACCTCGCACAACAACCTGACGATGTCAATATTTTTCCACTCGTTAAATCCACCGATATTATAGGTCTCTCCCACCTTGCTGTTGTGGAAAACCTCATCAATGGCCGTAGCGTGGTCCTCCACATACAGCCAGTCCCTTACATTCTCACCTTTTCCATATACAGGCAATGGCTTATTGTTTTTGATGTTGTTGATACAAAGGGGGATCAGCTTTTCAGGGAATTGGTTGGGCCCATAGTTATTGGAGCAGTTACTGATTACCGTGTTCATCTTATAAGTATTGGCATACGCTCTTACAAAATGGTCTGACGAAGCCTTGGACGCCGAATAAGGGGATTGGGGATCATATGGCGTTTCTTCCGTGAAGAAACCTCCGTGGTCCAATGAACCATACACTTCGTCAGTGGAAACATGATAAAACAGGTGGCCACTATTTCCTTTCCAAAAACTTTTGGCCGCGTTGAGGAGGTTTACCGTCCCAATGACATTGGTTCTAACGAAGGCCAATGGATCACTGATGCTTCGGTCGACATGGGATTCGGCAGCTAAATGTATGACGTCAGTAATTTGATAATCATTAAATACCTTATTCAGATTTACCTCATCCAAAAGATCCACTTTGGCAAAACAGTAATTGGCACTGCCCTCTACTTCTTTCAAGTTTTCTAGGTTGCCCGCATAGGTAAGCGCATCGAGGTTGACAATTTTGTAATCAGGGTACTTCTTGACAAAAAGCTTTACAACATGCGAGCCTATAAATCCAGCCCCACCGGTAATCAAAATTGATTTTTTCATATAAATCTATCTATTATGCCTTAAACTTAGAAATGAGCTTGCTCACCCAGCCGGGAGAATAATTATTTTCATCTTCGTAATAATTCCCATAATAACGGCTATTTCTCATATAAGAGTAGCTGTATCCGTAGCCATAATTGTACCCGGCAAAATCATACAGGTCTCCGCCACTTCTGACTCCGTTGAATATAGCATAAAAATTAGACACCTGGTCACTGGCGTGTAAGTCGTTGATCATCAGAAGATGGTTCTTATGGGTATAGTCATAACGAACAATATATAAGTTGATGTCAGATAACCTGAGTAAGTCCATTGTCTCTGATACCAACCCAATGGGGGGAGAATCCATAATGATAATTTCGAAATCCGAACAAAGTTTTTCCATCATGTGTTCCATCTTATCCTTTAGCAACAACTCTGCCGGATTAGGAGGAACTGGTCCTGAGGGCACGACATACAGATTCTCATAGTCGGTAGGAAAAATGATATCCTCTGCAACAGCTTTATCAATCAAGAATGACGATAAACCTTGCTTGTTGGACACCTTCATGTACTCTGCCAGCTTGGGCTTTCGTAAATCGATTTCAACAATACAGGTTTTTTTGCCACTTAATGCCATGGCAGAGGCTATATTGATGCTTATAAAGGTCTTACCCTCTCCTGAAATACTTGAGGTTACCAGAATTGACTTACACTTCTTTTCACGGGCAATATAGAAGAGTCCTGAACGGATAGATCTAAAAGATTCGGAGGCTAAGGCCCGTGGATACTCAGCCACCAGCAGGTTGGTATTTTTGTCACTAAAGCCTATGGTTCCCAGTAAAGGCATCTTCAAAAAACGCTTCAACTGGATCCGGTCCTTGATTCTGTTGTTCAGGTAATGGTGCAACAACAAAAATCCGAAGGGGATAAAAAAGCCCAAACCCACAGCATAAGCATAATTCTTCGATTTGGTAGGAAAGATCAATTTACCTTTTTTGGCATAATCGACAACAGTATTGTCCGGTACATTGGATGCTTTAGCAATGCCTGCCTCAGCCCGCTTTTCCAATAAGTAGGTGTAAAGGCTTTCCCTCAACTTGAACTCCCTAAAAATGCTGGAATAGTTGGATTCGGCCTCTGGAAGATTGGAAAACTGACGTTCGTAAGTCCTTAACTTATCCATCGTTTCCTTGCGCCTGTTCTCGGTATTGCGGATCAAGTTGTTGATGTTCTCAAAAACATTGTCTCTCACCCTTTGTACCTGCTGGTCCAGCACCAGTATATTGGGATGGTTGTCATTGACAATCGACAACAGCTTTCTTCTTTCCAACGATAGGTCGACCAAATTTTTCATCAAGCCGTTGAGCAATGCATCGTCAATGCCAATTAGCGAAGGAGCAACGATGTCTTCGTAAGAGTTAGTCTTCTGCTCAAGGTATTCATTCAGCGAATTATAATAAGTTAGTTCAAATTCGATTGCCTGCATATTGTCTTCCAATGTCTGGATATTGCTTAGCACGCCGCCAAACTCAGCGTTGACGTCCAGCAGTTTATTGGAAACCTTAAAGTTTTGCATGCGACTTTCCACTGAATTCAATGAATCCTCCACCATAAAAAGCTGCTCGTCAATAAACCTCAACGTATTCTCGGAAATCCTGTTTTTTTCATCCAATCCGTACTCGATGAAAGCATCCATGAGTGCATTGACATAGTCTCTGCCTTTTTCGACGACAGTAGTGACATAGCCAACTTCGAGCACCGATCCATAATCATACAGCGGCCTGACGGTCACCGCCGTAGAGAACCGTTCAGCTAGTGTGGAGGGATGATGCATTACAAATGAGACATCTTTCCCAGCAGCACCGGGATGAAGTAGATCTATGGTAAATTTCGATCTAGTAGTTTCTATTACCTCTCCAAACCGAAAAACTTTTCCAAGCAAGTCCGTATCCATATCCCCCTCATCAACCGTAAAAAGAAGATCAAAAAGCTTCCTTTCGACACCTGCAAAGATAAATTCTTCCGTGGATAATATGTTCAGACTCATCCTTGTCCCAGTGACCTGCGGATGGTTCCAATCTACATCAACTCTTATGGGTGAATTAGTATAGAGTTCGATTTCCTTAATATTGGTTGAGGCAAAATAGGCCACGTCAAAATGGAGCTTCTTAAGAGCTGCTTCCGCCAGATTCTCCGATGTGAAAAGTAATATGTCGTTTCCAAGATTTTCTACATTGGTAAAAATATTAGACCTATCCAATACCCTCACCTCGGGAGAAGCGTTGTTTTTAATCATGACACTACCTATCACCTCGTATTTCTCCACCGTATACCTGTGAAAGAGAAAAACGATCAACAAGCCAAGCAGAATAAAAATGGTATATAAAGGCCAATACCTAGAGTATTTGATGATATAATACTTTATATTTATCGGCTTTTCCTCATCCTCAAATCTGGACAAATCTAAATTTTCCATACTCAAAATATTCCAGATGTAAGACCATAAACGAACAAGATAGCCGTTACAATGCCAATACCTAGCTGCAGGGAAGTGGACAAGTTGTCACCTGTACCTATTTGCCTGATTTTCATAGGCTGTAGGTACAGGATGTCATTTGGCTGTATAAAATAAAATGGAGAGGCAAGCAACCGTCGATCATTGAGGTTGATCTGATGGATTTTGGTTCCGCCATCATACTGTCGAATCAAAAACAGCTCATTTTTTTTGGCTAAAATATTTGATTCACCCGCAAGAGCCAGGGCGTCAAATATAGTCGCTCTGTTTTTGAGAATCATCTTAGTCCCTACACTATTGAACTCTCCCAATGCGGTAAATCGAATGCCACCTGTTCTCAGTCTCACATATACTGCCTCCTTGAAGTAGGCATTTACGGCTTCCTCAATTTTTTCCCTTGCCTGCTCTTCCGTTAATCCGCCAATTTTCACCAATCCGATGATCGGCATTCGTACATATCCATTTTTATCAATGCTGTAGCCGCTGTGAAAATATACATCACCACCTGTCATTGATGAATTGACCCGAGCATTGGTCGTCCCAGTAAATTCAAAAGCCTTTAACAAATCTTCGTTAGAAGAGGCAAAATCTATATCAACAATATCGAAAGGCTGAAGAATGTATTCATAATCCACCTCCGCATAGGGAATAAACTCGTCTAACTCAATTGCCTGGTTGTCAGGAAGGTTTTGAAGGTAATTGATGCGTTTGTTGCTGATACAAGAACTTACCGCCAATAAAAAAGATAAATACAACGCTGCTTTCATTTTTCATTTCAGACCTTACCAAAATTAACTAAATATGTATGGAATGAAAATGCAAGGGATGTTAATTTCCACGCTTCCTAATATGTTCGTCCAGCAACCGTTGATAATTGTCTATAATTGCTTGATGTACGGTTTGACGATTAAACTTTGAAGCAACTTCATTGTAAAGCTCATCCGCGAAACTGTACATCGTTTCCCGCTTCACAAATGCGAATTCTAATGCTTCCCGCAATGCCTGTCTATCCTTGACCGGAAACACCAACCCTGTCCGCTGATGTGTAACCAAGTCGGTATTGCCCGGAATATCCGAGCAAATAATCGGGCAGCTAATAGCTCCCGCCTCTAGCAATACATTTGGAAAACCTTCCCTGTAAGATGCATGAACCAACACATCTGAAATCGCCATATAATGCGACACATGATCTGACCATTCAATATGTACAATCCGGGGATGGTCATTGATCTTGCGGATAACATCTGTCGCCAATGGGTTAAGCTCTTGTTCAAAAGACCCTAACAAAACCAGTTTAGATTTGTTGACAATTTTTGAGCTAAGGAAAGCCTCTACAAGATCCTCTATACCTTTGTCTTTGACTAATCTCCCTACGGCGAGAATTATAAAATCATTTTCTGAAGGGGCCACCCGCATCATAGCGGCAACCAGATGATTCTCTTTTAGTCGGGCTCTATCAAATGTTTCCAAATTAACGCCATTAGAAGAACCCTCGCCTATAACCCGAATTTTCGATTCATCCACCAATTGTTCCGCCAGAATAAATTTTTTGAGTGAAAAAGAGTTTGGCCACAGTTCAGTACAGGCTTTAAAGGTGAGCTTTTCTATAAATACCAGCAGCTTCCGCTTTTGCTTGACGCTCAACACGTAGGGCAGGCCGGCCAAGGTATGAATCCGAATGGGAATTCCGACGATCGCAGCGGCAATCATTCCTAAAAGACCCGCTTTTGGCGTGTGGGTATGCACAATATCTGGTTTTTCTTCTCTAAAAAGCTTGATCAAGAGCCATATACAGTAAAGATCCTTTAGCGGTGTAATCTGTCTGGTAAATGGAATTGTCCTATGCTCACAACCTTCCCTTCTTACTACTTCGTGTACCTCTCTCCCATCGGCACTGACCATGAGCACCTCCCATCCAGAGGATTTCATAAACTTCATCTGATCAGTAAGCAGCAGTTTTAATGATAGAGGAACGGTAGTGATCCTGATTAATTTCGGCATGTAAACTTTTCCTTATAAAACGACAAATATAAATTTTAATTGGAAAAATCTGACAATCAAAAAAAGTAAGATGCCTGAGAAGATGTGGTATGTGCCTTAAACGACATTAGTTCGAAAAAATAAAAAAATCCTGAACAGCTATAGCCATTCAGGATTTTGATTTTTATTGTTTGTTCAAAGATCTGATCCACTCTGCAATCTTCACCACGTCACTTTTTGGAACATGTGGCATCGGAGGCATTGGAGTAGAATAATCCGGCCAGTTTTCTGGCTTTGGCGTCACTACCAATTCTACAATCTGATCTACTGTGTAATTGCGCTTGGCAATTTCCTGAAAGGAAGGCCCTACCTGTCGCGTGTCAGGGTTATGACAGGCGGAACAGGTATTTTTTGCCAACAATGGGCTAATCACTTCAAAGGACGGTGCTTCCTCCTTCTTTTCGGCTTCTTTAATTCCCTCCTTTTTAGCAGGAGTGTTTACTTCCTTCTTAGGCTCTTCCTTTTTTACAGCAGAATTTTTTGTGCTCAATTCAGCAAGGGCCAATTTCTCTCCAGTAGGAATATTATTCAAGGTGTAGTAAGCGGAAGGGTGTACCAAAGCATGATAGTTTTCCCTTTCTCTTACCCCATCTAGGAATAGATGATGCACATAATATTGACGAAGACCCTCTACAACGATCCTTACCTTCATACCGTCTTCAGACACTTTTACGCCTTTGATGGTTAAGTTTTCATTATTTACTGGCGGACTTCCGTAGACTGGATAATACTTATAGGTATAGCTGTTGACAGCATAAGAAGCGATGTCTTCAGCGGATTTCCTATCAACAGGCTTCGTAAATTCCACTTCAAAGCCATCAGGCATTGCCCGCACAGTTCTCATTTCAAATGGTAACTCCTCATTCCAAACCAGTCTTTGCAAACCTTCATTGGCTTCCCCTGCTGAACCCCAACCGCGGTTGGTTTCTCCCACAAACAATGAACCGTCTTGGGCCCAAGCCATTCTCAACACGCCGGATTGAAAGCCGCTACGAAAATCTATTGATGCACCTTGATATTCACCGTTTACCTTCTCCAGAAAGACCCGCATGATCTTACTTTGACCTTGATCACCCACTAACATCTGGCCTTCAAAAGGCCCTAAATGCCCCTGAGGAATTTTGATGGGTTCTGATGTAGAAATACCATGGATACCATAAGGGAACCATACCGCTGGAAGTTTAATATCAGGTAGTTCTTTTTTAGCCTCTGCCATGGTTTTGAAGGGTGCACCGTCAACATTTTCAGGCTTGATATACCTACCGTTTTCGTTTTTCACCTGCATAGGATCAATTACCGCATTGAACTGCTCCGTTGTCATTTTCAGAGGAGAGTTAGGTAAATGTGTCCAGCGCAAACCTGCAGGATGGCCCGTAAAATCGCCTTTCTCTATATGCCACAAGCCACCTGATCCCATATAGTCACCTTGGTTGTCAGTATAGAACAGTTCATCGTCAATAATGCCAATTCCTGCTGGAGACCTCATGCCGGTCGCCCAAGGCTCCATTTCCCCGTCCTCGGATATTCTCATGATCCAGCCTCGATAGGGTACTCGGCTTTCACCTCTCCACCATTCTTCATCTCCAAAAGCCACGTTGGCTGACACAAAGAATTTTCCGTCAGGGGCTATCACCGGCCCGAAGCTGTACTCATGGTAGTGCCCGGAAACTGGCCAGGCAAAGACGGTTTCAAAAACATCAGCCTGCCCATCCATATCAGTATCAACCAATTTGGTGAGCTCACCCCTCTGGGCGAGGTATAGTTGTCCATCCTTGTAGGCAAGGCCCAGAATTTCATGCAGTCCTGAGGCAAATTTTCTGAAAAATGGCCTTGTACTCGTCGGATTTTCAACAATAAACACATCCCCGCGACGGGTAGATACTCCCAAGTTACCATTGGGCAAGGTGACCAATCCACCCACTTCCAAGAGGGTGCCTTCTGGCGCACTTACCCTCATGATCTTGAAGTAATCCTCCTCTTTTGGAGATTCCTGGGCAAATGTCGAAAGACTACAACCTACTACCATCAATGCAGCAAGCAATACCTTTCCTATATAAGTAGCTTTTAATTTGTTCATTTTAATCAAATATTTTCAATTAGAAGAGAAGCGTATACACCAATGATTGTTTTATTGGAACAATAAGTTCCTGCTTACCGGAAACCGTACGAATAATCGCTTTAGCAGCACCTTCCTCTAATTGGAGGTAATAAGCCTTGTCTTCAATCAAGTAGGTATTGTCACCTACCACTTTAATATTATCACCTTGCGCCAGCAGGTAGTAAGCATTTACAGGTGCATTCTCTGTCTTCACCTGACGCTTGATGCCTTGCCCGTTGGCAAGTATCTCCACCTCGTCCACAACGGTTGCACCAAAAGCTTCGTACATAAAAACGATATCATTATCACCATGTAGCTTATATCCTCTGGTGCGGAAGCCTGTACCTACAGTATCCGAGGGCCACACTGCGTCAGTAGAAGACAATGCCGCGATGGGTAAAACGGGGTTAGTTAAACGTACGACACTACCCAGAGGGCGCGAAGAACCATCTCCCCGGTTGTTCCACATAGGTGTCGCATTTAAAAACTCACCTCTCCAAATCTGGAAGAGGCTTCCATTATCCAGGTCATAAGTGAAATGCACTTTAGCTTCACTGCCTACAGAAACTGCATGGGTGACACGCCCATAGCCGGGCACATCCATAAAGCTTCTCAATATAGGATGCTCTTTGGGACCAACTAAAATTAAATCTGCCTCATTTCGCTGAACGTTATTGCTGTTGGTGCTTTGAAATTCCCTAAGTCCTGGACCGGCAATAGCAAGACCCAAACCTGGTTCTACCCAATCCATATATTTGGAATACACAAGCTCAAATGGCACATCTCCCGCCGGAAGCTCAACTGTTCCTTTTCTGTAACCTTGACCGAATTCAAGGGCATCGCGACCATTTACCTTCACGCTACCTTGGCCGCCAGGTACATTAAGATTAAAGGTATACTCGCCAGCTTTTATGATGTTTAATGTTCCAGTGTATTTGATAAGGAACTGCTTTGCTTTAGGCCCTACTTTGGATGTAAGAACCTCTGAGGCTCCCTTTGTTTTCGGAGTCAAACCAGTAAAATCAGGCGCCTGATCGAATCTCCCCTCATAAATCTCATAATTTAAATTGCTAAAGGTAGGACGGGGGGTATCGAAACTGGTGACCCTAATGTTTCTAAAAGCTACTGCTCCATGGTCACCTTGTATTCTGAGCGGACCTGCAGCTTGCTCGTTATTTCCTATAGCACCGCGAGTGGGACCAAAAAGCTCTAGATTTTCGTGAATCACGACACCATTTAAGGTCATCTGAATAATTCTTGCATTTTCTACCTTATTTCCATTTTCATCAAAACGCGGCGCTTTAAAAGAAACAGCTAACTGCTGCCATAAGCCGGGTGCGCGGCTTACATTTTGTCGAGGAGCATATCCCTCATAACCTTTTTGGCCTTCTGGCTTACTATCGTCCCAACGCTCATAAATACCTCCATTATCACCGGAGCGGGGGTTAACTACACCCCAGCTATCCAATAACTGGATTTCGTAGCGGCCTTGTAGGTATATTCCCGAGTTAGAACCTGGAGCCATCATATACTCCAATTCTAGATCCATATCACCGTATTCTTCTTTGGAATAAAGGTCTTTTCCTGGATTCTTTTTTGTTGGATTGTTAATTATTATCCCTTCACCCTTTGAAGAGTTAAGTACAGCACCTTGTAGGTCGGCAGAAACCTCACCTACTATACTCCAGCTTTTACCGGGATCTTTAAAAAAATCCAGGTTGTTTAAGGGTACTTGAACCTGACCCATACCGACATGAGTCGTCACAAGTAATACAATGGGGATAAAAACGGATTTTACCATCCACCGATTAAATTTTGGATTATTCACTTTGTACATTTAAATGTTGTTAATAATGGGATTTAGCTAGGCTATTCTGGGATTTTTGGGCTTCCAAAGCACGAGATGACTGGGAATTTTCTCGTGAAAAGTTTTTGATCCTGCGATTCTACGAAAAATTATCGCTCCAGCAAAATTAAGCTACACCAATGGATCCTGGCTTCGGACGGAAGTGTGGGAACATTTCCCCGTTCATACCCATAAAAGCAGCTCTATACACAGAGAAAAAACATGAGGCTTCCCTCCTTATAGAACAAATTCTTGGAATAAACTTTGGTAAGTTGATGCACAACCACTTATTATCACAACCATGCATAACCAACTACTTGCCTTATCAGGATGGAGAATCGCTGAAATTATACTCTTTCTTGTTTTTTGTCTTTCTTTTTATCCGGTAAATGTTGAGGCGCAGGAAAGGCCAAAGTTTGAAAAGAATGTCCTTGTAAAAGGCTTAAAGGATCCTTGGTCCATTGTTTTTGGTCCAGACCAAATGCTCTGGCTGACGGAATCTAAAACCTATAAGGTGTTGCGGTTGGACCCTATCCATAAAAAAGTTGACACGGTGGCCGACTTAAGCCGTGAAAGAGAATTTCCTCGCTATGACAACCTGCCTGACTCCCTTCAGGAGGGGAAGCCTTGGCCCCAAGGGGGCCTAATGGGCCTGGCTATACATCCCGAGTTTCTCAACGATAAACCTTTCATCTATTTGTCCATGGTTTACCGATATACAGGCAGCCATCGGGCAGGTGATGGAAGGGATCCCATAGACCAAGGATATCACTTCAAAACAAAAATCCTCCGTTATACTTTTTCACCTTCAAACAATACCTTGGTTGATCCCCGCGTCATTTGTGATTCCATTCCGGGAAGTAATGACCACAATGGTGGCAGGTTGTTGATTGTTTCACAAAAAGGACAGCATTACCTCTTCTACTCAGTAGGAGACATGGGTGCAGGCCAGTACAGCAACGCCGCAAGAAGTAATAGGGCTCAAGATGCAAATTCCTATGAGGGAAAAGTTCTCAGATTCTATACCGAAGCGGATACAAATGACAGTTGGATTCCTCAAGACAACCCTTTTGGAGCAGATAATGCAGTGTGGAGCCTAGGCCACCGAAATCCGCAAGGCTTAGCCGCATTGGTAAGCGCGTCGGAGACAACCCTTTATAGTTCAGAGCATGGGCCTTTTTCCGATGATGAAATTAATATTATCAAGAAAGGCGCTAACTATGGACATCCATTGGTGATCGGCTATGCAGATGGCAACTACAACGGGCTTTCTGCAGGCGTAACCGATGCAGATTCACTGCCGGGCCCCTGGAACAGTACCTATCCGCTCATTGTAGACGAAGTAGAAAATGCTAAAAGAATGGGTTCTTATCAAGATCCCCTATGGAGCTTCAATCCAACAAGAAATGAGATTTTGCGGACAATAGCAGAACAATTGCGAGACGGAGGCCAGGAAAGTCCCCAGTGGGAGTCTATCGCTCCCTCGGGTATCACTGTATATGACCAATCTGCCATTCCTGATTGGAACAAATCATTATTGATTACATCACTAAAGAAGGGGATTTTGGTCAGACTCAAACTCGACGAAGAAGGCAAAAACGTGTTAGCAAGAACAGATCATTTTGAAGGACAGGCCCGTTACCGCGACGTCGTAGTATCTTCCGATGGAAAGAAAATTTACTTGATCACTGACCTTTCCCTCGTAACCTCAGGTCCGACGGAAGACAATCCGGAGTCGGCAGAAGATCGCGGAGCAGTCATCGAATTCCAATTGGTAGATTAAATTAATAAAGCAAAGACTTAACGCGACAAATAGACTACCTTTGTTTTGCTATGAGTTTTTCCACATTAGGGCTTTCCGAACAAATGCTCCAGGCCATCAAGTATCAAGGTTTCGAGCATCCTTATCCCATTCAGGTTCAAGCGATCCCCCCGATATTGAATGGTAGGGATATAGTGGCTTTGGCTCCCACGGGTGCCGGCAAAACGGCTGCATATATTCTACCGCTTCTCGATCAATTGCAGCATAAAACTTATGTAAAAAGTAGAATGATTCCTGTTTTGATTCTAGTTCCTACCCGGGAACTGGCATTGCAGGTGGAGGCGGTGGTCCAACTTTTCAATGTTTTCCTTAAGCGTGACATTTCTTCTAAGGCAGTTTTCGGAGGGGTGTCTATCAACCCACAGATGAAAAACCTCTATGGAACCGAACTCCTGATTGCTACTCCCGGAAGGCTATTGGACCTGGCATCAAAGAAAGCGTTAGATCTCTCCCAGTTAAAATATCTTGTAATTGACGAAATGGATAAAATGTTCAATCTCGGCTTTCAGGAGGAGATGGAACGCATCTTGACTCTTTTGCCGAAGAAGAAACAATGCCTGCTATTTTCGGCCACTACAGATACAACCATTGATCAAGCCATAGCATCACTGCTCCATCAGCCGGTTAAATTAGAAATAGCACCAGATCCGGTAGCACCAGAACTTATTACGCAGACGGCCTATCTTG
Organism: Cyclobacteriaceae bacterium; assembly: GCA_035303945.1. GTDB lineage: Bacteria > Bacteroidota > Bacteroidia > Cytophagales > Cyclobacteriaceae > DATGMS01. Next base: position 26,189 of record DATGQZ010000054.1, read on the forward strand.
TTTCTCAGGAGAAAAAGGGACCTTTATTACGTCATTTGATTACTTCCCTTCAGTGGCAACAGGTGTTGGTATTTGTATCTTCCATTAGAGCTGCTGATAATCTGGCGACCAAACTCAACAAAAACGGCATCGCAGCGCTGGCCTTGCATGGCGATAAAAGTCAAGGAGCCCGAACGGAGGCGCTTAGGAAGTTCAAAAGTGGCGGCTTAAGGGCTTTGGTGGCAACCGACTTGGCAGCAAGGGGAATTGATATCGAATTTTTACCTTACGTCGTCAATTATGAACTGCCCCGTTCTCCTAAAGACTATGTCCACCGGATTGGGAGAACCGGGCGGGCAGAAAGAAAAGGAGAAGCTATTTCGCTGATCACAGAGGAAGACAAGCATCACTTTAAAGTCATACAGAAAAAAATGAAACGCTGGGTAGACCTGATAGATGCCGACAATCTTGAATTTTGAGCTATATTTAAGCAGCAAACAAAAGCAAGCACATGGGATTATTTTCATCACTTCTGGGAAACGCCGGTGCCGTATCACAGGAAGAACTCCAAAGGGAATACAGCAAGCTCTTAATCCACGGTGAAGATCTTGAATTGGGCTTTAAATTATTTCGGGATCTGATCATCTTCACCACCAAGCGGCTTATTCTGGTGGACAAGCAAGGTTTGACCGGTAGCAAAGTCGAGTACAAATCCATTCCTTATAAAAGCATAACCCGGTTTAGTATCGAAACAGCCGGGACTTTTGACTTGGACGCAGAGCTTAAGATTTGGGTAGGCAGCGAACAAACACCGAGCATCAGCAAGCAGTTCAACAAATCGGTCAACGTGTATGATGTGCACAGGGTTTTGGCTACCTATACATTAGGATGAGCCATGCGGCACTTACAAGCCTAAAGCATACCATTGGTTAGCGTTGTGAAAATAGATTTTATCCACAACCTCCCTCGGCAAAGCGAGCCCTTTAAAGCGGCCATTGACCAGGTTATTTTGCATGCTGTCCTCCGTAACCAAATATTGCCAATCCCTCAGCCAGGTTTGATGAGCATTTACCTTTACCTGGTCAGCTTTATGCTCCCGCGTAATATGCAGATCGGTACCATACATGATCCTATCCTGATAATGTATCATAAAATCCCTTACCTTCGCCCAATTTGTCAGTGATTGATACTGTAGGTGAGATATTCTTGCTGTAAGGTCGACGGCTAAGTTGGGATACTTGTCCAGTCGTTGGGCAATCTCATCGACGCTCCACTCCATGCTTCCGAGATGCGTTCCAACAAATTTCATGTTGGGATGCTTTTCTAACAACCGATCTCTTGCAGCCACCAAATCTTCATGAGAAGGATAGTCTGGATGTTGATACATATGGTATTCTGGATGCCGCTCATAGTAGTTTCTGTCATTGTTTACGGTCATTTCCTCAAGCGGTAACCAACAATTACGCGGCTCTCCGATATGGCCACATACAGGCACCTTGTTTTCCGCCAAAAAATTAAACACTGGATCGAACGCCGCATCATCGATCTGCAAGAAGGCCCCATCGGGTTTTTTGAGAACCATTCCGATATTTTTCCACACTTTGACCCCCTTACTACCTTTCGCCAATGAATTTTCTAACAAGGCAAGAGCCTCCTGCTCCCAATGATGTTCATATAGGCTATCTGTACCGAATGTAGATAAGAAAAAAACCCTGTCAGGATAAACCTCTTTTTGACGGAGCGCATATTCCATCTGTTGGGCTATAGGAGGATAATCAGGCACATCTACGTTAATCGTCAATAAGTAAAAGTTATCCTCCTTCGCTTGCTCCAATAACGCAGGATCTTCAGTATTAATATGCACGTGCACATCCACCTTTGGCACGTCAGAATAATCTTCTAATGTATACAGGTTTTTTTCCTGTCTGTATTGGCAGGCACATAAGCAAAAACAAAATAGAAGCGTGCTAAAGATAGGGGCCGCAAAGGAGAGTCTTGTTATACGCATGATTCAGCTGAGGTAATTTCCGTTGGAATGATTCACTGCAGAAATATAATGACGCTTCCGATAAAAACAATGACAAAATTCTGCAATCGCCAGCACCAAGCAAAAACAAATTGACTAAACACGCAAAAGCTAACTAATTATATCTTCCCTATCCCGAGGATCTGGTCCATACTGATTGGAGCCCGGCTGTCCCTCCTTGACTGCCAACCATACAAATCCAACAAGATTTATCGGCGGGGGAATGAGAAGGTACAAAGCATATTTCCAATCCAGACCTATGTCATGCAGTCGTTGAATAGCGGAAACAAAAAGAAAAACTATAGTCGTAATGAGCAAAATGCCCGAAACAACAAAGACAATGACGTTTTGGTCAATAAAAGCTTCATACATCTGAAGCAGGCACAAAAGGTTAATAAAATAGCAGACGGTAAAAAATAACAGGTATCGTCTTCTGGTGATCCGGCCGTTGGGGTTGAAAATCGTTTTCATAGGCTTTTCACGTTTTTGAAAGAATATACCCTCAAAATTCAGACCATCGAAAATAATTTATTGCTTTCCCTACGCATATCCCACAAAATTTACTGCCCACTAATGGCTTTCATACATTATCTCTGGTTCAATAACTTCTACTGTGCCCTTGTCATTGATCGCATTAAGTGTAACCATTTTCATTTCATTGAGCAACAGAGGATCATACTTGGCTGATACTCGGATGTAATTTTCAGTAAAGCCATGCATCCTCCCATCTTCAATGTCTTCTTCAAACAATACCTGATAGGTTTGGCCCAGATTTTCTTCATAGAAATTTCTTCTCTTCTTCTCTGAAAGAATTCTAAGCATCTTTGACCGCTCATTGCGCACCGCCATGGGTACCACCCCATCCATTTTTTCTGCACGTGTATTCGCCCGCTCCGAATAGGTAAACACATGCAGGTAAGAAATCGGCAACTCGTTGAGGAAGTTGTAGGTTTCCAGAAAATGCGCTTGCGTCTCACCAGGGAAACCAACAATAACATCAACACCTATACAACAATGCGGCATCAGCTGTTTGATTTTGGCTACACGATCAGCGTACAACTGCCTGAGGTATCTTCTTCCCATGCTTCTCAGGATGTCATTACTGCCCGATTGTAAGGGAATATGAAAATGTGGGACAAAGCGTTTAGATTGGGCAACAAACGCTATAATTTCGTTGGTGAGAAGATTAGGTTCGATTGAGGAGATCCTAAACCTTTCTATACCTTCGACCTCATCCAATGTCCGCACCAGGTCTTCAAATTTTTCCTTCCGGCGCCCATCCTGAATGCCGTAATCGCCAATATTCACCCCAGTCAATACAACTTCTTTGACATCAGTGGCAGCAATCTCCCTAGCAGACCGTAGAATATTTTCGATGCTGTCGCTTCTACTTTTGCCTCTGGCCAAGGGAATCGTACAAAAAGCACAACCATAATTGCAGCCATCCTGCACCTTTAAAAAAGTACGCGTCCTATCGTTAATGGAGAATGCATTATTGAACTCCGTAGCCTCATGTATGTCGGAAGCTAGGATTTTGGTTTCCTGCACCTGGGCAAAGTCATCCAACAACTCAATAAGCCGAAATTTTTCGGCAGCGCCTAACACGGCATCCACACCTTTTATTTCGGCAATTTCCCTCGGCTTGAGTTGGGCATAGCAGCCGATGATTGCCACATAAGAAGCTGGGGATATCTTTTTAGCCTCCCTTACTATTTTCTTACACTTCTTATCTGCATTTTCCGTCACGGAGCATGTATTGATGATAAAAATATCAGGCTTGTCAGAAAAATCCACTTTCTGATAACCCTTGCTCTCAAACATCCTTCCTATGGTAGAGGTCTCGGAGTAATTTAATTTACATCCAAGTGTATAAAATGCGACTCTTTTCAAACCTAAATCCAGCTAAATCAGGCGACAAAGTTACAATTTAATTGTCAGGTTTTCAATTTTCTAATTTTTGGTTTCACCTGAGGCTTTTTTCACGGTTTCGGAAGTTTTTTACGGCCATTTTTTTACCAAATCTGTAAATTTTATGTAGAACCGGTAAAAAAATCACCCATTTTCTAATTTTTCTCCAATTTTATTTACATTTGCTGATGAATTTAAAACCTAAAACATAAAGGATGGCAACATTACGTAAACAATCACTTATGATGGTTCAGGCAAGGGAAAGAGTAACTGCCGAAGCTCCATCTCCAAAAATTTCCGATTATTTTGGCTGTCAAGTTTTCGGATTGAAAGAAATGCAGGAATCCCTTGCACCTTCAATTTTTAAAAGGATTAGCGCTGCCATTGAAAAAGGAGCTAAAATAGACGCCGCAGCAGCGGAGGAAGTGGCTACCGCCGTTAAAACATGGGCATTATCAAAAGGTGTCACCCACTACACCCACTGGTTTCAGCCATTGACAGGCTCAACAGCTGAAAAACATGACACTTTCTTCGATGCGCTTTCCGGCATTGAAAAATTTAAAGGATCTGCCTTGGTGCAGCAGGAGCCAGACGCCTCATCTTTCCCTAACGGAGGCATAAGGACTACCTTTGAAGCACGAGGTTACACCGCGTGGGATCCAAGTTCGCCCATCTTTATATTTGACAATACCCTTTGTATCCCTACTATCTTCGTGTCTTATACAGGGGAGGCGCTGGATTACAAAACACCCTTGTTACGATCAGTGGAAGCTGTCAATGCGGCAGCGGTTGATATTTGCCAATACTTTGACAGAAATGTCAAAAAGGTTACCCCATCATTGGGTGTCGAGCAAGAATATTTTGTTATTGACAAAGCCCTATATGCTTCAAGACCGGACTTGGTGATGGCTGGCAGAGCGGTGTTTGGTCATAACCCTGCTCGTGGACAACAGTTGGATGATCACTACTTCGGTTCCATCCCAGTGAGGGTAAAAGATTTCATGAAGCACTTTGAAATCGAGGCTTTAAAGTTGGGTATCCCAGTTTCTACCCGCCACAACGAAGTAGCTCCTGGACAATTTGAAGTAGCTCCTTTGTTTGAGGAAATCAACAAGGCAACTGACCACAACCAGTTGTTGATGGATCTGATGAACAAAATTGCCGATCTGCACAACCTTAAAGTGTTATTCCACGAGAAGCCATTTGCAGGATTGAACGGTAGCGGCAAACATAATAACTGGTCATTGATCACTGACACCGGTGTCAACCTGTTTCAGCCTAGCAACTCTGCAAGAGAAAACCTTCAGTTCCTATGTTTTTTGATTGCTACCATCAAAGCTGTCTATGTCCATGCAGATCTTTTGAGAGCAAGCATTGCTTCTGCAGGCAATGATCACAGACTAGGTGCCAACGAGGCTCCTCCCGCCATTATCTCCATTTTCTTAGGCTCTACACTGACCGAGGTCCTTGACGAACTGGAGAAAAATGGCAACGTGAAGTTGGAGAAAGGTGACAACATGTATCTCAAACTGGGTATCAGCAAGATTCCGGAAATCATCCTTGACAACACGGACCGTAACAGGACTTCTCCTTTTGCCTTTACTGGTAACAAATTCGAGTTCCGTGCGGTAGGGTCTAGTGCCAACGTGGCGGGTCCAATGACTGCGCTCAACGTAATCGTGGCCGACACCTTAAAGGAAATGAAAAAGGATATCGACAAAGAAATTGCTGCCGGCAATGAGAAAAAGATTGCTATTGTGAATGTATTGAGAAAATATATTGCAGAAAGCAAAAAGGTTCGCTTTGAAGGAGATGGCTATTCTGAGGAATGGGCGAAGGAAGCGGAAAAAAGAGGACTTTCTAACCTGAAAAGCACTCCTTTCGCGCTAGATGCCTTGATGAGCGAAAAAACGAAAGATTTGTACATAAGAAATAAGGTGCTTAACGAAGTCGAGTTACATGCCCGTCATGAAATTCGCCTTGAGAACTATATCATGAGGGTACAAATCGAATCAAGGGTAATGGGTGATTTGGTGTTGAACCACATTATTCCTACCGCTATCATGTACCAAAACAAACTCATTACCAACGCCAATGGTCTAAAAGGATTGGGTTTGGACAACACTGCGGCAATAGAAACAATAAAAGATATAAGCCGTCACTTAGAGTCTTTGAAGTCCAATGTCACAGCCATGATCGAAGCCCGCAAAAAGCTCAACAAAGAGCCGGATATTATTAAAAAAGCCAAAGGCTACAGCACTGAGGTAAAAGAAGCATACTTCGACAAAATCAGATATGCTGTAGACAAGTTGGAATTATTGGTGGATGACGAATATTGGCCACTAGTGAAATACAGAGAAATGTTATTTTTAAAATAATAACGGTATCGTAAAATCCTATTTCTATTCCCTTCAAAAGTTCTCTTTTGAAGGGAATTTCTTTTTAAGATAAGCGTGGGAATAAATGTCATTTTTTCACTTATTATTTTTTTTATTCATCCAAATTAACTTCCTTTAGGCAGCCATCAATTGGTATTTGAATCGATTAACAATAAACCCAATGCCTATGACATTATTGTTACTTGCACAGTTAGATCCCACAAACCACCAACCTCTTTTTCTATAAACAGGGATAATAACCTCGCCAAGTTAATTTTTAGACGGCCAGCTTCCTCCCCATGATAGACGAGATTGCACCAGCTTGCAGCGTTTTTACTCGTTTTAGGGATTGCTATTGATATCATTAAACAGTTGTTCCACCTCAAAACAATTTAATCATGGCACATTACAATCCAGGATAGTGTCTTTATCCTGTACAGCGACACATTGAATAAAACCAAAATCAATTAATAACCCATATGAATATTAAACTAAATCCTAATGGTCGGAAAATCATGGTCATCTTATGGATGATGATTTTTTCGATGAACACAATGGCTGGTGCCCCTCTCCGGCCGGCCTCAGAGGAAAGGCGATTTATAGAAGTGAAAGGCACTGTCTATGACTCCGGCAATGGAGAAACCATTCCGGGTGTAAATATCCTAGAAAAAGGAACGAATAACGGTGCTATTACAGATTTAGACGGCAAATATACCATTTCCGTGTCCGAAAATGCCACCTTGGTTTTCTCCTTTGTGGGGTACATGACCCAAGAGGTAACCGTCCAAGGACAAAACACGATTGATGTTCGCCTTTCACCAGACGTCACTGCCTTGGAAGAGGTGGTGGTGGTAGGTTATGGAACCCAGCGAAAGCAAGACATGACAGGTGCTGTGTCCGTCGTAAAAACGGATGAACTTATCCAGCAGCCTGTAGCCCAACTGACTAACCAATTGCAAGGAAGAGTATCCGGTGTAACCATTACAGGTTCGGGACAACCGGGCGAACCTTCTAGGATAACGATCCGAGGACTCAACACCTTTGGTAACAACGCACCTTTATACATCGTGGATGGAATCGCGAGCAGCGGCATCGATGACATCAATCCCAATGATGTAGAGTCCATGCAAGTACTGAAGGATGCAGCCTCTGCTTCCATCTATGGATCTAGGGCAGCCAATGGGGTGATTATTATCACCACGAAGAAGGGTAGAGGTAAAGTAAATGTTAATTATGCCGGATATGCTGGAGTTCAAACCGTCCAAAAGGGAAACCCGTGGAATATTCTCTCTCCACAGGAGATGGCAGACCTCAAGTTTATGGCATTAAGAAACACCAATCCCAACTCTCCTATTAATGATGATCAATACGGGAGTGGTGCCAATCCGGTGCTACCTAACTACATTGCACCTGTTGGAGCAAATACCGTAGATGAGGCGCTTTACAACGTTAACCCCTTCTACACCGATCCCTCAGACCTCAACAACTTCTACAGAATTGTACAGGCAAACAAGGAAGGCACCAATTGGTTTCAAGAAATCTTTGATCCCGCCAGTATCCAAAGTCATGATGTTTCGGTAAGTGGCGGCAGTGAGCAGGGAAGCTACTTCTTCTCGATGAACTATTTTGATCAGCAAGGCACCTTGATGAACACTTATTTGAAACGTTATACCTTGAGATCCAACACCTCCTTTAATATCACGGAGAACTTCAGGATCGGAGAGAATTTGGCTTTTTCCTATACCGACAACCCGCGTATTGATGCTAGGACTGAAGGTAGTGCTATTGGAATGGCCTTACGGCAGCAGCCCATTATCCCCGTATATGACATCCGTGGCAACTTTGCAGGATCATTTGGTTCGGGTTTGGGCAATGCACGAAATCCGGTCGCGATGTTGGACAGGATCAAAAACAACCGAGGAGAAACTACCCGTTTGTTCGGGAATGTTTATGCAGAACTGGATCTGTTAAGGAACTTTACCGCCAGGACCACCTTTGGTGGGCAGTTTCTCAACTCAAGTTGGAATAGCTTTACCTATCCTGAATATGAAAACGCGGAGAATAACTCTCAAAACCGTTACAATGAGGCAGCCAGCTCCAACTTTAACTGGACCTTCACCAATACCCTTACTTATAAAAATACCTTCAACCAGGTGCATGATCTGACGGTATTGATTGGTTCGGAAAGCTATAAAAACAGCGGAAGGGAAGTAGGCGGAGCGACTTTGGGTTATTTCTCCTTTGATCCCAACTTCACCACCCTTTCCACTGGCGCAGGTACCCAGACCAACTACAGTTCGCGATACAGCGATGCTTTATTCTCGTTATTTGCCAGGGTAGACTATGGCTTTAACGACAAATATTTGATCGGAGCTACCGTGAGAAGAGACGGATCCTCGCGATTCCTCAACACCCAATACGGCATCTTCCCTTCTGTGAGCGCAGGATGGAGAATTTCTGAGGAAGGCTTCATGTCCGGGACATCCTGGCTAGACGACTTAAAAATAAGAGGTGGCTATGGCGTGATGGGCAACCAGCTTAACGTAGATCCTTCCAACGCGTTTACAACTTACGGCAGCAGCAGAACCTCCTCCTATTATCCAATTGGAGGCTCCACCATTGTTGAAGGATTTCAGCAAACGCGTATCGGTAACCCTGACGCAAAATGGGAAAAAAATATCAACGCCAATATTGGTATTGACGCCAGTCTTTTCCAAGGGAGAATCCAGCTTACTGCTGATTACTATAGAAAGGATATTGATGACCTCTTATTTAATCCAGAGTTGATTGCAGGAGCAGGCGCTGCCACCGTTCCTTACGTCAACATCGCGAAGATGGTCAATAAAGGTCTTGACATGGACATCTCTGGCTATTTTGACCTTTCTCGTGATTTGAAGCTCAACACAACGATCACATTTACCACCTACAACAATGAAATTGTCAACATAGCGGATGGGGTAAACAACTTTGACGTAGAAGGGAGAAGATTTAACGGAAGCACGTTGGTAAGAAATCAGGTAGGGCATTCGGTGGGCCAGTTCTTTGGATATGAAATCGTGGGCTTTTGGAACTCCCAAGCTGAGATTGACGCTGCCAATGAGCAAGCTAGATCAGCAACCGGCAACCCAAGTGCGGTGTATCAGGAGAGCATGGGCGTAGGTAGATTCCGCTATGCCGATAAGGACGGCAACAATATGGTGACGCCAAATGACAGAACATTCTTAGGCAATCCAAACCCCGATTTCAGCTACGGCTTGAATTTAGGGCTTGAATATAAGAATTGGGATTTCAGTGTGTTCTTGTATGGCGTACAGGGCAATGAGGTTTGGAACAACGTAAAATGGTGGACGGACTTCTACAGCTCCTTTGCTGGAGCAAAAAGCCATACCGCGCTTTACGATTCCTGGACGCCTGAAAACCAAAATGCCAAAGCTCCTATTCAGGAAGTTAACGGGTCTTTCAGTACCGCTAACGTACCCAACTCTTATTTCGTAGAAGACGGATCTTATTTACGAGCCCGACAAATGCAGTTAGGTTATAGATTTACCCCTTCCTCCTTGGAGCGTATTGGCATCAGCAACCTAAGGCTATATGTACAGGCTGTTAATCTCTTCACGATTACCGGATACTCTGGCTTGGACCCTGAATTGAGTAGCGGAGGTACAAACACATCCTTTGGAATTGATGAAGGTACCTATCCAAATCAAAAGCAGTTCATCTTTGGTGTGAATATCGGAATTTAATCCTGATCCAATAATATTGAATACATATGAAAAATATTAGAAATATAAGCCTGGCATTTTGTGCTGCACTGATGCTAGGCGTGACGTCTTGTGCCGAGGATTTCTTAGATCAGCCTGCCCTTGGTGCATTGAGTGATGACGTGATTGCCAATGAAGCAGGCCTAGAAAAGCTGTTGATAGGTGCATATGCCGCCTTGGATGGCGTTGGATTCGGTGGGGGCAGTGCCTGGGAAAAGGCTCCTGATAACTGGGTATATGGCAGTGTTGCGGGTGGAGACGCCAGCAAAGGTAGCTTTGGTGGCGATCAGCCAGCTATTGACCCTATCGCCAAGTTTGAAGCAGATCCCAGCAATGGATTCTTCAATTCGAAATGGAGAGCAGGATATGAAGGAATAAACCGCACAAACGCAATCCTAAAACTCCTTCCCCAAGTCGAAGGCTTGTCAGACGATGTAAGAAAAAACATTGAAGGGCAGGCAAGGTTTTTAAGAGGTCATTATTATTTTGATCTTAAAAAAATGTTTAACATGATCCCCTGGATTGATGAAAACACAGAAGATCCGAATCAGCCTAACGACAAGGATATCTGGCCGATGATTGAAGCTGATTTTGCCTTTGCTTATGATAACCTCCCCGCTACACAGCCCGATCCAGGTAGAGCAAACAATTGGGCTGCAGCAGCCTATTTGGCAAAAACTTACCTTTATCAGCAAAAATACAGTGAGGCTTCAACATTGTTTTCTACTATAATAGCTTCCGGTCAGACCTCTTCCGGTGAAAAATACGGTTTAATGGATAGATTCCACGACAACTTCAATCCCACCTATGAAAATAATAAGGAGAGTGTTTTTGCTATTCAGATGACGGCAAACGATGGAACCAACAGTATTGCCAATGCTAATGAGGGAGGTATGTTGAATTTCCCTTACAACAGCCCATTTAGATGCTGTGGATTTTACCAGCCTACCCAGGACCTTGTAAATGCTTATAAGACCAATCCTCAAACGGGTCTTCCCTATTTGGATAATTGGAACAGTAATCCTGTAAAGAGCGATATGGGCCTCAGCTCAGAGGATCCTTTTACACCGTATGACGGCACATTGGATCCACGCTTGGATTGGACGGTAGGAAGAAGAGGCATTCCGTATCTGGATTGGGGTCGCCACCCAGGAGCTCTCTGGATTAGAGATCAATCGTACGCAGGTCCCTACGCACCTAAAAAGAATATCTATTGGCAAGCGACACAAGCAGAGCATTCTGATCAAAGCTCTTGGGCACCCGGTACGGCGATCAATGTCCTTGTGATCCGCTTTGCAGATGTGCTATTGATGGCCGCAGAAGCAGAAGCCCAGGCAGGTAATCTTAGTCAGGCAAGGGAATACGTCAATCGCGTACGTAGAAGAGCTGCGAATCCGGCTGGCTTCACTTACAAATACTTAAACCCTTCTGCCCCTATGCAAGGTTTCAGTAACGAACCTGCTGCCAACTATGTGGTCAGCGAATACTCCGCTGCTCAGATGGGCACCCAAGATGGTGCACTTAAAGCCATCTATTTCGAAAGAAGACTTGAGTTGGCTATGGAAGGCCATCGATTCTTCGATCTCGTAAGATGGGGCATTGCCGAATCAACGCTTAACGCCTACTTTTCCTATCAGGGCAGCTTGACTTCGGACGTGAGAGGTGGACGTTTTACGAACGGAAAAAGCGAATATTATCCTATCCCGTTACGTCAAATCGATTTGAGCGTCAATACTGAAGGTGTGCCTGTTCTAAAGCAGAACCCAGGATACAACTAACAGAAGCGTTAAATTTTAATTGGAGCTCTAGCCTAATGGCTAGAGCTCTTTTTATTGCCTACAGGGAATGTTATACTTTGGTGTCATTTGCCTATCAAGACCAATACTTTATAATTCGCCATATCACTTAATTGACGACACTTATATCTTAGGTTTAAACATCAGCTTAGTAAATGGCTTTCCTTATTCCACTTACGTTTATGACGTGCACACCGCGTACTGTCAGCCTTCCGGTCAATATACGAGGTGGTATTATAACTGAAGCGATTATCGGCAATTATCCCCAGACCGATGGTTTGTAGACCTTCATATTGTCTTACCATTGGATATTATTTTAGCTGTAAGGTTCATTTTGGACAGTATGTATGAAATACATGGATGGGTAGAAGTCGCCTTCATATACAACCCAGCCCTAGTTCGATAATCAATAAAGGTCCGGCATCATCAGTTAAATCACTTGCCAGGTAGAGATGTCAGCGCTTCTATATGTATTAGAGGTAATATTTGAGACGTCAGCTATAAAAAAACAAACTGGCAAATCTTTAAAAATGAAGGTTGCTGGGGTGAATCTTGTGTGGGCAGGGATAAAATTCAGGGCAAGATCCCGAAGGGGAGGCGGGGTGGACAGGCCATAAACAAAAAAAGGCCCGCCGTAAAGGCGGGCCAATGGGTACGGGC
>DATGQZ010000055.1:0-16234 GCA_035303945.1 Cyclobacteriaceae bacterium
CAAAAACCGCTAAATTACAGGCCACAACAGTCTAACAGCAAAAGCCATATTCTTTGATATGGCTTTCTTTTATTTTCGAACCGAACTTCTAATCGGTTTCACTTATTCCTCCAAATTGATATTAATAAACGTGGCTATTCCCAACCTGACGCCCCCACGCTGATAATTGCCGTTTTCAAAACCGGCACCGAGCTCTACCCTGAAAATTCTGAACAGGTTATCCAATGAATAGCCCAACTCTACGTAGTGGGGGGAATGTTCAGTAGTCAGATAATTTAGAAACACATTCTCCCTTACGCCTGAAAACCTCAGCATGGGGAGCTGGGTAGCCAGAAATTTTCTAAACTGATAATGAAAAATACCGCTGAAATATCGGCCAGTGCTGCTGAATTGATAATACTCCAGAAACCGGTAATTGCTGGCTGCTCCCATATTGCTAAATAGGGTACGGTTACCTCCAAAGTGTTTGTAGTCCATAAAATAGACCTGCTCGCGGTTGAGGAAAGTCCCGCCCTGCAGATTGAAGTCAAGCCGTCCACTGACGCCGAAGTTCAAATGATGCGCTAATCCCAGTTCGACTTGATCAAAGTCAGCAGCATCATCTCCTAAACCACTGTATGGAATACCTTTTTGATATAGCAATTGAAGTAGCGGCGCAGCGTTCATCATGGGCGACTTGCGTCCGTTACGGATGCTGTACCGCAGACCGGGTCGCCATTGGAGTGCACTTTTCCACAATAAAGCCCGATGGGGACCAAATGCGGCTTCCGATGCTTCCACATTGCTGGGTAGATTACTGAGGTATTGCCGTTCCGGCTTTCGGTACCAACTATAATTACTATGGTTCTGCAAAAGGCCCCGCTGGGCATATTCCAATGTGAGAGCATATGCAAAAGCGTCGGATGGCCTATGATCCCATAATAAACGAATAAAGGATTGCTCGTACAACTTCATATAATTCTGCCGCAACAACAAGGAGTAGGCCGCATTGACTAGTTCATTGATAGGATTATCGCCGTTGAATTGGTAGATGTACTTCCCTCCCTCCACACTCCAGCTGGACGTCTTTCCTCCTTGACTATACCCCCGCCTCAGCTCCAATGTGGCATATGGTTGCCTGCTGGAAAATCCATACCTGAACTCAGGACGGAGCAACCATGATGTGGAGCGTACCGTCACACTGTCGGGCAGCTTGGTCTGTTGCTGTATGCGGTAAAATCCAGAGAATCCGATCTTTATTCCTTCAACCGTATTGAAGGAAATTTTAGCCAGATTAGGGTGAAAGCCTGCAGATCTTCCCTTGCCAAAGTGATAAGAACCTCCAGTAAGTATGTCCGTGGGATTAAATTTGCTTTTTGCTTTCTGTGCCACGGAATCCACTTCACTGATTTTCGCAGCTTCCACCACTGCAAGGCTGTCATCTCTTTTATAACCCTTGATTTCCTGCTCGGTCAATTTTACAGGTCTAATACTATCCCAGTATGCCAAGCTTCGTTTGCTGGCTAGGGAATCCACGCTGTATTTTCTTTCCGAAATTACCTCGGCATCTTCCCTTTCCTTCAGCGCCTCCTTTTCATATTGATTGATCATCTTCCTGAAATCCTTTCGCCGCATCTTTCCTTCATTAGTCAATTGCTCCACCACCGGCGTTTTGGGATCAAAGATTTTGGCTTCCTGAGGTATTTCTTCTACTTTTTCATCCAAAATGGTTGTCTCTGCTACTAGATCCGGGTTGAGTTTAATTTGGTAATCGCGGGTTGAGGCGAGGTACTTGTATTCCCCCTCAAAACCGAAAAAGCTGCCTCCAAAAGTGTAGGTATGGGTCAATGGCATCCAAACAGCTTCCTCCACCGGCGCATACTGTTGTTTGACAGCAATACTAAATCCCATTAAAGATGTTGTGAGATCTACACTGTGAATGGCCCAAAGTTCATCAATGATATACATAAAACCTTCAAACACCCTTTCACCGCGGGAACGGGGTGTGACCTGAATTTTATGGATCAAGTGGCCATTTTCAAAAAAAGAGCCTGCTAGGCGAAATTTATAATAAGCAAATGCCGACCGGGCTAAAGGAGATATGGCTTGATTAATCTGTTCATCATAAAAACTTGCACCTATATATGGTGCGGGAGACGTTTGGTTCTGTTCTCCACTGGAACGGATGCTGATCACCTTTTCCTCCAAGGTATTGGGCTGTTGAAATGTGATTCGGGAGACAGATTCACTGGTATAGGCTTCATTGAGTGCTATGCCTTCTTCTTCAAGCTTTTTCTTCAAAAAGAAGGGCGCATCCGTCAGCTGTCCGGTACCCTTAATATATACCATCATGCTGTACTCCTGCACCTGCAGTCGGTGATATTTTGCCTTAGCAATCGCCCTACGCATGATCGTCAATGCCGGATCTTCCTGCTTGCTCCGTACCTCCACTTCTTGCAAGGCATAGGTTTGCAGCTCCAATTGTACATCAAGATTGACCCATCCCTCACTGATCGCTACCGTCTGCTGTTTGGATTGATAGCCTAAATGTTGAAAGATGATGTCGTAATGACCCGGTGCCAGGCGCATTTCAAAAAAACCCTCCTCATTGGTAGGGATACCGTCATTTAGGTTTCTGACGAATACCGATGCATAGGCCAAGGGTGCTCCATTTTCCGAGACTACCCGACCCTTGATTCCCTGTGGGAAAACGTGACTGTATAAAAAGAACGATAAAAGCGCTAGAAGACAAATTCTACCCAAGGTGAAACGGCGCATAGTTCATGTATAAATCAGATTGGAAAATTACATGTTTTTACCTTCTCATAGCGTATGCTTAGGAATTTTTACATGAACAAATTCTACATTAACCTCTGCTGCATCCCTGCAAAGAATTCGAGTAGGAGAGGAATTCGACTCCCCCTCCAAGCATAGGAGCATCAAAAAAACCACATAAAATTAGGGAAATCAGGATCGGGATCGCGCAAATCATCGCCATTTAATCGCTTTACAGATCAATATCTAAAAATAGTGCAATTTTTCAGGCGTTTTATGAAAGTTCATCCTATTACCATAGGAAAATCTTCAACCTTATAAGGATTATTTCTTTTGTGTACGATAATCAATGAAAACAGCTGAATTTGAAGATAAACGGCTAAATAGAGGCATAATAGGCAAACCTAAGCCTTAGGTTGGCTGTTTGTCCATGCATTTTTAGCGGTGCATCCGGTGATCTGTGTTTTTTTTACACTTATTTTTAATTCTTCCTAAAATCCAATTTTTAGAAGATAATCAAGCAGAAGATGTTTCGATTAATAATTTGTTATGGAAACACTTATTTTCTTAACCTTTTTTAAAATTTTCTTTCGAAAAATAAAAATGAACTTTTGCAAAAATCTTTAAACGAAGTTTTAGCTATTGGATTTCTTGATTAAATGCTTCAATTTTAACACGCATTAACATTTGCGCCCAAATAAATTTTATTCAAAAAACGTATGAATAATTATCTACAAAAAACCAAAGTATTTCTGCTTGGGTTAACTTTGACCTTGCTGTCAACCCTAGCAGCCAATGCACAGGGCCGGCAGATAACAGGGACAGTTATTTCCGGCGAAGACAACCAACCCCTACCTGGGGTATCCGTTCTCATCAAAGGCACAACCCGAGGCGGGGTAACCGACCTCGACGGCAAGTTTAGCCTCAGTGCCCAACAAGGTGAAATCCTCGCATTTTCCTTTATTGGATATGTGACACAGGAAGTCACCATTGAAAATCAAAACACGCTGGACATTATCCTTCAGCCTGACATGCAGTCGCTGAGCGAAGTGGTGGTGGTAGGTTATGGTGAGCAAAAGAAAGAAACCATCACCGGATCGGTAGCCTCTGTACAAGGTGCAGACTTGGTAAAGTCTCCAGCTATGAACCTATCTAACTCCATCGCCGGCCGTATGGCAGGGGTTATTGCGGTAAACCGAAGCGGTGAACCAGGCTATGATGACTCCGGCATCAGGATACGAGGTTCCAATACGCTGGGAAATAACGATGCTCTTATCGTAATCGACGGCGTACCTGCCAGAGCAGGCGGTATTGCCCGTTTGAACCCCAACGATATTGAAAGTATTTCTGTATTGAAGGATGCATCAGCAGCAATCTATGGTTCGCGGGCAGCTAACGGCGTAATCTTGGTAACTACAAAGAGAGGAAAAGAAGGCAAGCCCCAGCTTTCCTACCAGTTCAATCAAGGTTACTCCCAGCCTACGGTGATCCCCAAGCTGGCTAATGCCGCTCAGTATGCTGAAATGCTGAATGACCTAAGCGTTTATGAATTGCCCGTATCGGAATGGCAGGCAGCCAACGACGCCTATAGAAGCACAGGGGTGTATACCCGCCCTAACGGACAGGAAAGAGTAGCACCTTACAGCCCAGAGGATATAGAAAAATACCGGGCAGGAAATGATCCTTGGAATTATCCCAATACCGACTGGTACAAAGAAACATTGAAGACCTGGTCTCCACAGTCCAGACATAATCTTCAACTTACCGGCGGCGGGGAAAACGTGCAGTACCTGGCCTCCATTGGCTACCAAAACCAGGATGCCTACTATAAAAACTCGGCTACTGGGTTCAAGCAATATGACCTAAGACTTAACCTTGACGCCAAAATCAACGACTACATTGATTTACAATTAGGGGTAATGGCAAGAGAAGAATTCAGGTTCTTCCCCACCAGAGGCGCTGGAGCCATCTTTAGGATGCAAATGAGGGGCAAGCCCAACGAGCCCGCCTTCTGGCCTAACGGACTGCCAGGTCCGGACATCGAAAACGGTGAAAACCCAGTGGTGATCACAACCAACTTGACCGGCTATGACCGTGATAAGAGGGATTACTTCCAGACCAACGGTGTGCTGAACATCAAGATTCCGGGCATCGAAGGGCTGAAATTCCAAGGTACTGCAGCTGTGGATAAGATGAGCAGATTTATCAAAAGATGGGAGACACCATGGACGCTTTATGAAAGAGGAAGCGGCTTTGAAGCTGACGGTGTGACGCCTGTGTTGGTGGGCACCAAAAGAGGTCCTGCAGAGCCGCGCTTGAACCAAAGCAACGAAAACCAGCTCAACATCCTTCTTGGCGGTATTTTTACCTATGAGCGCTCCTTTGGCGACCATGACCTGACCATTTTGGCCGGTACCAACCGTGAAACCATAGAGGGTGACAACTTCAATGCCTTCCGTCGTTACTTTATTTCTACTGCCATCGACCAAATGTTCGCGGGTGGTGACCTAGAAAAAAACAACGGTGGCGGAGCTTTCGAAAGAGCACGATTGAACTACTTCGGTAGGGTAGCCTATAACTTTCAGGAAAAATACCTGGCAGAATTCCTATGGAGATATGATGGCTCCTATATCTTTCCAGAAAACACCCGTTACGGCTTCTTCCCCGGTATCATGTTAGGATGGGTGGTATCGGAAGAAAGTTTCTGGAAGAACAATGTTACCGCACTGGACTTCTTAAAAATCAGAGGTTCTTGGGGTCAAATGGGTAACGACCAAATCTACTATGATGGCACCTTCCAAGAATATCAGTTCCTTTCCACTTATGGATTTAGAAGCTACATCATCAATGGCGTAGAAACCAAGACCCTTTATGAAACCCGTGTTCCTAATACGGCGATTACATGGGAAGTGGCAAACAACGCCAATATCGGTTTAGAAGGGCAGTTCCTCCAAGGCAAAATCTTCTTCGAATTGGATGGTTTCTACAACAAGAGAACCAATATCCTATGGAGAAAAAATGCTTCTGTTCCTCAGTCCACCGGTCTTTCGCTACCAGCCGAAAATATTGGGGAAGTGGCCAACAAAGGCTTTGACTTCAATATCGGCTACAGAGGCAGAGCGGGCGACTTCCAATATGATGTCAGTGTGAACGGAGGCTATTCTAAAAACGAAATCCTCTTCTGGGATGAAGCTCCTGGTGCACCAGAATGGCAAAGATCTACCGGACGTCCCATGAACACCTTCTTGGTGTATCAATATGACGGAGTCTTCAGAGACCAGGCTGCCATTGATGCTGAAACCCTAGACTATACTGCCATCACCAACAACCTTCGTCCAGGTGATATGAAGTACAAAGACCACAATGGGGACGGCAAAATCACTCCTGATGACAGGGTAAGGATGGACTTTAACAACATTCCCCTGTTCCAAGGGGGTATGAACATCAACGCCAACTTCCGAAACTTTGACCTTTCTATCCTTATTCAAGGTGCTGCAGGTGCAAGACAGTATGTAAGTGCGGGTGAATCTGGAAATATCGGCAACTACCTGTTAGACATCTATGAAAACAGGTGGACAGTAGATAATCCAAGCAGCGAACATCCAAGGATTGCCAACCGAAGCGACCAATACTTCTCTCATGGCAACACTTACTGGTTCAGAAAGGCAGATTATATGCGTTTGAAAAACTTTGAAATCGGCTATACCCTACCGGTTAGCATCACTCAAAAAGTGGGTATCAACAACGTAAGGATTTATGCTAACGGCTTGAACCTTTTCACCATTGACAAATTGAAAGTATATGATCCAGAATCAAGCAACGAAACTGGTCAATACTATCCTCAAGCTAGGGTAATCAACACCGGTTTATCAGTAACCTTCTAATTTTATTTAAGAAACAGTTATGAAGAAATTCAAATTTATACCCGGTTCTCTAGTTGCAGCCTTACTTTTGGTCAGCAGCTGTAGCGACGAGTTCCTCAACACACAGCCCCTTGGAGAGGTATCCGAATCCGCAGTTTGGACGGATGCCGCCCTTGCAGAGGCCTTTGTAACGGAAATTTATGCAGGTCTGGAACAAGGAGGTTTTGAAGAACAAATGCTGGCCTCCCTTACCGACGAAGCCATTTTTACCCACCCTGGTAGAAATATCACCACCGTGACTGAAGCACGTTCCAATGCTGCCGATCCAGGATGGATCAGCGGAACCCGTGCCTGGGCTAATATGTATTCCCGTATCCGTGCCGCCAACCTTGCCATCGAGCAATTGAGTGAGCCTAAGTTCGAAAATACCAACGGCATTGTGGATCGCCTGATCGGGGAAGCAACGTTTATGCGGGCTTACTTCTATCACCAGTTGCTTAGAAACTATGGTGCCTTCCCCATCGTTAACAAAACCTATGGCTTGGAAGGGGAGGATTATGAAGCACCCCGCGCTACTTTCGAAGAATGTGTCAACTTTATCATTGCTGACTTAGATAAGGCTGCAGAACTACTGGAAGGCAAAAGCATGGCCTCAGGACGCACCAACCGAGTAGCTGCATTAGCGCTTAAGGCCCGGGTACTGACCTATGCGGCGAGTGACCTGCACGACATGCCTACGGCATCTGCCAAATCCAGCTTGATCAGCTCTTATGAGCACAAAGAACTGTTGGGTTACACTTCCGGAGACCGTGCGGCCCGTTGGCAAAAAGCTAAAGAAGCGGCAGCGGCCGTGCTACAGGAAGGTACTGGCAACCTGCTTGACCTATCCGAGCCTGTCAGCCCTGAAGAAGGCACGCAAAACTATATGAACAACTCGCTGGCGCGAAATGGCGGAGAAGTGGAAATTCTATTTGGGAGATACTTTATCAATGCCAAGCAAGAGGACGGTGGCCGCCAAGGCCTATATAACGGGCCTAACGGCTACAACAACTGGGCTGGCAACACCCCTATTCAGCTGCTGATCGACGATTACGAAATGTTGGACGGCTCCAAGTTTAGCTGGGATAATCCAACACATGCCAATGCCCCTTATGAAAACCGTGATCCACGCTTTGAAGCCTCTATTCTTCATGACGGTTCACAGTGGAAGCCACGTTCTACCGCTAACCAGGAAAGAGATCCGCTAGGACAAATTCAAACCGGTACCTATGAAGTGACCAATGCTTCAGGCGCCAAAGTGACTTGGTTTGGATTGGACACCCGAAACAGCCCCATAGAAGACTGGAACGGTAGCTATACCGGTTATTATGTGCGTAAGTTTATCGATCCGGATCCGGCCATCGTAGATCAAAACACATGGCAGGAAGTTCCTTGGCCTGTACTGCGCTATACCGAAGCCGTATTTAATTATGCGGAAGCTTGTATAGAACTTGGACAAGATGCTGAAGCCCGAACTTGGCTCAATAGGATCAGGTTCCGTGCAGGTATGCCTGCCATCACTGAGTCTGGGGATGCTTTGCGTCAGCGCTTCAGAAATGAAAAGCGTATTGAGATGGCTTATGAAGAGCAAAGGTACTATGATGCCCGCCGTTGGATGATTACCCCACAAACGTTCAGCCGTCAGGCCAATGGTATCAACATCGTGGGTACGTTAAAGTCAGGAAAGAGCTTGTCAGTATACCGCTATGATCCCGAGTTCTACAATTATTCTTACAAAGTTGTCAATATTGACGAAGGTAAAGAACGAAGAGCTTGGTTAGATAAGATGTACTGGATGCCTATTCACAGGGATGAAATGAACAGAAATTCCAACCTGATTCAGAACCCAGGCTATTCGGATTAATTTTCGACTGTTTAAGAATAGAATCTATGCTTATTTCATGAATTTGCATAGATTCTTTTTTTATAATTACTGAATAAACCCAAACCTATGAGGAAAATATACCTGCTATTGCTTCCTTTTTTTTGCTTTGCCTCCTGCAGTCCCTCCACCGAGGAAGCACAAAAGGGAAATGATATCCCTCCCCTTTTCACATTGTTACCAGCAGCGCACACCGGTGTGCATTTTACCAACCAGCTGACAGAGGGATTAAATACCAATGTGCTGATGTACGAGTATTTTTATAATGGTGGAGGCGTAGCTGTCGGTGACCTTAACGGCGACGGATTGGACGACATCTATTTTACCGCCAATATGACCTCCAACAAACTATATCTCAACAAGGGCAATATGGTATTTGAAGATATTACAGCCCTTGCTGGCGTCGCTGGCAGGGAAGGCCCCTGGAAGACGGGCGTGACCATGGCCGATGTGAATGGAGATGGATTGTTGGACATTTATGTTTGCTATTCGGGAAACCTACGCCCGGAAAACAGAAAAAATGAATTATACATCAATCTCGGCTCTGACGAAAATGGCATCCCCCGCTTTGAAGAACAAGCCGAAGCATTTGGTATTGCGAGTACTGCCACCAGTACCCAAGCTTCATTTTTTGATTATGACAATGATGGGGATCTGGACCTTTTCCTGCTGAACCACAACCCTCAGTCCTTGCCTATTTTGGATGATGCCCGTACGGCAGAATTAATGCGGCTGCCTGACCCGGCGGGGCCACAGCTTTTTAGAAATGACAATGGAATATTTACGGAGGTAACCGCTGCTGCCGGAATAGTAAGTTCTCCCCTTTCCTACGGACTGGGAACCGGCATTTCCGATTTAAACGGCGATGGGTGGCTGGATATCTATATCTGCAATGACTACACCGCTCCCGATTACCTGTACATCAACAATGGAGACGGCACCTTCACCGACCAAATCCACCACGCACTGGGCCATACCAGCCATTTTTCTATGGGGAATGACATTGCTGATATCAATAATGACGGGTTTGTTGACATTTACACTTTGGATATGCTGCCGGAAGACAATCGAAGGCAAAAGTTGCTGATGTCACCTGACAATTACGAAAAGTTTGACTTTCAGGTGAGGATGAACTTCCACCATCAATACATGCGCAACATGCTTCACCTCAACAATGGAAATGGCACCTTTAGCGAAATCGGCCAGTTGTCTGGTATTTCCAACACTGACTGGAGCTGGGCGGCATTATTTGCGGACTTTGACAATGATGGCTGGAAGGACCTTTTCGTTACTAACGGCTACCCCCGCGACTATACAAACTTGGACTTTATGAAATATATGAGCGATTTTCTTCAGCACAACGCAGGAGAAATCCGCCGGCAAAATGTGCTGGATCTGGTTCATCAAACCCCCACTACCAAAATTGTCAACTACATGTTTCAAAATGCAGGCGGTATATTTACGAATGTCACCCGCACCTGGGGGCTTCACCAAGTAGCCAACAGCAATGGGGTGGCTTATGCTGATTTAGACAATGATGGGGATTTAGACTTGGTAGTAAATAATATTGACTTGCCTGCCTTTATTTACCGCAACGAGACCAATGCTATGGCAGAAAATCGCTATTTGAAATTTCATTTAGCGGGAGAAGGGAAAAATACAGCAGGCATAGGTGCAAAAATCACCTTATACACCAAGGGCGCTATGCAGGTACTGGAGCAAATGCCTACCCGCGGTTACCAATCCAGCGTTTCTCCGGTTCTTCATGTTGGACTGGGGCAAAATGACCAAGTGGACTCCATCAGTATACAGTGGCCTAGCGGCAAGTGGGAATGGCTAAAAGCAATAAGTGCTAACCAAGTCCTGAAGCTGGAAGAGAAAAATGCTGCTGCCATTAAAGCAGTGGAAGCTAAAACGCAGCCACTGTTGAGCCTCGTAGATAGTCCAATAGATAATCCATTACCCCCCAATAACCTTAACGATTTTAAGCGGCAGCCTTTGCTGGTCAACCCCTTATCTTTTACGACGCCGGTGATGATTAGCGCTGATGTCAATCAGGATGGCTTGGAGGATATTTTTGTAGGCAATCCTGCCGCTGTCGCCGCACAATTGTTTATACAGCAAAGCAATGGCTCCTTCGTTGCGGCAAGCATCCCAGACTTTGAATTGGATAAAGAAAGCGAAGATTCCTATGCAGCATTTTTTGATGCCAATGGAGATGGGCATGTGGACCTGTATGTCGCCAGCGGCGGCTACGGCAACTTCTTCCCAGATGACCCCTTGCTTCAGGACAGACTTTATCTTAACGATGGCAAAGGGAATTTTAGGAAAGCCACGGATCTTCTTCCTCCAATGCTAAGCAGCACGGCTGTAGTGGCTGTACACGACATCAATGCGGACGGCTATCCAGATATTTTTGTGGGCAGCAGGGTAATCCCCGGCCGCTATCCGGAGATTCCGCCCAGTTATATCCTGATCAACGATGGCAAAGGAAAGTTTGAAGATCGAACAGCTTCCTTGGCACCCGAAATGCAACATATCGGCCTGGTCACGGATGCCCAGTGGGTTGACCTCAATGGTGACGGTAACCAGGAGCTTATTGTGGTGGGCGAGTGGATGACCATCCAAGTCTGGCAAAATGACAGTGGCAAGCTTATTAACAAGACCGCGGAATATTTTGACCGCTCCTATTCCGGCTGGTGGAACAGGCTATTGGTTGAAGATTTGAATGGGGATGGCAGGCCCGACTTGGTCGTGGGTAACCATGGTTTCAACAGTCAAGCCAAGGCCAGCCCGGAAGAACCGGCAGAACTGTATTATAAGGATTTTGACGGCAATGGTTCCGTTGATCCTATACTAACCTTTTATATTCAAGGTAAAAGTTATCCCTATGTGACACGGGATGAGCTGCTGGATCAGATTGCTATGATGAGAACGCGGTTTACCAGTTATGAAAGCTATGCAGATGCTGCTTTAGAGGATATATTTCGTGCAAAAGAACTCGAAAACGTCCTAAAGATGAAGGCCGACCACCTTGGTACAGCATATTTTGAGATGGGACCTGAGGGAAAATTTACCGAAAAGGCCCTTCCCCTTGAAGTCCAAGGCTCACCCGTTTTTGCCATGGCAGTCGTGGATGCAGATCGGGACGGCTACAAAGACCTTCTGCTAGCCGGCAACATCAATAGGGCAAGGTTACGATTCGGAAAGTATGACGCCAACTACGGCATCCTCCTGAAAGGAGATGGCAAGGGAAACTTCAGCTACATTCCCCAATGGCAGTCGGGTCTGCAAGTAAAAGGAGATGTCCGCAGTATCCTTCCCCTAAGAAACAAAGTATTGTTTGGAATCAACCAAAAGGGCATTGAGGCTTACCGCTATTGAACGCAACCTCGTTGCTGGCACAGCAATGCACTCGATGCTTAAACCAGCTTTGGTCACCGCTCACACTGCTTTCACCATTTAATACGCAATATTTATTTTACATGAAATACAGTTTAATAGTCGCATGCTTTATAGTCATTTCCTGCTCCACCAAGGAAGCCCCTACCGAACTCAATAACAGTTATCTTGGCAGGGTGTACGGCAGAATGACTGACATCATGGTCCATGACATCAGCAATCCACCCTTGGCAGCCCGCTTTTATGCCTATGCCAGTTTGGCGGGATATGAGGTCATTGCCCAAAACAATCCAGAATACCCTTCCATGCATGGCAGGCTGAATGACTATCCCCAAATGGACAAACCGGAGGGCTTTGATCAGCATCATTATCAAATTTCGGCTTTGTTGGCAATTATGGAAGTGTCCAAAAAAATACAGCCTTCCGGACCCGAAATGATTTCCCTTCAGGAAGAAATAGTAGAAGAGCTGAAAAAGCAGGGTTTTTCAGAAAAGACCTTATCGGATTCAAAGGCCTATGCCAGCTTAATCAGTGAAGCTATTTTGGATTATTCCCGTAAAGACCGTTATACCGCCATCAGCAACTATCCGCGTTATACCCCCGTCGGAGGAGCAGGCAACTGGTACCCGACGCCACCCGGCTATTTTCCGCCCGTAGAGCCATATTTTCATACCATACGACCTTTTACGCTGGATGCTGCTGACCAATTTAAACCTGAGCCGCCCGTCGCCTTTTCCGAGGAGGAAGACTCCGAATTCTTCCGCCTGACCCGAGAAGTGTATGAAGTGGATCTCACTGGGGAAAACCGAGAGATAGCGGCTTTTTGGGATTGTAACCCTTTTGCCTTACAAGACAATGGTCACCTGATGGTGGGGATGAAGAAGATTTCTCCCGGCGCCCATTGGATGGGCATCGCGGATCTTGCCTGTCAGCAAGCGGAAATGGACTTTGCCAAATCCCTGGAAATCCAAACTATGGTGGCTATCAGTTTAATGGATGGCTTTTTGGCCTGCTGGGATGAAAAATTCCGCAGCAACCGCATCCGTCCCGAAACGGTGATCCGCAAGTATATTGATCCCAATTGGGTCCCCTTGCTTCAAACGCCGCCTTTTCCAGAGTACCTGAGCGGACATTCCACCATTTCTACCGCTGCGGCTGTGGTCTTGACCTATTACTTTGGCGATAACTTCGCCTACACCGATACGGTGGAAGAAAGATTCGGGCTGGCCGCAAGATCCTTTGATTCCTTTTTCCAAGCTGCAGATGAAGCCGCTATTTCTAGGTTGTATGGGGGGATACATTTTATGGATGCCATCACGCGAGGGCAAAACCAGGGCCTTGAGGTAGGCAAATGGGTGATTAAAAAAGTGAAGGGTGAATAACCACTCATATGAACCGGGAGATAGCTCCCGGTTTCTTTTTCAAATTGCTTTTTAATTGGCAAATACGCTTTTTACCTTTTGCTGGGTGAAGTGTCAAATTTCCAACCTTTTTGCCTACCATTCCTATTCCTAGCACTTGTTGCTCCAAAATTTTTTATTTAATTTACGGTTAAAGCTAAAATCATTCACTTAAAAACCACCTCAACATGTTTGAAAATCACCTTACCTTAGAGGACATCGGCGCCCTTGATTGGCCCAATATCCTGCTTTGGGCAGCACCGGTTATGTTTTTACTCGTCTTTGCCGAATGGATACTCAGCATCTACCACAACAAAGACACCTATGACGGTAAAGACTTTTTGGCAGCCACCACTATTGGATTTGTTAATATAGGCATCAGCGCATTGTTAAAATTCGCCACCTTTGGCGCAGTTTTATTTTTCTGGAACATTTCCCCATTCAAAATTCCCGTCACCTGGTGGTCCTTTGTGCTTTGCTTTATCGCCATCGACTTTTGCAACTACTGGGCGCACCGGGTATCCCATGAAAAGAGATTTTGGTGGGCCACCCATATCACCCATCACAACTCCCAGAAATACAATTTCTCTGTCTCCTTCCGCCTGGGCTGGACACAGCATATCAAGTTCATCTTTTTCATCCCGGCCATCCTTATGGGTTTTGATCCTTTCGTGTTCTTTATTTGTCATCAAACCGGCGTACTGTATCAGTTCTGGATCCATACAGAGTACATCAAAAAACTGCCTGCGCCCATAGAATACATTTTTGTCACCCCCTCCCACCACCGGGTACACCATGCCAGTGATGAACACTACCTGGACAAAAACTATGGAGCCACCTTTATCATTTGGGACAGGATGTTTGGTACCTTCAAGGAAGAAAAAGAAAAGCCCACCTACGGCATCACCAAGCCCGTCACCTCCTATAACCCCATCTACCTCAACTTTCATGAGTGGGTGGATATATTCAAAGATTTAAGAAAAGCGGAAAGCTTTAAAGAAGCCTACCGGATTTTGTTTGACAAGCCGGGGGCAGAGGTGATCAGAAACCGCGAACTGGCCCGGCAGCAAGCCTCGGAGTCGGAAAAACAACAAAAGGCAACCACCTACGCCTCTCCTGTGCTGAGCAATGAAAGTCCATTACTCAACAAGAAAAGCTGAAGGCCGATTCAGCCCTGACAAGCTGACGCCAGGCTTATGAATGGATCAGTAAGCTTGTCAGGGCTGATCATTGATAGCTGCTTCTTTATCCCGCTTCGGCGGGATTTTCTTTAGCTGTCACTGGACGCAGCCGCACCTGCATCCCTGACATTTGATCACCCTCGGCGGGCAAAAATGACAGAGGAGAAAGGATGAAACAGTATGTCAATGACGGGAATCTGGAAAATATCCGACTTTATGGCAGAAAAAACCAAAAAAATGCCTTTGGCACAAAAAGTGCAACCCCGACAATCGTATTCAAGAAAATCTAACCTTTTAAAATAACGTAAAAATGTCAACAGTAAACATCAAACCTCTTGCAGACCGGGTTTTAGTTGAGCCTGCTGCAGCTGAAGAGAAAACCGCTTCAGGTCTTTATATCCCTGACACTGCTAAAGAAAAACCCCAAAAAGGAACTGTTGTAGCAGTTGGTAATGGGAAAAAAGATGAGCCTTTGACCGTCAAAGTAGGTGATACTGTACTTTATGGGAAGTATTCAGGAACTGAATTAACAGTAGAGGGCAAAGATTATTTGATTATGAGAGAGGCGGATATTTTTGCGATTCTTTAATTAATCTCTAATCAATCATTCAACTTAAAACACAAAACTAATTAAAAATGGCTAAGGAATTATTTTTCAACACAGATGCAAGAGACAGGCTGAAAAAAGGCGTTGATGCTCTCGCTGATGCAGTTAAAGTTACTTTGGGACCTAAAGGTCGTAACGTTATTATAGACAAAAAATTCGGAGCTCCTTCTATTACCAAAGATGGTGTTACCGTTGCTAAAGAAATAGAATTGGATCAACCAATTGAAAATATGGGCGCCCAACTGGTAAAAGAAGTTGCTTCCAAAACTGCAGATGATGCAGGTGACGGAACTACCACTGCCACTGTACTTGCTCAATCTATTTTTAGTGTGGGGATTAAGAACGTTGCGGCCGGCGCCAACCCGATGGACCTCAAAAGAGGTATTGACAAAGCCGTTGTTGCAGTAGTTTCAGAATTACGTGCTACTTCAAAACAAATCTCCACTTCCAAAGAAATCGCACAGGTAGGGACTATCTCTGCCAACAATGATGAAGAGATCGGCAAAATGATTGCTGATGCCATGGAAAAGGTAGGTAAAGACGGTGTAATCACTGTAGAGGAAGCCAAAGGTACTGAGACTGAAGTAAGAACAGTGGAAGGTATGCAATTCGACAGAGGTTACCTTTCTCCTTATTTCACCACCAATACTGAAAAGATGGAGGCTGAATTGGAAAACCCTTACATCTTGATCTATGACAAGAAAATTTCTTCCATGAAAGAATTGCTTCCAATTCTTGAGCCTGTTGCTCAATCAGGAAGACCTTTGTTGATCATTGCTGAAGATGTGGATGGTGAAGCCCTTGCCACTTTGGTGGTCAACAAAATCAGAGGTGCCCTTAAGGTAGCTGCTGTTAAGGCTCCTGGATTTGGTGACAGAAGAAAAGCCATGCTTGAAGATATTGCTACATTGACAGGCGGTACCGTGATCTCCGAAGAAAGAGGATATAAATTGGAAAACGCCTCACTTGAATACCTGGGATCTGCAGAAAAAATCAATATTGACAAAGACAATACTACCATTGTAAACGGTGCTGGGGAATCTTCAGCAATTCAAGCAAGAATTGGTGAAATTAAATCTCAAATTGAGAAAACCACCTCCGATTAC
>DATGQZ010000056.1:0-24401 GCA_035303945.1 Cyclobacteriaceae bacterium
AAGTTGCGTCATGCGTACTTTGCCTCCATCAGCTATGTGGATGCCCAGGTTGGCAAAGTCTTGGATGAACTGAAAAGGCTAGGGCTTGCAGACAATACCATTGTCGTGTTGTGGGGTGACCATGGATGGCATTTGGGCGACCATAGGGTGTGGGGTAAGCATACTATACTGGAAACTGCCTTAAAAAGCCCATTGATTGTCAAAGTGCCTGGACAGAAGGCGCGACAAGTTGGGGATGGAACAATTGTCAGCTCTGTCGATCTATACCCTTCTCTGATGGAATGGTGTGGGATAGCAGTGGACTTTCCGCTAGATGGCCAAAGCTTAAGCAGGTTGGTCAAAGAAGGAGTGGATTCGCAAAGGAACAATTATGCCTTCAGCTATTTCAACAATGGGATTTCCCTGAGAACCGACAGGTATCGACTCAATCGATATTTCAGGGAGGAGGAGCCAACCATCGAACTATTTGATCATCAGGCAGACCCATGGGAGTCTAAAAATATCGCCGCTGAACATCCCGATGTGGTAGAGCAACTTCTTCCGCTTTGGGAAAAAGGAAATACAGGACTATATAACCCTTAACGCTATGCGAACAAATAGACCATTGAATTTTTCAACTTTCCTTGCCATTGTGTTGCTGCTCCAATTTCAGGCTTGTCAACAGCCACAGCAATATAATGATTTCCGGGCCCCGAACATTATTTATATTGTAGCCGACGACCTGGGCTATGGAGACTTAAGTAGTTATGGGCAGGAGCAATTCGAAACCCCTAATATTGATCGCTTAGCTAAGGAAGGTATTCTATTTACCCAACACTATGCTGGGACTACCGTTTGTGCTCCGTCCAGATCCGCCTTGATGACCGGCCTCCACACTGGACACACGCCAGTTAGGGGGAATAGGGGGATGAACGGGGGACAGTTTCCTTTACCTGAGGATGCAGTGACTTTACCCAAGGTGTTAAAGCAGGCCGGTTATGTTACCGGTGCTTTTGGCAAGTGGGGATTGGGATATCCCGGTAGTACTGGCGATCCACTAAACCAAGGATTTGATGAATTCTTTGGTTTCAACAGCCAGACGGTTGCTCATAACTATTATGCATGGGAGCTAATGGATAATGACAAGGCGGTCACTTTGGAGGAGAACGAAGGAGTAGCACAAGGCACTTACATTCCGAATTTGATCCATGAAAGGACTTTGAACTTTATAGACGAACACCGGGATACCACCTTTTTCTTATTCGTACCCACAATTATCCCACATGCAGAGCTATTTGCTCCACAAGCATATATGGAGCAGTTTTTAAGACGTAGCACGGCCGAGCCGCCATATACCTATACCAGCAAGTTTGAGCCAGAAACGCCCTATGAAGGGATCGATGATCCATCTCATCCAAGATTCAAGGTAGGAGGCTATGGATCCCAACCCTATCCTCGGGCTGCCTTCGCCGCTATGATAAAGCTGTTGGATGATCAGGTAGGAGAAATAGTTGATAAATTGGAGCAGCTAGGTATTGCGGAAAATACGTTAATCGTTTTCACATCGGATAATGGTCCCCATGTGGAGGGAGGCGCAGATCCTGATTTTTTCAATAGCAATGGTCCCTTTCAAGGCTACAAGCGGGATCTATTTGAAGGAGGAATTCGGGTTCCCATGGTAGCACGTTGGCCCGCTAAAATTAAACCGGGCACGAGGTCAGATCATATTTCAGCATTTTGGGATGTCTTGCCCACTCTAGCAGAAGTTGCTGGAGCACCTCTCCCTGAAGGAATAGATGGCATCAGTTTTTTGCCTATGCTGTCTGCAAAAGAGCAGAGAGCACATGCCCATTTGTACTGGGAGTTTCACGAGCAACAGGGGAAGCAAGCCGTAAGGAAAGGAGATTGGAAAGCCATTAAGCTGAATGTATTTGAGCCAGATCCAGCCTATTTATTATTTAATATCGCTGAGGATCCTGCCGAAAGCCATGATCTTTCGGCTGAGCATCCGGAAATACTTCAAGAATTGCTGCAGATTATGGATGCCGAGCACGTGGAAGATCCAGAGTGGCCCTTCTTGGACAGGTGACATGTTGTAAGGCATGAATGAAATAAGACTGGTAGATAGCCAGTTTTATTTTTGTATTTATCGGTTATTATCCTCGGCATCGGCGATTTCCTAATTATATGGAGACATTGGTTATGTTGTGTTGGTGATAGGGATGTTTGGTTATACACGTTGCATGCTGCTGATGGCCTGTTGCAGTCTCGGACGGTTGTACCTTTGGAGTGCTATAGGATATACATTTAGGATAATGTTCAGTAAATGAAGCCATGCGGAATTTACTACTCCATGATGCCAGCCAACTGCTAGTGCTATAGCCGAGACTATGAAAAAAATGATAAGATGCCCAAATTCGGACTCCCTTGTACCTCTTTCCAGCGTGATGAGTGCTTGCATATCCTTTTTAACTGGCTTAGAAGTCTTGTTTAGCTTTTCCCAGCCTGTCCATACCAATAGTTTTCTAAAGAAATCAACACCCATCCAGCGATAGATCTTACCCCTTTTTTCCCAGGCTTTAGTTTGATAGTAGTTGGACTGTAAAGTAGGGGAAAACGTTTGGGTGAAACTGAGGACCGCGGTCATCAGCATAAAGTTGAGGATCCATGCAAATAAAAATGATGTCACTCCTTTCCAATAAGCCACAGCCAGCGAAATGGCGAAGGTGATAAGGATGACGATACTGAATGTGATATACTTAACAATGTTTTGTTTCTCCATATATATCGGGGCTTTGTATTGATTTGCTCCCTTGATGTGCAGCTTCTTGTGTAAAAATGCAGGTACCGAATGGGATATTTTCTAGAATAGAATGCTGAATATTTGGAAATTATCCCGATATTTTAAGCCTTGTTAAGGGAAAAGCTTTGTCGAAAAGGACCAGCTTCTTCCTCTTAAAGCTTGTAGCCTATACTGGCTGCAGCATATTGGCGACAATAAATCCGATACGATGACAAAGTACTTTCTTTTCTTGGTTTTTTTAGGGATTAGCCTTTTTTCTTACGCGCAGCAGCCGGTTGATTTTTCCCAATTCGATAAGAAAGGACCTGTGAAGGCAACAGCAAAAGGGAGCGCTCTTTCATTGACTTGGCCTACTGGCCCATCAGAAGAGGGAAGGCTTTTGCTAAATATGGAAAATGGCCAGCCGCTTTTCCAAAGCATCGCCTTAGCACAGGGCGATCTTGTCCGCGAGGTGGCAGCAGGGATAGAACCAGTATTTATCCTGACCGTAGGCAAGCGTGATCTTACCAAGCCACACGGCTGGGACATCTTTTTTGACAGAACGGCCTACCTTCCTTATGAGGAGTATCCTGTGGAGCTTCAAAAAAAGGAGGTGAAATTAATAACTGAGGGTTCGCGTACCCATGTGATGATTTCGGATTTACAGGCTGGAGAATTTTCGGGGAGTTTGGATATAACCCTGTTCAATGGAAGTCCCTTGCTGAACATAGCAGCCGTAATGCAGACAGAAAAAGATTCTGTGGCCATTATATATGATGCTGGCTTCGTCAGCAAGGAGCAAGTATGGAAGGAGATCTTTTGGTCTGATACAGAGGGATTGCTGCAATCAGCAAAAGTGCAGCTGGATGCGGAAGCCGAGGCTGTTGCAGTGAAATACCGTACCATTATCGGTGAGAGCGACGAAGGGAGCTTGGCGATATTCCCACCGCCCCATCAATACTTTTACCCTTTAGACAACGCGTATAACCTGAAGTATACCTGGCATGGCAGCAGATACAGAGGCGTGATTTCATCATATGGGATGGGGATCAGACACGATTTATTGGGCGACAGAAGACATGTACCATGGTTCAATGCGCCTCCGACTACAACACAGCGACTCAACTTCTTCGTAGCCCTGAGTATGGATAAAGATGGGGGGATCATTGATTATGTGAAAAAGTTTACCAACGGAGACGTGTTCCGCAGGCTACCGGGCTACAAAACCATGGCTAGTCATTTTCATACCGAACATATAGACGATGTGCTTACGCACAAGCCTTTGCCTGAGATTCCGGGCCATGTCACTGCCTTGCGAAAAATGGGTGTCAACATTATGCATTTAGGGGAATTTCATCTCGCTGGCAATCCCAGAGATCCAGGACCTAGAAGACTACCTGAATTTAAAATGATGTTTGAAGAAAGTGCCAGGTTGTCAAGCGGTGACTTTTTGATGCTTCCAGGTGAAGAACCTAATAGCCACTTTGGAGGGCATTGGATGAACCTGTTCCCAAAGCCCGTCTACTGGCTTATGTCTCGGGAGGAGGGACAGCCTTTTGTCGAAGAGCATCCCGAATACGGTAAGGTTTATCGGGTAGGTAACAAGGAAGAGATGCTGAAATTGTTGGAAGTGGAAAAGGGGCTAGCTTGGACAGCCCATGCCCGAACCAAGGGGTCGACGGGTTATCCCGATCAATACAAAGAAGAAGCGTTTTTCCGCTCGGACCGCTTTTTCGGCGCGGCATGGAAATCCATCCCCGCCGACCTTTCGCAGCCGCGTCTCGGAAGGCGCGTGTTGGATCTGATGGATGATATGGCTAATTGGGGTCATAAAAAGTACGCGATAGGGGAAGCGGATTTGTTTAAACTAGAACCTGATTACGAGATATACGGACATATGAACATCAACTATCTCCAGCTGGAGAAGTTACCGAAATTTGAGGAAGGATGGCAGCCCATATTAGATGCCATGTAAGCGGGAAAGTTTTTTGTCACAACGGGAGAAATACTTTTGCCCAATTATCAAGTGAATGGAAAAGGGTCTGGAGAGCGGCTCCAATTGGGGGCCAATGGGAAGGCAAAGATCAATTTGGAAATCGACTGGACATTCCCCCTGCAGTTTGCTGAGATTATCTCAGGAGATGGAAAAACCATTTATCGCGAAAAAATCTCTCTTACGGAAACAGAAGCTTTCGGCAATCAAGCTTTTTCCTTTGAGGTAGATCTTAAAGGGCGGAAGTGGGTGCGAGTAGAGGTTTGGGATGCCGCAGTAAACGGTGCCTTTACCCAGTTTGTGTGGCTGGAATAGGAAATTGCCTTCCCTTTAGACCCCATCAACAGCCCGTGAATACAGTTTACTCACTGTTTTGTGCGGTATATATGTCGTTTCCGGCACTTGTTGATGGGGTTAACTGATTGATCAGAATGTCAGTTTTTGAATGGTACCTTCGGCGTAGCTTAATAGGTAATAGGTCTTATCATCACTTCTCTCCAAGTCAGTCGGCATTGTCAGTTCATCCAGTAGGGTGAGGCCTTCTTCATTGACAATTCGCCCGGTGCCAGGCACAAAGCCTGGTTGGGTCAGCGAAAATTCCGCAAATTCGGTAATGAGCGCTTTATTATTGGGCGTAAGCAAAATGTCTGTTGCCGTAGTGAAACCTGTCTTGTATTCCGTCACATTGCCGTTTAAATCCACCTGAAAGATTTTTGCAGATCCTTTAACGAAGGGGCCTCCGCTCAGACTACTTACCAAAAATTTACTGCCATCAAAGACAATTCCTGTTGGCACTGCTTCTGTTGTGGGATTAATGTTGGGGATTTGGGCAAATAAACTGAGGGCTTTGCTGTTTTTATCCCTTTTAATAATGGCGTTGGCACCTGCATCCACAATGTATAAATGATTATCTGGCCCAAAAGTCAATTGAAAGGCGTTGGAATTGAGAGGATCGGTAAGGTTGAGGCTATGCACGAAGGATCGTATATCTTCACTTTCCAAAGCACTTGCAGCTATGGGGCTGTCGCCGGGTTTGAAGGAGGAAACATCTGCTGCATAAAGCCTGCCCGCATTTCCGTTGAGGATGTAGAGCTTTCCGTCGGCATAGAGGACATGGCTCATACCTTCTATTGCCCCATTAGCAAAAACGGAATTTAACCCGGTAATGACTGTATGGACGGATCCCGAAGGTGTAACCATCGAGACCTGAGCGTCATTGTTACCTGTTCCCGTTTCGGCGACCCAAAGTTGCCCTTTTTCGTCGATGCTCATTCCCACCGGCATTTTCAGCCCCGAGACGAATTCTGTCGCGGTAAATGCAGTGGGATCCTGAATAGGTTCATTTTTGTCTTCTTCGCAAGCAGCAAAGAAAAATAAGATCAACAGAAGGAGTGGTGTTTGATGTGGACGTATCATATGGCGTGAAGGTAAAAGTGGAAGATAGAAATGAAAATTTTAAAATTGTTGGTTCAGATTCCCTAAGGCTCTGAGTGTCAGTACAAATATACGGTGCTGCAAATTTGTTTTAAAAATAAAATATTGCAAGAAGGAAGAAATTATTATCAAAAGCCGACCGTGTGCTTTGGATATAGCTTTTAATTTTACTGATGTTATGATGTGGCTAATAAATGGCATTTTATGGAACTCCTTTTATTAGCTTGTGGCAAACCGACGGGAGGGGTCCGTGAAACAATGTGGCTGTGCAACTAAAAATCCATAAGTTATGGCGGTGTTATTAATCGCACCATAACCTATGGGTTTAACTTTAACTCGATTCCTGCCCAGTTTACATGCCGGATAACCTCACCCTGATCACGTTCTCGCCATTATTCAAGGCCCACGCGGGAATTCGGTACTCAAGCCTTTTTAATCCACTGATCTGTCGGTCCAGTTCTAGCGGAGCAGGGTCTAAGGAGATTATAGAAACTGTCATCTTGGGCTGTGAGAGGTTCTCCAATTTAACCTGTTTGCCGTCTTGTCTCAATATGGCACCGCCTGGCACCAGCTCCACATCTGCTTGTGTCATCAGTTGCCATGTTATAGTTTTCGTTTTCTCATTAATCTTGAGCTGGTCCTCAATTATCAGCGAACGGTCATCCGGTTTTTGGAAGGTTCTTTGAGCAGCAGCCAACATCCCTCCAAAAATCGACGTAAGGTCAAAGCTAGCTTGTGGTTGTTTCCCCTCCTTAAAGTCTACCAGTGGAGCGAATGCAGTGTTCACGTGCAGCGAATCATTGATGGTGAGCGTGCTATGGCCATAATTGTTTTTGGTCAACAAGGTCCATCGTTGACAGGTTTGGCAATTAGACCAAAGGTCAAAGCCAGTGATTTCAAGTTCATTATAACCCTGATTTCCTGGATCAATCACCCAACGAACTCCATCCAGCTCCCAGACAAATGAGCCCGCGTCCATATTTCCATGGCTGACAGTAGCCCTTCCTCCTTTGCCGCCAAAGTAATAGTTGTTTTCTGCATCCCTTAATATAACTATTGGGTTAATTCCTTCTCCTTTCCATGCTAATGGTGGGGCATGTTCTTCTGTAGCCTCGAATTGCGACAGCCATACCAATCCTGCTCCTCCGAGGCGGTGAAGCTTGCCCATATGCTGTGGCTCCTGCAAAAACTTTTCTTTTTCTACATATTGTGAGTTACCCGTTTTACTGCCAAACCAAGCGAGAATGATGTCTCCGGCTGTGTCATGTATATCTCCACAGTCGGCGTAGTTGTAGTACCAGCCCGAAGGGGCAATGCTTAAAACGCGGAAGTCAGCGCTGCTTTTAAAGGCTGGATAATCTGCAATGCCGAAATCAGTGCCAAGCGCCGATTCCAACATGGCGGAAGTGAGGACAGAAAAGCTCGTGCCATAGCCCCAATAGGTCGATCCTTCAGGATAAACTCCATCGGGGCCATATTCTGCTAAGGCGTATGGCATTCCTTCCAAGGCTCTGCTGATGGTCTTTGCGGCAAGTTCTGGGTCTTTATCTGCGATCATAATGGAAGCAGCCACCATACCACCGTTGCAGACCTGATTCCAGTTATTGGTGCCATTAATCCATCCCATTTTACCTTCGTAGCTGGGCAAGATCCCTTTATTGATGAGCGCATCTTGGGCAAGTGCTACCGTGGAAGCCGGTAAGTCCTCTCCCGCCCAATCCAAGGCTAAAGCTACAGCGGTCGCCATTTCGGCCACGTCTAGGTAATGGGAGGGGTTCCAGTCCGAGAAAGTGCACACCGCCTTCAATTCCTCGTCAATTCTTTCCAACAAATCAGGGTCTTTTTCCAGTCGGTACACCATTCCCAACATATTCATCCGGTATAGCATCTCTCTAGATGTCCCCAATAGCCTTCTTCCAATTACCTCGCGCGTAAGCAGAGGTTCTTTCAGTATAGCAGCTACATTAAGACGGATGGCTTCATAATAGTTGGCGATCAATGGGTCAGACTTGATCTTCGATTGAAGATGCTTTTCTGCACGAGGGGTGAGTACCAGCTTCGGCCCCGTTTTCTTTAACTTCTTCTTTAGATAGCTGACATTAATCGGGTTTTCCAGTTTTTTGGGTTCGTCTGAAAGGGGTGCAATGAATGCGTATATAGGAAGTAAAAAGGCGGCAAAAGCGATGATGAGGATGGTGGAATGTAGTATGATTGACTTCATGGCAGCTAAGATTTAGGGATAGATTTTTAACGGCTTCATCAAAGTGGGGAAAGTCCACGCGAAATGGTGCTCGGGATAGATCAATGGCCTGCTATCTTGTACAAAGGAGGCATAATTGGGTTCATCCATGAGGCCATGCATCGCTTCAAAGAGGTTGTAAGGCCAACGCCCTGCCCGAGGAGGATTGGGGTTTTCATACCATTTCCATTCTTTAGGATGTTGACTGTGATACAAAAGGTAGTCAAGAGCGGCTTTTAAGGATTTTCCTTCTGGCGTCCGGGTGTCGAATAAATCTGATCCTTCTTCCTGTAAAATGACCCAACAGGCAGCGGTAATGGGAGCAAGGGAAAAATAGGTGTACCAGATCCCGTTTGCCTCTCTTCTTACCTCTTCAGGCATATGCCCATCTTCGGCAATTTTGTGGTGCCAATCACTTTTGATAAGCCGCATATTTTCCTTTATATCTTCTTTGTCTTGTAGTAGGGATGCGCTTAATAAAGCACCGAGTCTTCCCCAATCAGCCCAGTTGTTGCTGCGGTTTCTGATTTCATGGCAGGCTTTGCGATAAACTTGGCCAACCCAATTTTTTACCAAGGCTTTTTCATCATCTGTCCAGCTGGCATCATCCATGAGTAGATTTGCCGCATTGACCAAAGCCGTTCCAGAGTAGACCATGACCAGGCTTCCGTCAAAGTTAGAATACTTTTTATTCGTGTTTGCCCATGCCAATAGGAACGTTTTTGCCTTGTCTGCATATTCTTGTTGCTCGCTCAGTCTATAGGCCAGCGCGCAGGCATAAGCATCAAAAGCGTCGGATTGTAGCACCCGGGAATTCCGTCGGTGCATGGCTGCATCAATGTAAAATCCAGGGACATCAAAATCTTCAAGGGCCTGTGGTGAGCGCCCTAAAGCAGAATCAGCAAAAGTGAGCAACTGCTTATAGGCATCCAGATAAGGTTGCTCTTGTTGCAAAATCTTTGCTTTAACATATGATATTTGCTTTTCAGGATGCATGCCTTGCCCCAAGGTCTGAAGGCCTATGGAGCAAAGGAGCAGAAATAAAGAAAGGGATCTAAAGGTCATATTTGGGTTTTTTGTGTGACGAAAACTTAGCAATACGATCGGACTGAGTAGCTGGCCTCAGCTAGAGCTTTATCAAAATACAGCAAAAATGCTGTAACTGAAAGACAAGGACGATAAATCATTGCTCGGTCTTTCAGCTACAGCTGATGAGCTTAATAGCCTGGATTTTGTTTGATGTTTGGATTTTGTGCGAGGTCATTCAATGGTATTGGCCACAGGTAATGTTTTGATTCATCAAAAACCGGCACGGCCCAATCGGTTCCTTTGTACACATCGATATACGTTTTTCCGTTGGTTGGATCTACGGAGGTCTGTACATTTGCTCCAGGAAAACGGGCTTGCGCCGCAGCGTTCCACTGGATTCCCATGGTTGGGATTTCAAGCTTTTTGCCTTGTTTCCATCTTCTTAAATCATTGTAGCGGAAACCCTCCAGAAATAATTCCACCCTACGTTCGCGCCGGATCTCTATCAACAAGGGGGATATTCCGTCGTTAGCATATTTTGGATCCATAGGCGGGTTCATGCCCAAAGGTGGCATATCCACCCTTGCTCTCAGCAGATTGATGCTTTGATCCAAATCCGCCTGGGTGATTTCACCTAATTCGGCCATAGCCTCTGCGTAGTTGAGGAGCACTTCTCCAAATCTAAGTATAATTCCCGGGGTCTCTCCCGTGTCATAGGCTTTGCCAATCATATCAGCGGCATTGTAATGTTTAATAATATGGTAGCCGGTAGTAGTCAACAAACCCTCTGACATGCCGATAATTCGGGGATAAGATCGTCCGTCGCCATTGTAGTACTGGTATTTTTCGGTATCATCTGGGTGAAGGACGGTTTGCCTAAGCCTGGGATCCCGATTTTCAAAAACTGCTTCAAAGGTGTCATCCCCCTGATACAAAGGTGACAGCGTGATCGGGAGCCCATCGCTAGCGAGGTAGTCTTCCACCATGCTTTTGGTAGCCCCTCCGGCGTATTCAAAATAGGACTGCACATGGTTGGTGTAAATGCCTAATTGGTACCTTCTCCAAGTGATCACTTCCGGATTGCCGGATAAATCTAGGACTCTATGGTAGGCATTGTAGTCATTTTCAGGATCGCCTGTAACGTAAAGTGAGTAGGGTCCATGATCCATGATTTCTTTGGCTGCCTCGGCGGCCTCTCTCAGCCACATCTCTGGATTGGTGCCTCCATGATATTTTCTCCAGGTACCTTCAAACAGACATAACCTAGATTTTACTGCCAACGCAGCCCAGCGGTTTAACCTGCCGGGAGCATTGCCGTCTCCCCAATCATCGGGAAGGTGTTCTGTGGCGAAATTGAGATCCTCCAGTACTTTCGCCATCGCCTCCTCCCGAGGGGTTCGTGCAGCAAAAAGTTCTTCCGAATCAATGTTTAATTCCCGCTCCACCCAAGGAACGTCGCCAAACTTTTGCACCTTTTCTGCATAGAACCACCCCCTGAACAGCCGGGCCTCACCAGCATAGCGGTTTCGCACATCTTCCGGGATGGCAGCCTTGTCATAATTGGCAAGTCCTATGTTAATGGCTCTCACAAAATTCCATCCAGAATACCCAAACCACTGCGGATCCGAAGGAACGATCTGTTTTCCTGCCCGAACTTGTTGAAAAAAAGCATGCCGGTCATTTCGAGGTGCAAGATTATCAGCGAAGCCATCCAAAAAGTAGTAGCTCCACCCGAGTCCATCGAAGCCGTTGTGGTGGGCCATCATGATAGGGACGGTGTTGTCATTCAAGGCCATATTGTACAAGCCATTATTATAGACTTTCAGATCATTCTCGGTATTCCAGAAGGTTTCGTTGCTGACCTGATCCGTAGGCATTTTATCAAGAAATTCATCATTACAGGAAGAAAGCAGCAGGGTTGTCGCAACTCCGAGAATAAATATAGATCGTATTGATTTCATTGTTGTAGTCATTAATAGTTAGAAAGATAATCTGGCGCCCAAAGTGTAAATGCGCTGCATGGGATATTCTATGGCACCTTCATAAATTGTTTCTGGGTCCAGCGGTTTCCGGATCGGCGAGTACTCCCAAAGGTTCATACCAGCGAAGTAGATATTGGCGGATTGAAAACCGATAGATTTCATCCAGCTAGCGGGCAATTCATAACCCAAGGATACATTTTTGAGTCGGACATAACCCGCGTTCTGTAAAAATCGGGTCTGGGGCTGGATATTCTTTTTGTCGTTGGTGGAAATGTGGGGGGCGGCGAAGTATGCGTCCCGATTATCCTCGCTCCAAGAATCTGCTATAAAATATTTCTCCACGTGCCCTGCATTGAAGGGGAAGAACCATGTCCAGTTGCCAGAAGTAGGCCAGTGATCGCGCTTCCAAATACCTTGAAAGAAAGCATTCAGGGTAAAGTTTTTCCAGCTAAGGTTATTGTTGATGCCAAAGCTGAGCCTAGGGGTATTGTTGCCGATCACCTTGCGGTCACCTGGGTTTGCCAAGGTATTATTTCCGGGATTGATCACGCCGTCACCATTTAAATCCTTGTATTGTATGTCTCCTGGACGCCAGTTTGCACCAAGTGCAGATTGGTTTGGGGCAGCGGCTACTTCATCTTCTGTCTGAAAAATACCTACCGTCTCGTAACCCCATATCTCTCCTAATTTTTGGCCTACATAATATTGGGCGCTGTTTCCGCTTGCAGTGATGCCTGAGGGAATGGCCCCGTTGGGATTGTTAAACTTGGTAATCTCTGCTGTCCAGTCGGACAAAGCAAGCGTTACATCATAATGAAGATCCCCCCTCGTCCTATCTCTCCAGGTAAGTGCAAGTTCCCACCCGGTAGTACGCAAGTCGGCGGCATTGGAGGCGGGTGCGCCTACGCCTAAGATGGAGGGATAGGTCTGGCTCATCAACATGTCTTTGGTATCCCTGGCAAACACATCAAAGGAAGCATCGATTTTCCCGCCAAAAAGGGAAAAATCAAGCCCCAGATTTTTTGATACTACTGTTTCCCATGTTAATGTAGGGCTAACTAAACCAGCGGGGGAAACATAGGGAGAACGGGTGCCTGACGTAGCCATCCAAGGCGACTGTCCTATGCCCATTGTGGGGATGTATGGATACCAGACGGGATTACTGCCGTTAAACAACAGCTGATTACCCAATTCGCCATAGGATGCGCGGATTTTCAATTCATCCATCCAGGTTTTAGCTCCCGCCAAAAACTTTTCATTGGAGATTCTCCACCCCACCGATACGGAAGGAAAGAAGCCAAACCTGCTTTTTTTGGGAAAGCGGGAGGTGCCATCATATCTGCCGTTGGTTTCTAATAGATAGCGCTCATCATAGTTGTAGTTAATCCTGTAAAATGCCCCTCTGAGGGCATTGTGGTTGCTACTGCCAAAAGTTTGTTGCAGGCCTGTAGTGGCATTGAGGTCAGTAATCAACGGTGTTATTAGCGAGTTGGCCTGTGCACGGATCATCTTGTTTCGCCCCCATTCCTGATTGAAGCCAATCATCGTTGTCAGGTTGTGCCTATTGCTAAGAGAGAAGGTATAATCCGCAAAGGCATTAAATACATAGTATTGATTATATTGGGCTCTCTCATCGATAAAGTCGTTGCCGCTAAAGCCGTTGCTGATCATATTGGGCTCCAATAGATTGGTGGAAACAATTTCTACTTTGCTAGCTACGTTTTGTTCTGAACGATGGAAGAAATTGTATGAAAAGTTGGAAACGATTTTTAATCCTTTCACAGGCGTTAGTGTTACTCCTTGGGTCAGCCAAATGTCGTTATTGGTCCAGGTAGATCGTCCGCCATCTTCCAGATAAGGCCAGAAATTGGTGCCTCCAAAGTACATCCCTATAAAGCGTGCGTATTTGTCTCTGTCGCCTGGTTCCACATAATAAGGCAAATCGGGAAAGCGTATGGGCATAATCGGATTTACCCTTGCCAGTGAGTTAATATTTACATCCCAATTGTAGAAGTAGGGTTTGTCGCTCTGTTGCGAATTAATGACAACTTTTTCTTCCAAACTAAGCCAGTCCGTTACCTGGAAATCCCCTTTCATCAAGACATTGTATCTCTTAAACTTCTCATTACGGTCTGAATTGAGGTAGCCGTCCTTGTTTAAATGGCCAAAGGAAACAAAGTACTTGGCATTCTCAGAACCTCCGGAAATCGTTAAATCATGTTGTTGCGTAGGCGCAAAATCGGTCATGATCTCGTTTTGATAATTGTTGAAGCCGTAGAAGCGCAAGGCGCCATTGACTACTTTCCATGCGGGAGCGGTGTCAGGATTCTCTGACCATGCCTTGGTGCCTTCCACATAGTCCTGATCATAGGAAGGTACACCGTTGGTACGTATGTTGGCAATGTTTCGAGCCGTTACAAATTCATAAGGATCAGTGACAGGATCCATATTGAAAATAGGCTTCGCTAAAGAAAATTGGCTGTTAAGGGTGATGTTTACTTTTCCTGTATTTCCGCTTTTGGTGGTGACTAAAATAACGCCAAAGGCTGCCCTGGCGCCGTACACCGCTGCGGCTGCCGCATCT
Organism: Cyclobacteriaceae bacterium; assembly: GCA_035303945.1. Taxonomy (GTDB): domain Bacteria; phylum Bacteroidota; class Bacteroidia; order Cytophagales; family Cyclobacteriaceae; genus DATGMS01. The sequence continues at coordinate 14,023 of DATGQZ010000056.1, forward strand.
TTTAATACAGACACGCTCTCAATATCGTTGGGATTTATGCGGTTAAGGTCCATCGGGACATTATCTACCAGCACCAAAGGAACACCGCCATTAATGGATTGGAAGCCCCGAATATTAAAAGCAGGACTTTGCGCAGGATCGCCATTTCGTGGCGCGATATTGAGGTTGGGTATCACACCCTGCAAGCCTTCACCCGCGTTGGCAATGGGACGGTTTTCAAGCCTTTCGGCGGCAGCCACACCGATGGCTCCGGTGAGGTTTACTTTCTCTTGCGTACCATACCCCACTACGACAACTTCCTGTAAGGTCTCGGTGCTTTCGACCAAGGTTACTTGAATGGTTTGTTGGTTGCCTACGGTAATGCTTTGGCTGTCATAGCCAATAAAACTCACCACAAGTACTGCCCCTTCGGGCACATCCAATTTAAATTTGCCGTCTAAGTCAGTTGCAGTGCCGATAGTAGTTCCTTTTACAGATATGGTAGCTCCCGGAATTGGCTCTCCTTTTTGATCAACCACGGTTCCAGATATGGGTCTTTGTGGTGCCTGAAGAAAGGCTTCTTTAATTGAAAGATCGAGGTTTAGGGCGTGGAGCGTAGTCCAAGCTTGCACGGGCTGCGGCGAACAACAGAGGGCCCATACGCCAACTGCAATACTCCCCAGCCGGAGGTTGAACATGGTAATTTTTTTCATAATAGTTATGGGTTTATGGTGCAGTGATAATTATTGTGTGCAAATGACTTCAAGAAGAAAGAAGTAGGAAATGGATAGCAAGGGTATATTCCTAAATAAAAGAGCGGGTTATCGATGGAATGTTCCAGGCTTGTATCAAGGCAGGTTAACCACTATCCCAAGGACATGCAAGGTGGAGCAGTTTGGCAGTTATTGTTGGGATCATGTTGAGATAGAAATTTCGAAACGATATTATAAAAAAATATACTATTTTCAAATTAGGAAAAATGAATTCTGAAAATAAATTTTAATGGAATGGTTAAAAAACCTTATTTTCGGTTTAGGTGTGGTTTTTGCGGTTGGTAAGGGTTTATGTTGCCTTTAAAAGCGGAAACACCTACTGGTTGATCTGGGATAATTTTTATATCTTATTTATCAAAAAAACAGATTCTATAACAGCAATGAAAAGGCGTCATTTTATACGGACTGGGGCGACTAGTTTAATGGGAGCTGGACTCTCACAGTCTCTTTTGTCCAAGCCACTGTCAAACACCCATTCCCGACCTTTGGTGTATGTTACCCAGGATGAAAACAAGGTTCATATTCTTTCTTCCTCCATCAAAGAGCCGGTGAGGGTGGTGCTGGCTGCGGATACGCATCTATGGAGAAATGATGCCCGTGGCAATGCCTATCATCAGTACAGCGACCGCATGTCCAAGGCTTACAACCAAACCGTTCACTTTAAAACCGGAGAGGCTACCTATCCCGAAAAATCCTTTGAAGAAACCCTGGGATTTGCGCTGGAAACCGGTACGGATCTACTTGCCCTGCCTGGTGACATCTTCAGTTGGCCATCGGAGGCAGCTATCGATTGGGCTTGCGGACAATTGGAAAAGTTTGGAATTTCCTATGCTTATGTAGCAGGAAATCATGATTGGCACTATGAAGGGATGCCCGGGCCTTTGGAGGAGCTACGTGATGTTTGGATTGAAAAAAGGCTTTTGCCGCTTTATCAGGGCAAGCATCCCTTGATGGCTGCTTATGATGTGAAAGGCATACGCTTTTTGGCGATTGATAATTCTACATATCAAATAGCGGAAGAACAGCTCGCATATTTCCGAAAGCAGGTGCAGAGCGATGTGCCTTTGGTGCTGCTGGTACACATTCCTTTTTATGCGCCGGGTAAGTCTGTGGGCTTTGGTTGCGGCCATCCTGACTGGGGAGCGGCGACAGATCGTAATTTTGACATAGAAAGACGTCCGAAGTGGCCAGAGAGCGGCCATACCCAAACCACCATGGATTTCTATAAGGAGGTATTTACCGCATCCAATCTGCTTGCGGTGTTTGCCGGGCATATCCACAAACCTTCTTTTGAGCAGATTAATGGTATACCTCAATTTGTGGCAGACGATAATGCCAGTGGAGGCTTTTTGGATATCAATCTGGAACCATTGGCAACAAGAGATGCGGCTTTATTCTCAGTTTAAATAGGGTGAATGGGAGCATTGGCCTAGCCGCGGCTGTTAAGTTTTGACAAAAAGAATCCTTCGGGTCCTCCCAGCTCAATGATTGTTATGGAAGAATTTTCTTGGACGATCCTTCGATAATTTTTTAACGGCATACCCAGCTTCCGTGCAAGGAATAGCCGGTTCACCCCATTATGGGCTACAACCATTACTGTTCCGGAAGGATATTTTTCTTGCAGTTCCTGGAAGAAATGCTCTACTCTTTCCGCCACTTCCAATCCGGTCTCGCCCCTTCCTCCTGCCGGGGTGTGATCGGGATCATCACACCAGCGCTCCCAAAGTTTCGGATTTTCAGCAACAAATTCTGCCCGGGTCTTTCCTTCCCAATCTCCAAAATCGGCTTCAATTAATTTTTCCACTTTTTCAACAGGTAGCCCTCCAGAGGCAATTTGTGCAGTTTGATAAGCTCTTGTAAGCGGAGAGGAGTAGACAGCATCAAATCGGATTCCTTTCACAAGCCTAGCTACTTCCTTTGCTTGTTCGATTCCGCGATGCGTTAGGGCTGCATCCGTTCTGCCGCAGTAGCGATTGTTATCTGCATTGAAGGTGGTTTCTCCATGTCGAAGCAAATAAACTTTAAGCATCGGCACCTCCTGGTATAATTTTTTTAGCTGTCATTATTTCTAAAAATGCTAGATATTTTTCCTCATAAGCTTGCCTTAGTCCTGGATCAGGGTATACCGTTGTATCAACTTTAGTCATGGCACCGCCAGCTTCCTCAAGATCCCGGAAATACACTTGAGAGGCAGCAAGTATTGCTGCTCCCACTGCGCCGGATGTATGTTTCATTCTATGTATTGGCAAATTAAGCACGTTGCTCCGAATTTTAAGCCATATATTACTATGGCTTGCACCTCCAGCTGTGTAGATGGCACTGACTTCCTCACCGGAGAGCTTCTTGATCATATCATAAGCATATTTTTCTACCAATGCCACACCTTCCATATTGGCCGTGTACCGTTCTTCCAAGCTCAATCCTGAAGGTTCAAAACCTTCAGCATCAGGAGAGATAAAGGGGAAGCGTTCACCCTTCTGCCGTAAGGGATAACTTATATAGGGGCTTGGAATTAATGTTGCTGCTTTTTGATTCCATTGATCCAATGGGCCGGTAAATTCCTGACTAACCCAATCGGCGCCAATATTGCCCGCGCCTCCCGGCATCCAATAGCCCATAGGATGACGGTGGCTGTATATTCGCCCTAGGGGGTCGACAATTTGGTTTTTGGTCACCCCCTTTACAACTAAAGTTGTTCCAATCGTGGTATTCCAATCCCCTAGGCGGATGGCGCCGGCAGCAATTTGTGAAGCACAACCATCCGTTATTCCAACCGCTACTTTTGTTTGCGGGGAAAGCCCGAGTGCGGAGGCAGTTTTGGGATGTATTTTCCCTATGACAGTGCCTGAAGGTAGTACCTGGGGCAGCTGTTTTTTCTTTAAAGGCAATACCTTAAATAAGTAGGCAGGCCAAAGTTTTCGTTCTACATCATAGCCGGACTTAAGTGCATTGGTATAATCTGTCACACCCCATACGCCGCTCAACAAACCAGTGATGTAGTCCGTGGCATGGCACCAGAGGCCAATCCTCTCTGCCTGCTGTGGAAAGCTATCCTGATACCAAACCATTTTCGACAAACCGCTAGAGGTGTTAAAGCCTGTATAGCCATTTGGATGATGCTTTGAAGCCGATGCCATACAGCGCTTTGCTTGTAAAACAGAACGTTGATCGCTGTACATGATGGCTTTGTGCAGTGGCTGATGCTGCTCGTCTAAAGGTATGACGGTACCGGATGTAGAGGTGACAGCCACAGCCAAGATTGCATCTACTGGAATACGCCCCTTAATTTCGGAGGTGATTTGGCGGATGCTATGGCTACAGGATTTCCACCAATGATGAGGAGACTGTTCTTCCCTGGAAGCTTCATTCAAGCCAAAGCCTTCCTCGGCCTTTGCCATTATCTCTCCCGCGACGTCCAACAGCACTACCCGAGCTCCCTGTGTGCCAATATCAATCCCCAAAAAGAAAGGACCAGTCATGGCTGTGCCTCCTTCCGATCCATGTGATGCATGGACTCCCGTAGGTTCTTCCATTGCTGATAAGCACCCTTCATTGACCGGTCTACCTGAGGCACAAATTCTCTCACCGCTGTGTTAAAGGATTGCCTGTTCCCCAAGGCTTCATTGCACACCAAAGCGCCGCCGATGACAGAAGCTTGGTTAAAATTGTCTCGAAGATATACCTTCTTATTAATCAAGTTGGCAATTTGTTGGGCAAGTGTAGGGCTTTGAAATCCACCACCGCAAGCCCATACATGCGGTCTGTCATAAGTGGTTGCTTCACAAAGTACTTCATAATTGTCTTTAATGCTGCAGGAAATATCCCACAGAATCGCTTTCACGAATGCAGCACGCGTCAACTGACCGGAAACAGGGGCGTTGAAAATAAAGCCCCCGGTCTTGAGGGGTGTCTTTTCATGGGCAATTAGGGAGCCAAGAGAAGCAAGGCAAGGGATTCCCTCGATGGCTTGAAGTTCTTCTTCCATTACGGTATAGCTTTCGTTTGGATAGAATATTTGTTTAAGCCTTTGAAAGTTTAAACCTGTGACGCCGGCATTGGCTTCCAGTACAAAGGCATCTTTTTCTATATGCCGGCCGGTCCAGGTTCTTTGCAGGGGATCTACTTCATAAGTAGTGATAATTTTGACAATGGGAGTAGTGGTTCCCGATACAATGACAATATCTCCCAAGGATGGCTGGGTACTTTTAATCGCCAGTTGTGTGTCTGCACCGCCGACAATAACAGGGATATGTGATGGCAAATCCAGGAGTTTCGCTTTTTCTGGCAGAATGTTTCCCAAAATCATTCCTGATTGATGCAATGGAGGTAGCAGCTCAGGGTTAATGCCAAAGGCATCGCATAGTTCTTCCGACCAGTCCATCTTTTTGATGTCGTAAAGCAGGGTTTCGGAAGCCTGGGAGTGTTCGTATCCCATCACGCCGCTAAACATATACTGCGCCCAATCGCTGATGCTTAATATCTTTGCCGTTTTTTGGTATACTAGCGGTTGCTTTTCTTTGATTCCCCAGATCTTAAAAGCAGAAAAAAGTGCGGTCGGATACCTGCCCACCTTATAGTAAATGGTGTCTTTGTGTTCCAATACTTCTTCCCAAGCTCTGCCTCTATGGTCGTGGTTTGGAAGTCCGAGGAGTGGGTTGCCCTCCTTATCAAGGAGTACAATGCCTTCTCTTTGGCTGGAAGCGGTTATAGCGGTGATCTTTACTTCCCTATTGCTTTCTAGGATTTGTTTGCTCAAGGCCATCACCTGTAGCCATACCTTGTCGGGGTCAAAGCTCCAAGCTTCATGTTGTTCCCCATCTTCCTGGTAGTGGAGGTTATCTCTTCCGACGTCGAGGAGATGCCCGTCGGTAGCAACCAATGCTACTCTGACGTTGCCGGTGCCGATGTCCACAATGAGATAAGCTTCCTTTTGTAGGTCTACTTTCATGGCATTGGCTTGTTTTGGTTAAAGTAGGCCAAGATTGCTTTATTCAAAATTGCTACATGATGGTCTTCGACCTCATGTGTCGCACCTGCTATATGCGGGGTGGCCAATACGCGTGGATGACGAATGAGCTTATAGTCTACCTCATCCGGGGGCTCATGGTCAAATACATCCAGTATGGCACCTCCAATTTTATTGTTGTTGAGCGAAGCCAACAGGTCTGTTCTTTTGACCACAATGGCTCTGGACATATTTACAAAGATTGAGGAAGGCTTCATCAAGGAAATAAGTTTCTCGTCGATCATACCTTTGGTTTGTTCATTAACGGGTAGGTTGATGGAGACAATGTCGCTGCTTAGGAAAATGTCTTCTAATTCAAGCGCTTTAAAATTGTCGAACTGGCCTGTCACGAAGGGATCGTAATAATGTATGGTGCACGGAAAATGTTGTATCATACCGGCGATGGTCTGTCCGACTGCACCGAAACCTACCATACCGACTGTCTTTCCGGCAAGTTCGTTTCCCTTAAACTGGAGATAGGAAGCGTGGGCACCTTCCTCCCATTTTCCGCTTGTCAACCAATCAATCCCTTCTAAGGTATTTCGCATGAAGGTTATCACATTGGCGATGAACATTTCTGCCACTGCCTGAGCGTTCCGTGCAGGTGTATTTAATACAGGTATACCCAATGCATGTGCCCGCTCTACCGCCACATTGGAAGCGGTGCCTCTGCAGACACCAATAAATTTCAAGTGGGGGAAGTGGTCGATGACAGATGCATTTACCTCGTCATGTTCCGTAATAAGCGCTTCCGCTTCAGTTTCCTTAAGAAGCTGAACAAGCTCTTCTGCGCGATACGCTCTTCCGTGAGGTTTCCAAGGCTTATATACGATGGTTCCAAAATGCTGGCTTAATTCCTTCCGGCCCTGTTCATTGTAGGGGGCTGTAATTAATATTTTCATAAATGTAATGCTTACTGTGCTACTTGGACTGAAGCACGTGTGTCAGGGACTTTGTCAAGGGTAATAAATTTTGTCATGATGGCGCTCACGAGATACAGGATGGCAAGTATCCACGCTAACCCTTCGTTGCCTGCCGCTTCAATAAAAATCCATACGATCAGCGGTCCGACAAAAACGGCCAATCCAGCTCCCAGGTTTAAAATGGCCATCGCGGCACCCTTGTCTTTTGTCACCAGAGAAGGCACCAAAGCGGAGAGGGGTACATAACCTGCCAGGAGAGCGCCCCAAATCACACCGGAAGCCATGATCATCCAGAAGTTTCCGTCAAACAGTTGGGGAGAGTAGTAGAAGAGCAGTGTGGAAAGTGCGCAGCCCACACCGCCAAACCACATCACGGTATCTCTCCAACCCAATTTATCACCTACAAAACCGAAGATTAGGTTAAAAATTATATTAGAGGTGAAGATGGTGCCCCATATCTGTAACCATTCTGTGGTATCCAGTCCATAGCTTGCCATGTAGGTAGGTAAGAACACCGGAAAGGCAAATTGTGCGGTAGTATTAATGATGCGTACAATCCCTCCGATCGCCACTTTGGGCTCTTCCTGTATAATGGTCAAGCCTTTTTGTAATTCTTCCAGTTTGCCACTCCGGCCTTTGGGAATGGCGATGTTCATTTTTTTGCTGGTTAATACCAGTGCAAGGGCGGTACCTAAAGCGATCCAAAATATGGCACTCCAAAGCGTGTCCATATAGCCCAAGCTATTGATGGCCCAGGTGCTATAATAAGCGCCAAGCACATTTAATCCACCTGTAAAAACAAACCAAAACCAGCCGACTGCGCGGCCTAGTTTTTCTTGAGGACTATTATAAGTAATCCACACAAGAAAAGAATAAGCAAATAAAGGATAGCCAAATCCCCTGATCGCGTAGGTAATCAGCATCACCGGATAGTCTAGGACATTGATGCCGTACCCTACGAAGCCTATGGTGCCCAAAATATATAAAATAGCGCCCAACAACATGGTTTTTCGCGGACCAAAACTTTCTGCAAGAACTCCGGAAAACCAGGAAGATACAGCAATGGTGACACCATAGACTGTAAATAAAGTGGCAGACCGCTGCATACTCATGCCCTGTTCGATGAGATAAGGGCTGAGCCAGCCTTGTTCTATGCCATCAGCCATCATAAATATAAGCACGCCAAGATATCCCCAGCCCATGCCGTAGGGAATGCCTGCCCGGTTGATGAAAGAAGGATGATCTGCGCTCATAACTGCCGAGAGGGTAAGGATGACAACTCAGCTTTTACTAATGTTAGGGCTTTAACGGCTAATAACAGGCGTTGCTTGGCGACTATGCCAGTGAGAATAGGAAGATGGTGCATAGGGTTTATTGTTTTGTTCCTACTAAGTAAAGCTCTTATCGAAACAAAAACAAACAATTAGAAACATTTTGAAAGCAAAATTAAAACCTTAATTTTAAGGGTGTGAAGTAGTGCTTTAGAGGAAAAAAGAACAAGTCATTGAATATCTCCGAAAGACATCAACAGATATTGAGGCAGCTCAAAGAAGCGGGCAGGATCAATATTCTTGAATTCAGTAGCAGGACTGGGGTTTCTGCCGTAACCATCCGGAAGGATCTCAAGGCTTTGGAGGACATGCATTTACTTTTTAGAACGCGTGGGGGCGCCTCTTTGGTCAATCCCTATACCACGGAGCGATCTATTCACGAAAAGGCCCTGATCCATGCGGAGCAAAAACAGCAGATTGCCAAGGCAGCACTCTCTTTGTTAGCTGGGCAAGAAAGTGTGCTTATTGGTTCAGGAACGACCGTGTTTGAAGTGGCCAGACAACTGTATCCGTCTCGGCCGCTGACGGTTATTACCCCTGCGGCCAAAGTAACGTTAGAGTTGAGCAACAGATTAAATGTTGAGTTGATACAATTAGGAGGAGCGGTAAGGCCAAAATCTGCAGCAGTAGTAGGTCCTGTGGCCGAAATGGCGCTGCAAATGATGTCTTGCAACGTGCTATTTCTGGGTGTGGACGGGATAGATATTGAGTTTGGACTTTCTACTACCAATTTTAATGAAGCGAGCTTGAGTGCAAAAATGGTAGAGGCCGCCGAACAGGTGATTGTATTGGCCGACAGTTCTAAATTTAACAGAAGAGGTTTGGCCAAGATATGTAATGTAGAGCAAGTTGACTGCATCATTACCGATGCCGGCATTTCAGAAAAAACACAAAAAAAACTTCAGGAAATCGGCGTGAGGGTTATGGTGGCCGGCAAATAAGCCACAAAAAAAGGAAGGCCCACCGGACCCTCCTTTAACCAATCAACAACCAACCTTAACCTTTAACCTCTATGTCTATTGCGGGTAGGTCTTTCGCCCTTATGCCCATCTTCTCTTTTCTTTCCCTGCCAGTGCATGCGTTTTTCTCTCGCCTCTGATTTCTTCGCTTCCCATTGAGCCTTTTGCTCTGGGCTAAGGATTGCCTCTAGCTTTTCTTGCTGGGCCTTTTGCTCTGCCTTCATTTTTGCTCTTTGGGCTTTCATTTCATCAGCTCTCTTCGTCGCATTTTCTAGGTGCATAGCATACACTTCTTTTCTTTGCTCATCGGACAGGTCAAGCTCTTTAGCCATTCTTTCTGTCATTCTTTCAGCAATTTTTTCTGGCGTGATGGGTTCCCTCTTCCTTTGCTCTTGTTGGGCTTCCGCGCCAAAATTGATGAAGGAAATTACTGCAATTAACCACAATACTCTTTTCATAGTCTATGTTGTTTATTTACCGATTAGACTGTCAGGTGACGAGTAGGTTTAATGGAGAAGGAGTCAATAAATGTTAATAAATCTTAAACACTTAATATGATATCCATCTGATATAGTTTATTGCCCTGTTACTCAATGAATAGCATAAATGCCTTTATTGTCTGATTGCTGAAAAATAAATCCAGATGATAAAAAAGAGTTGAAGCGGTATGCGAAACCATAAATAGGAGGGGCCTTGTCCATCAAAGGTGGCATTTTGATAATCTACATGTTCAAGTGCTGCGTAAATATTGGCTGGGAGGACCAGTATGAAAAATACAATAAGTAGCCATGCTGTGAGTCTGCTTAAACGGGGCACTAGCAATCCAGCTGCTGCAGCAATTTCCACCACGCCAGTGAGGTACACCGTTTCCTCTTTAAACGGAACAAAGGTAGGGATCATCATGGCCATCCCTTCAGTAAAAGCAAAATGTCCGACAGCCGTAAATAAAAGCATTACTGACATCGCAATTCTGCCTGCAAAAGCAAAAAGAAACTGATGGCGTATCCATCGTAATATCAGTAGACAGAGGAAAAAAGCCGTAAGTAGGACGACCAAAGGCATCATGATAAAAATTGGTTTAAGTGAAAATGAAAGCCATAGGGCTTACAACCATCAACTAAGGTAATACAACATTTTTAAAACTAAGGGATGTTCATCAAGAATCTTGAAAGGGCCGTTTTTAGTCAGGATACTAGGAGGCTCTGTGATGCTCTTGTTAATTCGCGTTCAAACATCGAAAAAAAGAAGCAATATAGGTATATTACCATCATGAATAAAATTTCTGCGATAGTGATCCCGCTGCTGTTGATGGTTGTGGAGGTGATGGCACAAGATCGGCCAAATATTCTATGGATTGTCAGTGAAGACAACAGCCCTTTGATTGGTGCTTATGGTGATGAATTTGCGAC
>DATGQZ010000057.1:0-66598 GCA_035303945.1 Cyclobacteriaceae bacterium
CCTCCAATGATCCTTCAAAGCTTACCTGCGGCATCAAAACAGGTAGCGTGGCGGCGATCAATGCCCATATGGGTAATGTGGCGTATAAAACGGGTGAGAAAGTGTTTTGGGACGCGTATAAAGGAAAGTTCACCAGCTCTAAAGCCAATAAACTGATGGAAGCGAATTACCACAATGGCTGGAAGCTGCCTAAGGTGTAGAAGTTAGTTGTGAAATACAAGATTGGAGACCATAAGATTATAAGAAAAAGCCAGTCCGTCAGGGCTGGTTTTTTGGTTAATTGTTATCTTTTATTTCTCCTGCGAAAGCTTTCATAATAACCTTGGATCTGCTCACGACTCAGATCTTTGTGCACTAAAATCTGATTCCTGAAAGACAGGCTTTTTCCTTTTTCTATCGCAATAGGATCCTTGCCGGGAAAGGCCATATTCTGCATGCTTTTGGCACTTCTTAATATCCATCCTTTGTAGGAGGGCAGCTGGTCAGGTTCGCCCATAATGACAATACCGGAGGGAAGCTCCGTGCCCGGATCAAAGGTACCCTTCATATTCATCCAAGGCCCGGCTTGTACGGGAAGGTTGTGGGGCTCCACTTTGCCTTCAGTAGATTCAAACACAATATCCTCGGGAAGAAAAAATCTGGGGGAAAATCCGCCATAGCCTTTGGCATCTTCCGAGCCGCCGATCTCGACGCCATCTACTAAAGCCGTAAGTTCAATATCAAACGTTAGGGCAAAGACATCCTCTTCCAGCCGCTCAAATTCTATCATTAAATCTTCTTGGACAACGGCTTGGTTATTAGATGTTTGGATCCAGTTAATTCGAGCTTTTATTGTAGCTTGGTTCTTCTTGGTTTTGGTGCTGGTTTTCTCTACTTTCCAATCAAGTCCTTCGCTTATCCATGGATCACCCACGCGTTTTCCTTCCGCATATAACTGGTGCCATGCCCAAAATATGCCGTGATGATGCAGGTGATCATCCGGAAAATCCTCCGTCAAAACTTCACCTTCGAGACCATACAAGGGGTGCACGTAATTGGAGCGGGGATATTTGCCGTTCAAGGATTTGGTGGCAGTTTGATAGAAAAAGCGAGGTTGTTGATTCTCCTCTAGGAGGATGCCATTTGCTGTTTTCTTAAACTGGAAGTTTTGGGAATAGGTAGGAATAGCAAGGCAGGGAAGTGCCAAAAGAATAAAAGATAGATAGCGGCTGGTATTCATTGCAGTGGTTACTAGGGATTATTGTGTCAACAATTTAAATTAAACATTCTCATTCATTTTAAAAAACTGGAGCCGCAAAATTCGAATTTTGCGGCTCCAGCAGCTCCCTTTGGAACAGAAGTTTATTTTCTTTCCAACGCTTTTTTCACCGCTTTAACGATGTTTGCTGCATTTAGCCCGTATTTTTCCAGCAGTTGATCTGGTGTTCCAGACTCGCCAAAGGAGTCATCCACGCCGACATATTCCATAGGGGCTGGATTGTTTCTAGCTAGTGTTTGCGCTATAGAATCCCCCAAGCCACCGTTATATTGGTGTTCCTCAGCTGAGACACAACAGCCGGTCTTTGCCACAGATTCCAGTATTGCCTCTGTATCTAAAGGCTTGATGGTGTGTATATTGATTACCTCAGCGCTAATGCCTTCTTCCCGCAACATCGCTTCCGCTACTACTGCCTCCCAAACAAGGTGTCCGGTCGCGAAAATCGTAACGTCATTGCCGTCAATCATTTTCCATGCTTTTCCAATTTCAAATTTTTGATCAGCAGGCGTGAAGATAGGCCAGCTTGGACGCCCAAATCGCAGATATACAGGGCCTTCATACTCAGCTATAGCAATGGTAGCGGCCTTGGTTTGGTTGTAGTCACAAGGATTAATTACCGTCATATTCGGCAACATTTTCATCATACCTACATCCTCCAGTATTTGGTGGGTAGCACCGTCCTCACCTAATGTCAAACCGGCGTGAGAAGCACAAATCTTCACGTTTTTATCCGAATAGGCGATAGACTGTCGGATTTGGTCATAAACCCGGCCAGTGGAGAAATTGGCGAAAGTACCGGTAAAAGGGATTTTTCCACCAATGGTCAAACCAGCAGCAATGCCCATCATGTTGGCTTCAGCAATACCGACTTGGAAGAAGCGACTCGGAAATTCTTTTTGAAAAGCTCCCATTTTTAAGGAACCGATCAGGTCCGCACAAAGGGCGACCACATTTTCATTGCGACGGCCGGCTTCCAGCAAGCCATCTCCGAAACCAGAGCGGGTGTCTTTCTTTTCGGTGTAGGTATATTTTGTATCTAATGTCTTTTCCATGCTTAAGATTAGTTTGAAGAGGTGGGAATTAATAATCCCCTAAGGTTTCCGGAACTTGAGCCAATGCTTTTTCCAATTGTTCATCGTTAGGTGCTACGCCATGCCATTTGTGGGTGGCAGTCATGAAGTCAACCCCATAGCCCATTTCGGTATGCAACAGATTTAGGACAGGACGACCATTTTCCAAAAGATCCTTTGCAACGTTCAATTGCGTGACTACCTCCTGAATGTCATTGCCGTTTTTGGTTTCAATCACCTGCCAGCCAAAAGCTTCCCATTTGTCTTTAAGGCTGCCCAAATCCATCACCAACTCTGTTGGCCCATCAATTTGTTGCCTGTTCAAATCTATTGAAGCAATGATATTGTTCAGTTTTCGGTTAGGCGCATACATGGCAGCTTCCCAGATTTGGCCTTCCTGCTGTTCTCCATCTCCCATCAGCACATATACCAGTCCCGGATCATTATTTATTTTCTTTGCATGCGCAGCACCGATTGCCACTGACAAACCCTGACCTAAGGAGCCAGAAGCAACCCTTATACCTGGAAGATGTTCTTCTACCGCAGGATGCCCCTGCAACCTGCTATTAATTTTCCTGAAGGTTTTCAATTCATCCACTTCAAAATATCCCGACCTGGCCAATACACTATACCAAACGGGGGAAATATGGCCGTTGGAAAGGAAGAATAGATCTTCACCATGGCCATCCATATTAAAATCCGGATTGTGCTTCATCTGGTTGAAATAGAGCGCTACAAAAAATTCTGTACAGCCCAATGAAGCCCCTGGATGTCCGGACTGCACCGCATGTACCATCCGTAAGATATCCCGTCGGACTTGGGAACAGGTGTCTTTGAGTTGGTTAATTGAAAGTTTTTCCATGTGGAAAGGATTATTTAAGTATTTGTGATGAATGTTCTTTGGTATTTACCTTGGCAATGATGTCTTCGATCATCCCTTTTTCATCAATGATGAACGTAGTCCTTGCCGTACCCATGTATTTTCTCCCAAACATCTGTTTTTCAACCCAGGTATGGTAGTCATGGTGTACTGATAGGTCCTCGTCCACTAACAAAGGGAAGGGCAGGTTTTGCTTTTCAGCAAATTTTTTATGTGATTTTTGGGAATCTGAGCTGATACCCAGAACCTGATAGCCGGCAGCTTGCAAGGCCTCATAGTTGTCCCTGAGGTTGCAGGCTTGGGCAGTGCATCCGGGCGTATTATCCTTAGGGTAGAAGTAGAGTACCACTTTCTTCCCCTGTAAATCAGATAGCCTGATGGTATTGCCATCCTGATTCTGTAAAGCAAAATCAGGTGCTTTATCACCAATTTGTAAAGACATGTTCTCTATTTTTGTGTTCGGGGCTGTCTACGCGGATAATCATTTATCCAAAAGAAGGACATCCCCATTTCATTTATTGACTTTGCAAGTTTAAGAAATAATCACCTGATTTGAGCTATAATCGGCTTTGATATACTGCCTCATTTCCGGCATTATCTCTTACCTTTAAAACAACTTCTCCTTTAAAAGGTTTGTTTTCCAACTTTTCGGACCAGATCAAAGCTTGTTTATACTCATAGCGCATGAGCACCCATTCCCCATCCACATGCGCTTCAAAGCTGTTGATGCCCGAAAGATTGTCGCTGATCGTAAAGCGCAACTCATTAGCATTCACCCTCACAGGATTGATCCTAGGTGGAACAGAATCTTCTGCAAGCACAAAGGTACCCAGACTATTGGTATGAAAGCGGATAAAATCACCATCCCAGATTCCCCCCATAAAGCGTTTGCTTCCATTACTGTTTTGCAGATAAACTCGGGCGTTTTGTCTATTGCCCTCATATCCGACAGCGTCCATTGTAATTGCTATACTCCCCCTGAGATATTCCGAGGAATTGTTGATGGTGAGTGTGGGTTCGCCAGTAGCTCCTTGATCTTCAATTCGTAAATAGAGATCGTCCAACAGAGACTTTTCATCAAACAGTAGGGAGGTCTTTCCGTCCGAGAACGAAAAACTTGATTGAAAGGGAATTTTTGCTTTAGCTGCTGGGACAAGTATTTCTGTGCATACATCAATGGAATCAGGAATGCCGTATTCCATATCCCATAGGTAGGTTCGTTTGTTGCTTCCTTCATAGGCCAGAGGAATTTCTACTCCGTAGCCATTGACATAGAATTTAGCCAAGGTGCCTTGATTGGATGGAGGTGCATTGACAATCAGAATGTTACTTTCATAGGCAAAGGTGTTATTTCCCGCAGTAGTGTTTAGCTTACCTAATTGCTCGGACGGAGTCTCACCTTTGAAATGGATCCTCAGCTGGGTCTGGTTACCATAAGCATCTTTCACACGGATATAGGCCGTTTTTTCCTCACCCGGTATGGCATTGATGGCCCCACTTAACACTTCTCCCGGCTGGTAAAAGTGGAATAGGTTATTTGCCCGTTTATACAAACGGGTAAAGCTATTCCGGTAGGTATGGCTTAATAGAAAGCGTCCTAGATTAAAATCTACTCGGTCAATGTCTATCGAAAAGGTCAAGCTGTCATTTTCGTACAACTCAAAAGTGGGAAACCCCACAGGATTGTACATGTCGTCAAGCTTATCAAATCCTCTTAGTTCAATGCCCACTTTACCGCTAATTGCTATCGGTTCCTTGACATAGAATTCACCTCCATCATAATGCACGGAGAATTCTTCCCTTTCGAATTTCCCATTTATCCGGCTGTCTATGTTCAAGGGGCTGACAGCTATTTTGGTGATGGTAGGAGGGGTGTTGTCCACAATCTCTTTGAATTCGAATTTCAAGGGATCGATAGCTCTATCAAGAGAATCCCTAATCTCGAAATGCAGATGGGGTCCCCCGGAACTTCCGGTATTGCCGGAATAGGCAATTACATCACCTTTTTTGACGGGGAAAGTCGTTTCATCCAGATACAGTTCCAACTCGTTCTTTTGAGCTTGGTACATTTCTTCCCGAATATACTTGGCAAGGGCAGGAGCAAATTCCCGCAAATGAGCATACACGGTGATTTGACCGTTGTTATGTCTCAGGTAAAGAATATTGCCATATCCAAAGGAGGAAATCTTCATCCGCTGAACAAAGCCATCGGCAGCAGCATGCACCGGTAGCCCCTGCCGTCCATCAGTTTTGATATCCAGACCGGTATGAAAATGGTTAGGTCTGATCTCGCTCATATTCCCCGCAAGATAATTTCGCTCACCCGGTTTTATGGGAAAGAGATAATACCCTTTTTCAATCTGCGAATAGGAGGGGTTGCTAAGCCAAAAAAAGAATAAAAAAGCGAGGAAAAGCTTATTTAACGTCAAATTCAAGAAGTTTTTGATCTTCAATAAAAGCTTCAAGCCTGTCTCCGATGTTGACTTTGCTCACACCAGCGGGCGTTCCCGTATAGATCAGGTCTCCTTTCTTCAACGTAAAAAATTGCGAAACGTATTCAATGATCACCCCAAAATCGTAGAGCATCAAAGAAGTATTTCCCTTTTGGCGTAACTCGCCGTTAACATTTAAATGGAAATTGATGTTTTGTAGGTCAGGAAACTGGCTTTTGGGAAGAAATTGTCCAATGGGAGCGGATCCGTTGAAGGCTTTGGCTATTTCCCATGGAAGGCCCTTCTCTTTGCAGTGTTGCTGCAGATCACGGGCCGTAAAGTCTATTCCTATACCTATTTCTTCATAATATTGATGTGCGAAAGCCTTTTTAATGTACTTTCCGTTTTTGCTGATTTTTAATACCAGTTCCACTTCATGGTGGATGTTTTCCGAAAAGTCCGGATGATAAAAAGGCTCATTATTTTTAAGCACTGCGGTTTCAGGCTTCAAGAAAACAACGGGTGAGGAGGGCTTTTCATTTTTCAGTTCCTCAATATGAGCGGCATAGTTTCTGCCTATAGCGATGATTTTCATGTAATTAGGGTTTGTTGGCTAAACCAGATGGTATTCCGGTTTCATTTTGCAAAGAAACCAGTTTCATTCTATTTAAAAAATATTTTTCTGTGAACAGGGGATGGCTATGGGCAACGGTTTGTTTAGCCGTTTCTCATGCGGAGCCTAGGTGAATGAAGCGCTTTATTTACCGGGAATAAAACAAATAGATTAGGTAATCTTATCTATATTTAATGGAAAGTTGATAAGAACCCAGTGACCATGTATGAAAAGCTTTTTTATAAAGTAATACCCAATTGTTTTAACCTGATTTGCCCTTCTTTTTCCACAGACATGCTGCTGTGGCTTGCGATAGGGTTGGGTTTCTCCTGCCAGCATCAGGCTGACCAGCCCTCAAGATCAATCACCACTTGGGAAATTTATCGAGGCACCGAAGACGCGCATCAGTTCTCTGATCTTAATCAAGTCAATAAGGAGAATGTGCATTTGTTGGAGCCCGCATGGATTTTCCGCACAGGTGACAATACCGAGAGAGCTCCCATGGAGTGTAATCCCATTATCATCGATAAAACCATGTATCTCACCTCGGCTGCTTTGGACTTGATCGCAGTAAATGCTCTCACGGGAAAGCCAGTATGGCGGTTTAAGACAGCAGAAAAAAACAGTGGCGTCAATCGCGGCGTGACCTACTTTGATGATGGCGAAGGGGGAAGGCTATTTTTTGCCGTTGACTACAAATTATATGCGCTCCATGCAGAGACGGGATTGTTGGTAACCAGTTTTGGTTCTGATGGCTGGATCGACCTAAGGCGTGATCTGGGTAAAGATCCAGCGTCCTTATCCGTAACCTTGACTTCTCCAGCGGCTATATACGAAAACCTGCTGATACTGGGATCAGCTACTGGGGAGGGTTATGATGCCTCACCGGGACATCTTCGCGCGTATAATGTGTTTTCCGGCGAATTGGAATGGATTTTTCACACCATTCCCCAGCCGGGCCAGTTTGGCTATGACACTTGGCATTGGGTGGAAGGAGAGAATTACGGAGGGACCAACAATTGGGGAGGATTGAGCATCGATAAAAAGAAGGGTTGGGTATATGCTGCCTTGGGTTCACCCGTCTACGATTTTTATGGAGCCAATAGAAAGGGAGCTAATTTATACGGCAATTCTATAGTGGCTTTGGATGCAAAAACGGGAGCAAAGCAATGGAATTACCAAACGGTAAAACACGATATCTGGGATTATGATCTTCCGGCAGCACCTACTTTAGTAGATCTGGAAGTAGAAGGAAAGCCACTCCACGCCTTGATACAACCTACTAAAATGGGTGAGTTGATCTTGCTGGATAGGTACACGGGCCGTCCGTTGCTGAATCCTGAAGAAAAATCAGTGCCTGCTTCCAACGTCCCCGGTGAAGAAGCATTCCCCACTCAGGCATTTGATCAAGGCATACTGGTAGTGCGCCAGGAATTCGATAGTACAACGATAACTAACATATCCCCTGAAGCTGCTGACTATGTAAAGAGGGAAATGCGGAAGTACAGAAATGAAGGCATGTACACGCCACCAAGCATGGAGGGAACCTTGACCATGCCTGCCACCAGAGGAGGCATACTGTGGGGAGGGCTGTCTTACGACCGCCATAACAACATGATTTACGTGAATGCCAACGAGATCCCGATGATTCTACAGATGAAAAAGGTGGAAGAGGCTGGTGAAAAAGGTGCATTGTCCGGATATGCTGTTTATATGACCAATTGTGCCAGCTGCCACGGAAGTAACAAGGAGGGACAAAAAGATAGCTATCCTTCTTTACGCAATTTGGAAGAAAAGCTTAGCGATACGGAGATTCATTCCATTATTGAAAAAGGGAAGGGGCTGATGCCCGCCTTCGCGCAGTTGGATGAGGCTGAAATAGATGCCTTATTGGCCTTTCTTAAAGATTCGACGGCTGGTTCTGAAAAAGACCCTCCATCTGCCGCCAAGAACATCGAACGCTACGTGCTGAACGGCTACAGATTGTTTACCGATCAAGACGGTTTTCCTGCAAATCGTCCTCCCTGGGGTACTTTAAACGCGGTGGACTTGACTACCATGACGGTCAAGTGGAAGGTGCCACTAGGAACTTATCCCGAATTGAAGAAGAAAGGCATAGCGGATACAGGTACGCAGAACTTCGGCGGCTGTGTAGCTACCGCAGGTGGTTTAGTGTTTATAGGTGGATCAGCCGATGAAATGTTTAGGGCTTTTGATGCGGAGACGGGTGAGGTACTTTGGGAATACAAACTTTCCGCGGGTGGTTATGCAGTTCCATCTGTTTACCAGGTGGACGGCAAACAATATGTCGTGATTGCCGCAGGAGGTGGTAACCGATTAGGAACGCCTACAGGTGATGCTTTTTATGCCTTTGCATTGCCTGACAAAGTACTATCCCAAGCTTTGGATCCAGATGCTGAGGTATACTGACAGAATGGTGCAAGAAGGGCACCTTTGCTAATGTTATAGGGATAGAATAAGAAGCTCCAATATTTATGATTGTATCTACCACTCCATTTTTTAATAATCTACTAGCTGACTACTTTTCATTTTTCGCTATTTTGTTAACGCTCAATCGTTTTTGCAACAGTACTTAAAGGCGCAAAAATCTTCCCCTGCGGCTCCATGGATTTTCATTAAATTAATACGTACCTTGGCCAAAATAAAGTTCAATAGACATAACCCGAAACTACATGACCGAAAGATTTTATCCTTCCTATTATCGCCTTCCCCTTATCTGAATCGGGGATAATGTGTTTATGGTATTGTTACCCGACCGGACAAAGCTTAACACATTCATCATATTAACAGCTACCAAATCATCATGAACTTAGGCACCTTTGCGGCACTAAGCGAATGAGCGGTTCTTATAACCAAACAACATGGGATAATTATGTAATGGAATTAGGAATTAATAACAAACCGAATTCAATTAAGATAACCTTCAAACCAAACAGACACATATGAAAACAAATGTACTTAAGCAGGTAATGTGCAGGACAGGGATGTTCTCCCTTGCCATTAGCGCATTCTGTCTTGACACAGGCACCTTGATGGCCAATCCGGGGATGGTCCCTTTTAGTCCAGATCGGTTGACCGTGGTGAGCAAAATGGATGTTACCGTCAGAGGAACGGTGACTGATGCATCAGGACAACCGCTACCCGGGGTAACCGTTTCAGTGCCAGGAACTACTATAGGAACTGCCACGGATATCGACGGCAAATATGCTATCACGGTCCCCGAGGGTTCCACTTTGGTATTTTCGTTTATCGGTTTCGAAAGCCAAACGATTGCTGTGGGCGGTAGAAGTGTCATAGACGTAACCTTGGCCGAGGACATGGCGAGCTTGGATGAAATCGTGGTAGTAGGCTATGGTATTCAAAAGAAGGCTAACCTAACGGGCGCAGTGGACCAGGTTACATCTGAAGTTTTTCAGAACCGTCCCATTCCAAACGTCGCCCAAGGTCTAGTAGGAGCGGTGCCTAACCTGAACATCAGGATGCTGGACGGCAAACCCACGCAGTCTCCCAGCTTTAATATCCGTGGTACTACATCTATTGGCCAGCAGGGTAGCGCACTGGTTTTGATCGATGGGGTGGAAGGTGATCCACGAATGCTTAACCCCAATGACATCGAAAGTATATCCGTATTGAAAGACGCTTCTTCAGCATCTATTTACGGTGCCCGGGCGGCCTTTGGGGTGGTGTTGATTACGACCAAATCCGCCTCGCAAGGAAAAACTTCGATTACTTACTCCAACAACTTCTCCATCAAATCTCCTACAACCGTACCGGATAATATTACGGAATCCTATCCATGGGCGCAGGGATTTAGCGATGCTTGGTCCAGATGGAACGACAATGGCAACACACCTACCGCAGTGAACAAGACATTGCCTTTTTCACCTGCCTATTTGGCGGAGATAAAAAGAAGATGGGAAGATCCTTCACTCCCAAGGGTAGAGGTCAATCCTTCTACAGGCGAGTACATGTATTACTATAGCACGGACTGGTATAGCCATTTGTATAAAGATAACTTCCTGTCACAGGACCACAACTTGACCCTTTCTGGAGGTAATGATAAAACTGCCTTCTATGTCAGCGGTCGTTACAACGGGCAGGATGGCTTGTTCCGATATAATCCTGACACTTACGAAATGTACAACCTTCGCGCTAAAGGAACCATTCAATTGACCCCCTGGCTCCAAGTGGAGAACAATACGGAATATTCCCGTATGACCTACCATCAACCCTTGAACGTGGGTGAAGGAAGCGGGATATGGAGGAATATTGCCGATGAAGGCCACCCTTTAGCGCCTTTGACTAACCCCGACGGCACGTTATCCTTCCCAGCTGCCTATACAGTTGGAGACCACTACATTGGGAGAAACGGTGTGGATAACACCCAGCGCTTCTTGAAAAATAGAACGGCGGCCAAAGCGGAGTTTTTTGACAAAAGCTTAACCCTCAGAGCCGACTTCACCTTTCAAACCAATGATATCGCCTCTCAACAGAATCGGGTGCAAGTACCCTATAGCCGTTACCAAGGTGTAATAGGCTACACCGGTACCAACACCAATGATATCCAGGAAAGAAGAAGGACTACAGATTATATGGCTACTAACGTATATGCCAATTACCTCAAATCCTTCAATGACGCACATAACATTGGTCTTTTGGCAGGGTTCAACTATGAAAGGTCTGTCTATAAAAACCTGACGGTACAGCGTAACGGTATTGTATATGCGGATGCCGATGACATCAATTTGGCCTTGGGTCAAAGCATCACCACTACCGGTGGGTATCAAGCTTGGGCCATTGCCGGTGGCTTCTTCAGGGTAAATTACGATTTCAAAAACCGTTACCTTTTAGAAATCAACGGTCGATACGACGGTTCTTCTAAATTCCCAACCGATCAACAATGGGCATTCTTCCCTTCAGCTTCTGTGGGTTGGGCAGTCTCCGAGGAAGAATTCTGGAAAGTCAACCCTAACCTGCTCACCACCTTGAAAGTACGTGCATCCTATGGCTCCTTGGGCAACGGTAACATTGCGCCATACTCCTTTACCGAAAATTTCGGAATTAGCCAGATGGGTAGGATCATCAATGGCGTGAGGCCACAGGCAACCAGACAACCTGGGGTAGTTCCTGCAGGTTTGACATGGGAAACATCCACTACGGGTAACATTGGTTTAGATTTCTCCAGTTTGGAAAACAAGCTGCAATTTACAGGAGACTTGTACAGACGCTGGACTACGGATATGTTTACTACCGGTCCGACACTCCCCGCAATTTACGGGACGAGCGTACCCAAAGGCAATTATGCCGATCTGGAAACCACAGGATGGGAGATTTCCGTATTCTGGAGGGATGCTTTTACTTTGGCGGATAAACCATTCAACTATGATGCAAGGGTGATTTTGTCTGATTATCGTGCGATCATTACCAAGTACAACAATGAGGAAAAACGCCTTGATGACTACTATGAAGGACAGCGTATTGGAGAAATATGGGGCTATAGAGTTGAAGGCTTGTTCCGTTCTGAAGACGAGATTGCCAATTCTCCTTCTCAGGCCAATATTCCCAATACCAATACCAGAAAGAATTATCCAGGTGACCTGAAATTTAAAAATCTGGATGGAGACGATGTAATTTATCATGGGCTAAATAGGGTAGGAGATTCAGGTGATAAGACAATCATTGGAAATTCGGAGCCACGCTACACCTTTGGTATCAACCTCAACGGTGATTGGAACGGTATCTTTTTGTCAGCCTTCTTCCAAGGGGTATTAAAGCAAGACTACTATCCCGCACCTGAATCAAGGTTCTGGGGCCAATACAACCGTCCATACAACCAGTACCCTGCTTGGCACGAGAACAATATGTTTAGGGAGGAGCTCCAAAACTATGATGCTTACCTACCTCGCTTAGTGGGTTATATTGCTCAGGGTACGGGACGTGCATTGAACATTCCCAATGATCGTTATCTGCAAAACGCCTCTTATATCCGCTTAAGAAATATTCAACTGGGATATGCTTTGCCGCAGCAATTTGTATCTAAAATCAAAGCAACCGATGTAAGGGTATATGTATCCGCAGAAAACCTTTGGACTTGGTCACCCATGTACAAATGGACAAGGGATACTGACGTTACCAATATTTATGGATCTGACCGTGATCTAAGTGGCGGTTCAAGTGGGGATGGCTATAATTATCCCATGTTGAAAGCCATTTCTGCAGGTTTAACCATTAATTTCTAATTTGATATAACATGAAGAAGCTTCAATATATATTTCTAGTATTGACCATGGGCGTTCTGTTCTCTTGTGACCTGGACGAAACACCTGTGGATACCGGTACCAAGCAGGCCATTTTTGGCTCTGCCAGTGGCCTTGAACTTTACACCAATTCCTTTTACGACATTCTTCCCAACCCAGATGTGGGGGTTTTTCAAGATGATGATGTGTCAGATATCGTGGCACGAAATGGTGTGGACACTTATCTGTCACCCAACGCACTGAGTCCCATAACTAGCTCAGGCTGGAGCTGGAGCAATCTCCGAAATATCAACTACTTCATTGAGAATGCGGAAAATAGCCCAGTTGCCGAGAAAAACCATTACATAGGTGTGGCTAGGTTCTTTCGGGCGCTGTTTTATTTTGATAAGGTGAAGCGTTTTGGTGATGTACCCTGGATAGATAGGACCATTGAGATCACGGATAGTCTTACCTTGCATGGTCCTCGAGACAGCCGTTTTGATGTAATGGATAACGTGCTGGCGGACTTGGATTTCGCCATTGATAACATCACGTTGGAATCAGACCCAAGTTCTACAAGGATTACCAAAAATGTTGCCCGTGCTTATAAAACTAGAATAGCGTTGTACGAGGCATCATTGAGGAAATACCACACCAAGTATAATATGCAACATACCGCCAATGACTGGTATGAAGAAGTAGTGGCCGCAGCCAACGATATCAATGGCTTTACTGTGCATAAAGGCCCTCTGTTGGAACGTTCTTACCGCGAGCTGTTCATCACGAAGACACCATTTGCAGATGAGACTATTCTTGCTGTCACCTTGGACGCCAGCTTACAGGTATTCAGCTCAGCAAACCGACGCTTCATCAGCCCTACATACGGCAACAGACCTAGTCTTACCCGTAACTTTATAAATACTTACCTCAATCTGGATGGTACGCCATTTACCAGCGATCCTAATTACAAAACCACTCCTTTTATAGAGGAAGTACAAAATAGGGATCTTCGACTGAAGCAAACCATCCGTTTGGGGGACTACCACCGCACCGAAAATGGCGTGCCCATTATTGCACCGCCTAACTTCAACCAGACTTTTACCGGTTATCAGCCGATCAAATGGAGTTATGACGAGCGCTTCCCCTATGATGACGAAAGCCGAAATGACAACGCACACATTATTATGCGCTACGGCGAGGTGTTGTTGAATAAAGCAGAAGCACTTGCCGAATTGGGCAGAATGACTCCCGGAGATTGGGCGGAAACCATCGGTGCACTGCGCGAGCGGGCTGGTATCAGTGGACCCACGTTGACCACCTTGCCTACAGTGGCTGATCCTTACTTGGTTGACTACTACCGTGGCCAGTTTACCGATCCCGTTCTTTTAGAAGTTGTTCGGGAGCGGGCTGTTGAATTGGTGTTTGAAGGGCTGCGTCCTGATGATTTGATCAGATGGCATTTGGGAGAGCTTTTCGAAGACGCGCCTATGAACGGTATGTATGTACCTGGCTTGGGAGAATATGATTTAAATGGTGACGGCGTCATGGATGTATTGTTCTATCAAGGCACCCGCCCAACACCTTCTAATCCCGCAATAGCTTTTGTAGATGTTTCGCCTTCAACGGCTCCGGGTAGAATTCAGCTATCCAACGGTACGTCAGGAGAGGTCATATGGAACCCAGGTGCTCGCGAGTGGGATGATAAAAAATACCTATATCCCATTCCAGAAGCTGATCGCGACAGAAACCCAGCTCTGGGCCAAAATCCAGGTTGGTAATATTTAAGCGACGTAAATCAAGAACAAAGAGAAGTCGGATATTCCTTGCTGGATGTCCGACTTTTTTAATAGGAACCCCTAAAACGTTCAGATGGCTTGCTTAATTATCGCTTTGAGCAAGCTTAGTAACAAAAAAGAGAGGCTAACATTACCTTATCTGATGGTGATGTTAGCCTTATCTGTTACTTATGTGCGGTAGAGACGTATTTGGTGATAAGCAGGTCGTGATTTTAGTTTAGCCAGGTAGTCCAAGGAATACGGCTTAAAATAAGGATGAAAGCTATTCCGTAAAACAAGTACATGCTACGGAACCTATTCCTGCTTTCCGTTCCTTTCTTAGCCTTTGAATAACCGATCGTAATCAATGCAACGGCAATCAGGTTGATCAAGGGGTGCTCCAAAGCATATAACCTAGACAGCGAGTCGCTCATGGTCTCACCGGATAAATTGGAAAATCCGAGGGGGCTGACAAAATAAAGGATCAATCCAAACAGAAGTTGTAAATGGGCGGGAATTAATCCTATCAGTCCGAATTTTCGGTCTTTATCGGTAAATTCTCTATTTGAAAGAGCCCCTACCATGGCATAGAGGATGCAGACAATTAATCCCAAAAGTACCAAATAAGCCATTCCTGAATGAAGATGAAGTATTCCCGTGTACATAGTAATGTATTTATAGGTGGATGAAAATTATACCCAAATTACCACAAAATCTTCCATAGTTCAGGCATTATCCACGAAATTTAAGCTCAAACCACCTTTGTATTGTCATCGACTTGTCCCTCATCATCTCCGTTTCCCAACAAGAACCCGAACACTTTGAGGCTGTCCACATTTTTTAACACCACATTGAGCATACCAACTAATGGTACAACCAGGACCATTCCCATCACTCCCCAAATGATATTAGCCAATATCACCGTGACGATGATAAAGAAGGGGTGAATGTCCACCTGGTCTCCCACCACATAAGGTTCCAGAATGTAGGTTTCTATAAACTGGGTCACGCTGAAAACGATTACGATGCCAAGCAAGGTTCCAGATTCGCCACCAGAAGCAACTCCTAAAGCCATTGCAAGCCCAAATCCGATGATATTTCCTATGTACGGGATCAAAGAAAGAAGGGCGGCCAATATACTGATAAATACAAAATTGTCCACCCCGGATATGCCCAACCCTATGGCGTAAAGCACCGTCAGAAAAATAATTAATACAAATTTCCCGAACATGTACTTTTGTGCTACTCTGGCTGTCTTGACGATTACGCGCAAAGCCTCTGACTGTTTTTCCCGGGGGAAGAGCTTTAACAGAAACAACTTAAATCTCCGTCGGTAGTTGATGAGGAAGAAAATATAGATAAAAGTTAGAAGGAAATCAGCCGTAAATCCAAACACCGACTGAAGTACCCGAAAAGCAGCATCTGTTCCGTTACCGCTGCCTGATAAACTGGAGATATCATTTTCCTTTTTGTATTCTTCCAGCTGTTGCCGGTCAACGGGTGTATGGGTTAAAATGAAATTTTCCAGACTTTCGACCTTGGGCTGCAAAGTCTCGACAATTTGGTCCCAATCTTCCAAAAACCCTTTGATCTGGACGGAAATAAGGAAAAAGAAGCCTAAGGTAAGCAGCAGGAGCAGCATGGTATTGATCAATGAGGCTACGATTCTATTGATTTTCCAAGCCTCCAATATGTTGCTTACCGGAATCATGAGCAAGGCAAAAAGAACGGCAGTGGCAATGGGTATGAGAAAGCTCTGCGCCTTGTAAAGGCCCCAGAACAGGAAGAAGGTAGATAAAATAATCAGGGTCAGATCAAAAAGAAGCTTTCTTCTTTTCTCCTTAAAAGTTTCAGATGCTGTCATGCAATTGGATTTTGCCGGAACAACATCCAATTTCCGTACCTACTTTATCGGAAGATTGTCGGCGTAGCTGCTACCAATGGGAACAACTGATTGGCCCAGGGTCAACTGGTGCCTTTCTATTTTCGTTATCTTGTCCTTGTTGACAATAAAGGAGCGGTGAATTCTTACGAAGTTTTTGCTCAGCATGGACTCTGCCTCACCGAAAGTCATTCGTGAAAGGTGTTTCTCTCCTTCCAGTTGAAAGGTGATATAGTTGCCATTCGCTGCCAGGTAGAGGATATCCTTCAAAAAGATTTTAACCTGCTCATAGCCTGTTTTGATAAACAGGTAATCTGCTGATGGTTCCTGACGGCGCAACCGCCACAGCTCATGGGCTTTAGCGCAGGCTTTGGTAAATCGCGCAAGGCTAAAAGGCTTTAGAAGATAATCCACGGCATCTAATTCAAAGCTTTTGACGGCATGCTCCGAGTAGGCGGTAGTAAAAACGATCATCGGCTTGTTGTTTAGCAGGGTCGCAAATTCCATCCCCGAAATATCAGGCATCTTAATGTCCAGAAATATCAGGTCAATTTCATGGTGCTGAAGATAAGCAATGGCTTTAAAGGCATCGGTATAGGTTTCCTGAAGGTCTACAAAACTGACCTTGGAGGCATGACTTTTTATCACCTCCAAGGCCAAGGGTTCATCATCTATGGCAATTGCTTTAAGCATGCTTACTTTAATTGTATGGATAAATGTACAAAATATTCTAATTCATTTTCCCTAATGACAAGCTCATGGCGGCCGGGGTAGAGGAGGCTCAATCGTTGTTTCACGTTATTTAAACCTATTCCTGAAGATTGCTTTTCCGGATCCTCACCTGTTGCTCTATGAATGCTGTTGTTGATGTCCATGTGGACGGTATTTTCCATGCAACGTAGACTGATCTTTACCCAAGAGCGTTTTTGTAGGCTTATCCCATGTTTAAAAGCGTTTTCCACAAAGGGGATTAGCATCATGGGTGCAATGTCGCCCATACAGTTTTGGTCACTGTGGTTAAATACGATTTCAATATTTTCCTGTCCACTTGTGCGTAGCAGCTGTAGATCCACATAGTTGATCAGGTATTGTTTTTCTCTTTCTACCGCAATTTTATCTTGATTATTCTCATGTAACATAAAGCGCATCATGTCGCCCAGCTTCTGAATGCCTTCAGCCGTTCTTTCGGAATGCTCCTGCAGGGCCATACCGTATAGGGAGTTTAGTGCATTAAAGAGGAAATGTGGATTGATCTGGGAGCGCAAAAACTGCAGATCAGCTGACCTTTGGTCAAGTTGATTGGTCAGGCGGTCAATTTTTCCAAGTACGCTGTAATATCGGTAGAAGACGGCTTGGACAAGGGGATTAAAAATAGCAAGGATAAAAAGCGATACCACTGCGCCCACGAGAAATATTTCTCCTTTGCCGTCTGCCAAGCTTGCCACTGTAGCTACGATAAACAAGGTGATTGGCAGAAGGAGGGTATAAGCTTTGGCTACTTTTGTTTTGCCAGTGACCTTCATCCTAAAGATCAAAAAGTAGTTGTAGAGCAACAGGAGCACGATAATGGGAATTCCTACAGCATAGCCGATCAAGATTACCTTATGATAATACTGGTTGATCGTGGTGAGGAAAAGGAAAACGAAATTGTATAAAATAATGCATCGGATGACATTGTAGGAAATAGCCCTTGTGGTTTTTGCCAATACGTAAAGCTGGTCAATAATCTTTACTGCTAGCAAATAGCCAATGTAAATAACGATTGAAGTAAAGAAAAAAGGCATAAACGGCGTGTCCCCAAAATCACCTCCAACGTAGAAGAGGCCAACGATAAACCATGATCCGAGAAAAGTGAGCAGTGTGTACAAAATCATTTTGGCTTTTTGCCCATCCTGCAGGTAGGATGGGACAATTTTTATATGAACCAGATAAAACGCCGCATACAACGCCAAGGGCATCATAATGTAGGCGAAGTATTTGCCGGTAAGGTGACTGCTGTGAGCCAAACGATCCAAAGGAACTTTTGCTCCTAAGGTATTGGTAAGGACGATCAAAAAAATCAGGATGGTCATCAGCCACCATTCTATCTGTCTAAAGGGTAAAAGCTTTTCTTTCATAATCGGTCTGACTTTTGTTTATGATAACTGAAACAATGATACAGCATCGTTATCACCGCCACAAAAAAATGTGACAAGCTGGATTATTTATGTGACGGATCTCGCTAATACAGGAAGATGGCGGTATAGACGCTTACAAAACATATTCTTAAACCAAAAACTATCGTTATGGCAGAAATAGAAGATCAAAATAACCATCCCTCTCCATCAAGAAAGGCCAACCCTTCTGATTCCGGCCGGAATAAAGCACAGATTAAAGAAGGGAAGACAGCCGATGAATTGGAGAGAGAAGATGAGATTAGGCAGGAACATACGGATAAAGAACAAATTCCATCCCATCTGGAAAAACATGCCAACAGAAATCCGAACAAACCGGATATTGACAAGCCTTCTTACGGAGGCACCTGATAGAAAAAAGGCCTGGAATTCACTTCCAGGCCTTTTGTTATTTAACTGCTTTAAGCCATGCCTGCGCCATAAGCTGAGAACCTGCTAAGGAGGGGTGAACACCGTCAGTAGTCCAATAAGATCCCGGGGCTCGTTTTTCGGCCTCATCGAATACCTTTTGGAAGGGTACAAAAATTGCCCCAGCAGCCGAGGCAATTTCTTTAGCCGCTGCCCGATAACTGTCAAATTGGGGATACCAGGAATCATCCACTGCTTTAACACCTTTGACGGCAAAGGGTTCGCAGATGATCATTTTTAAATGAGGCAGCTGATTTTTGGTCCTTTCCAGCAAGGCAGTTAAATCCTTGCGATAAACCTCCACGGTACCATCATAGTTGCCGGTATGCTTGTGCCAATAGTCATTCACTCCGATCAAAATGCTCAACACGTTGGGTTGGATCTCCAGACAATCTTTATCCCAGCGGTCTGCCAGTTGATAAACTTTGTTGCCGCTAATGCCTTTGTTATAAATCTGTAGATTTTTTTCGGCATGCTTATGTAGCAGTTCTGCCGCAGCCAAAAAAGCATAGCCACCGCCCAGGATGGACGGACTGTTAAAGCCGTGATTTTCTTTGTTCCGCCCCGCGTCGGTAATAGAATCGCCCTGAAAAAGGATCTTGTCTCCATTGTTGAGCTTGATAGAAGAGCCAGCCGCGGGCATAGCTGCCTCTACAATTTCAGTTAATCCGAACAGGGAGATTCCTGTGAGGGTACTGTTTCGTATAAAATTTCTTCTGTTGATCATTCGTTTTTTTGGGTTAGTGAAAAATCCTTAAGGAACTGCAAATTATAAAAAATGCCGACAAATAGCGCAGAGGCTACGCCGCATTCAACCGCTTTTTCTTTTAGGCAATCCTTAAGGGGATTGGGCCTCCTTCTGTCGGTACAGGCCAATGATGTTAAAAATTACTGCGCAAAAGGCGACCCAGATCAGCCCGCCAATAAAGCCCGCCATTACGTCACTGGGGTAATGAACGCCCAGATAAACGCGGCTGATACCGATAAGCAGGATCAATAACCCGAAGCCTAGAAGAGCAAGCCCCTTGATCGCCCAGGATCGGGCAAAACGGAAGCTGAGGTATATCAAAAAACCATAGAAGGCCATGGCGCTCATCGAATGACCACTGGGATAACTGAGTGTGGATACCGCAACCAAATGCTCAAAGGTGGGCCGTTCTCTGGCAATCACCTTTTTTAGCACCACATTGGATAGGGAGGAGATCAGCAAAACCAAAATGGTCTGCAGGGTAAACCTCCACCGTCCATACTTGAAATAGAAGAAAGCTGCCACCAGCAGGGATGCAATGAGGTAGGCAACACGATCTCCCATATGAGTGATAAACTCAAAAACTGGCGTAAGGGAAGGATGCCTATAGGATTGGATCGTAGTGCTGACCCTGTCGTCAAAAACAACCAACTCATCTTGTTTAAGATCCTCGGTGATTTCCACAAATGCATTCAAGCTGACTACGAAGATTGCAAAAGATATCCCAATGGTAAGGTAGTAGGGAAACAAGGGATTGTCCTGATGGAAGTGATCCCGCAGCAATTGCCGCAGCCATAGGATAATTTTCTTGAGGATCTGTCGCATTGATGCCTGTTGTTTCGTTGGGTTTGAGGTGATCGGTACAAAAATAGAAAAACATATTGCTTTTGAGCCTGACGATAGCAAAGGCTGGTCCGTTATTAGTTATAAATTGTATTTTTGGAATCACCGAGGTTAATATGCACGAACTACTAACACATACAAGGGCTGTAGAGAAGCAGTCTTACACTTATGATTTTTCCATTTGCACCTTGGTCAACCATATGCCGGAATACGAGCAAATGGTGGCTTCATTTATTCAAGCGGGCTTTTCTCCGATTAGCTGCGAATTCCTTTACGTCGACAATACCCAATCGAATACCTACGATGCCTATTCTGGACTAAACACCATGCTCCAGCAGGCGAGAGGTAAATATGTTGTTTTATGTCATCAAGATATTCTGCTGGAATTTCACCATAGGAAGGAGCTGGAGACGCGTATAGAGGAGCTGGACACTTTGGACCCGACTTGGGCCATAGCAGGCAATGCCGGGGCAGCAGGACCAAACCATATCGTCTACAAAGTGTCCTATCCGGATGGCACTTTGGCCAACAAAGGTAAATTACCCTTAAAGGTTCAAAGCTTGGATGAGCACTTCATTATGGTCAAAAACGGCTTAGGGATTGGGCTGTCTGGAGACCTCGAGGGGTTTCATCTTTACGGGGCGGATA
Organism: Cyclobacteriaceae bacterium; assembly: GCA_035303945.1. Taxonomy (GTDB): domain Bacteria; phylum Bacteroidota; class Bacteroidia; order Cytophagales; family Cyclobacteriaceae; genus DATGMS01. The sequence goes on from DATGQZ010000057.1 coordinate 20,989, forward strand.
TCTGTCTGCAGGCAGAGGTAAAAGGATATGCCAGTTATGTGATTGATTTCCACCTTTTGCACAAAAGCAAAGGCAATCCGGATCAAAGTTTTCAGCAATGTGAGAAAAATCTTGTCAGGAAATATAGCCGATTCTTTAGGCCAAGGTGGGTACAGACCACAACAACCCTTTTTCACCTGCCCAGTAACCCTAACCATGGGTCTGGCCGTAAAGGTCCCTCGCTGTTTTTGATTCGAATGTGGAACGGTCTCAAAAAAAAGTTAGGATAAGGCATGAAGGAAGGAGGATACAACACAAGGCCCAGCTTTAATAAAAATGCATCTCTAATTTCTGTCATCACTGTATGTTACAATGCTGCAGATACGCTTAGCCAGTGCATACAGAGTGTGGTTGATCAGCAATTTAAGGATATCGAGTATATTGTCATCGATGGAGGGAGCACAGATGGAACGCTTGAAATTCTGGAGGTACAGGACGATCGAATTGCCTATTGGCGTAGTGAGCCGGATCGGGGTATCTACCATGCGATGAATAAGGCCTTGAAATATGCCAACGGTAAATGGTTGCTCTTTCTTGGTGCCGATGACCTGTTGTTGCCGGGCATCTCCCAAATGGCTCAGGTCCTGAAAGATAAACACACGATTTATTACTCCAAAGTGCTGTATGAAGAAAGTCCGGTGGGCAGGAAAATTGACGGTTATTTTCTTGCCAAAAACAACATTTGCCATCAAAGTATCTTGTATCCTAAAACAGTATTTGAAAAATACCGCTTTGAGGAAAAATACCGCCTGTATGCTGACCATTATCTCAACATGCAGTGTTGGGCAGATCCTCAATTCAAATGGCAATACTGCGACATCCTCACCGCAAAGTTTGCGCTTGATGGCGCATCTTCAGCCAAAGATGATCCGGCATTTGAGGCTGATAAAGCCAAGTGGATAAAAAAATACTTTGGCCAGCTTGCCTACTGGCGCTACCGTTTTAAGCAGCTCAAGTCCAACATTAAGGGATGAAGATACAATTTGACCACCAGACTTTTTCATTGCAGCAATATGGGGGAATTTCCCGCTATTTTGCCGTGTTGCAACAGTTTCTGCAAACCCAAGATGATGTAGAAATCGATCGGGGCGTGCTGGTGTCCCGAAACCATTACCTGCCGGCTGATGTCTTGCCGATGTCACCCACCTGGGGTAAAAGGTTGGTGAGCCGCTCTCGAACCTATGCTTTTAACCAAAGGTACTGCCGATCTATAATAGCAAAAAACCAGTTTGACCTGTTCCATCCGTCCTATTATGATGCTTACTTTATACCACGTCTTAAAAAACCCTTTGTGCTCACCGTTCATGATCTGACACATGAGCTGTTCCCTGAATTTTTCCCTCAGGAAGATCCTTTTATTACTTATAAGCGGCAGGTGATAGAAAGAGCTGACCATATCATCGCCATTTCTGCTTCTACAAAAAATGATCTGAGGGAAGTCTTTGGTGTGGAAGAACAGCGAATTACCGTCATTCATCATGGTTTGTATCCCATCGCAGAAACAGGAGAAAGCGTGGACGGCCTGCCGCAGCGCTATATTTTATATGTAGGAGCGCGTAATGGATACAAAAACTTTGTGCGCTTTGTCAAGGCATGTGCTTTGGTATTGCAGCAGGAAAAAGATCTGAAGGTCCTCTGTGCCGGTGGCGGTACTTTTAATTTAGCGGAGCGGGAATTGCTGCTGCGGCTTAAGCTTAGCAATTCGGTAAGGCAGATAGAGGTCAGCGACGGCCAGCTAAAAACCTTGTATGAAAATGCCCAGCTTTTTGTGTATCCTTCATTGTATGAAGGTTTTGGATTGCCGCTGCTGGAGGCCTTCCATAACAATTGTCCAGTAGCCGTCAGTAAAAGCAGTTGTTTCCCCGAGGTTGGAGGCGATGCTGTGTGTTATTTTGAGCCTTATGCAGAAGAAGATATAGCACGCGCCATTTCGAGTGTTGTTGCTGACCAAGCCCTGCAAGAGAAGCTAAGGTTGCAGGGGCAACAGCGGCTAAAACACTTTGCATTAGAAGACTGCATGAAGAAGACTTTAGGTTTGTATAAAGCCATGATAAAAAATTAACAACAGCCATGAAGCGTGTTTTGTATTTCTTTCCTGAAAATCCATTAGAAAATAATGCGGGCAACAAGACGCGTGCACTGCAATTGCTGCGCTATTTTGAGGAACGAAACTTTAAGGTAGATTTCGTCAGCTTGCAGCAAGGAATGAGTAAATGGAATGAAGAGGATATTGAGGCGTTTAAACGTTCCGGCTTGGCAGAGAATATACAGTTTATTCAAAAAAAACCGTCTAAGGACAATCGGATAAAATATCTGCTGGATTATAAAATCCCTAATCAGCGGTACAAAAAGCAGTTTGGAGACAAGAGCAGCTTGAATACGGATATTTCTATAAATAAAAAAAGACAGTTTGAAAGCATACTTCAGGCTAAAAAATATGATTATATCATTATCAGCTATTTATACTGGGCTGATTTAATTAATACACCCTTGGTTGCAGGGGCGAAAACCATTGTAGATACCCATGATTTTTTAACCTTGCATCACAAGGGCAAGAAGGGTTTTCAACTGGGACCTACCTTTGAAGATGAGATCGAAAAGCTCAACCTGTTTTGCGAGGCTTGGAGCATTTCCTCTGACGAACAGTTTGTGTTCGGACAGTTTTCGAGAACGAAGCTCCGCTTGATTCCACCTTATTTTGATCCTCCTCAGGAAAGCATTGTGCCGGAAAAGGTTTTCGATCTTATCTATGTAGCCAGCGATAATCCCCACAACATCCGCTCTGCCCGATGGTTTTTTGGGGAAGTATATCCCTTGCTATCGAAAAAGCTAAACATCTGTGTGATTGGAAGAATATGCGCGTATATAGGAGAATATTCGAATGTGCGCAAACTGTCTTTTGTAGAGCATCTCGATGACTTTTACCGTCAATCAAAGATTTCCATATGCCCGATGCTCAGCGGCACGGGCGTAAAAATTAAAGTGGTAGAAGCCTTGTCCTATGGGCTTCCCATTGTATGCACCGTGCGGGGCATAGATGGCTTACCTAACAAAATCAACAATGGATGTCTGGTGGATGACGATCCTACTGGATTTGCGCACCACATTAGCCGATTGCTGCAGCATGCTGATTTATACCGTCAGCAGAGTGAGTGGGGAAAAGCGCTTTTTAATAGTTTCTTTACCAAGCAAGCCGTATTTATTCAATTGGATAGGGCTTTTGAAATTAATGACCATTCTTGAGCTCATCGCATTTTATGCCAAAACCAATCCATAAATTGATCGAGAGGAAAACAGACAACGCCAAAGCGCTCCTGCGTTATCCTTATATCCGATGGAAATTGAAAGCTGACTACAGGCTATTTTTCTTTTTCCCTTTTTGGCAAATTGGAGGCGGAGAACGGGTTCATGCGGATATCTTAAAGGTATTCAGATCTGAACGATCCCTGTGCTTTATTACCGATCAATCAGAAAATGATGGTTTTAAAAAGGAATTTCAATCCTATGCAGATACCCTAACCTTAGGCCGCTGGGCTAAAAAGCCATCCTTTAAAAAACTTATGCTTAAGCATATTGCCGATGCCATCAATCGACAGCAGGAGGCGGTGGCTTTCGGCTGTCATAGCCATTTCTTCTACGAACTGATCCCTTTTTTGGCAAAGCATGTAAAAGTCGTTGATTTGATCCATGCATTTACTTTTGATCCCAACGGACCCGAACATTATAGCTTGCCCCATGTCCCAAGGCTTGACCAACGGGTGATATTAGGAGAAAAAACCAAAAGGGATTTCCGCCAACTTTATCAGGAGAAAGGGCTGGATCTTCAGTATTTGGAGCGATTTACCATTATTCCTAATCAATCGCATATTCCTGCTGATCCCCCTGCCAAAGACTATCTAGGTAGGCTTACGGTGCTTTTTGTTTCCAGAAATGCACCAGAAAAACGTCCAGAAGTCTTTATCGAGATTGCTCGGCGTTGTGCTGCTCAACAGTTGCCAACTGAGTTTATTATGGTAGGGGATTTTAAGCATTGGGAAAAGGAGCAGATACCACAACTTAACTTCGCAGGAGAAATATTTGATCGGGATGCCTTGACGGCGCTCTACCGCTCCGCCCATATAATCCTTGTGACTTCCTGGCGGGAAGGGTTTCCCCTGGTGATGATGGAAGGCATGGGCAATGGTGTCGTTCCGATTGCAACTGCGGTGGGAGAAATCCCCGCCTATATTTCCTCCGAAGGCAAACGAAACGGCTTCCTAATAGAAAATGAGCAAAACATCCATGCCGTGATCGACAATTTTGTGGAGTGTGTGGCGCTATTATGTGAGCAGAGGCATCAACTTAAAGAATTCAGCCTACAAGCTTATCAATATGCAAAAGACAATTTCGGTCCGGAGCGTTTTGGGGAGTTCTACAGAAGGCTATTGCTAGGCGTAAATATCACAAAGTAAAACATAGTGGCTGGAAAGATGAAAATCGTTAAATTCTTGGGTGGATTGGGTAACCAGATGTTTCAATATGCCTTTTATCGATCGCTTCAACAGCAGTTTAAAGTAAAAGCGGATCTCTCCGGGTTTAAAGATTATTCTCACCACCATGGTTTTGAGTTGACAAAAGTCTTTGGCATCCCAGTAGTTCAGGCTAGCGCTTTCGAACTGCGTCTTTATCAGGCTGAAGCAAGGGATTGGCTGACAAGGAAATTGCGGAGACTGTATGGTACCAAAGGGGCAGCCTATAACGAGCCGGAAGAGTTCGGATATGATCCCACTATTTATCAAGATGCTTCTCCACGCTATTTTTGGGGCTATTGGCAGCATTATCGCTATATTCAGCAGGTAGAGGAGCAACTCAGGGAGGCATTTCGTTTTAGAGAGCCGCTTACTGGAAGCAATGCGGTATTTTTGGATAGGTTGCAGCATCAACCCTCAGTCGCAGTCCATGTCAGAAGAGGCGACTACCTTGACCATCCGGTGTTGGGAGGAATATGTGATCTCGATTATTATCTGAAAGCAATTCAGTTGATGAAGGATAGATTAGGGAACCCATTACTCGTGTTTTTCTCCAACGATTCGGCGTGGTGTAGACAGTACCTTTGGGAGGAAAACGCGGTTTATGTGGATTGGAACAAGAATAGTGACAGCTATAAAGATATGCAGTTGATGAGCCACTGCCACCATTATATCATTGCCAACAGCAGTTTCAGCTGGTGGGGTCAATGGCTTAACCGCAACCCAGACAAAATAGTGATATCCCCCAGCAGGTGGGTGAATACTGATGCAGATCCAGCCGCCTTAATTCTCCCTCATTGGATACAATTATGATGAGCAATCCCTCCGTCACGGTTTTAATTCCTTTTTATAATAGCCAAGCCTATCTAAAAGCGGCGATTGACAGCGTTTTGCGTCAAACCTTTGCTGACCTTGAATTATTGTTGGTTGATGATGCCTCCACAGATGCAAGCCGGGCGATTGTGCAAGATTATGACGATCCGAGACTGCGGTTGATTTGCAATGACAAAAACCGGGGCGTCGTGTACAGCAGAAACCGTGGGCTCGAGGAGGCCAAAGCCCCCATAATTGCTTTGTTGGATGCGGATGATGTCGCCATGCTGGACCGCATTGCCAGTCAACATGCCTATATGAAGAGCCATCCCCAGTTAATGATGGTGGGGGGGCAGGCAGAAGTCATAGATGCACAAGGCATTTCCACCGGCGAGTATTACCTCATGCCCACAGGAGCCACGTCAGTGGCAGTGGAATTGTTGTTTCGAAACGTTTTCGTTAATTCTACCGTCATGTTCAGAAAGGAAGCCATCTCCATTGTAGGTGGCTATGAAGGTTGGGCGTATGCGGAAGACTATCGCTTTGCCTTTCGCATGGCAGAACGTTTTCCAGTCGCCAACTTGGACAAGGTATTGGTGCAATACCGTATACATGAGCAGAATATGTCTAAGACGGCCGACTTGATGAAAAAAGGAGAAAAACAGCTGATCAGTTATGTGCACCAACGATTCGGTATTGCAGAGGATGTGCAGCTTCAAGAAACCCATCTGTCCTTAATCCATCCAAGACTTGATCGTGAGCCGAGCTTAATGGATTACTTTAACTTGTTTGCCGAGCTAAGCAAAGGCAACGAAAAGGCAGGTATTTTCCCCAAAGAAGTGCTCAATAGAGAGCTTTTTTTGCGTTGGTATGCTATGATCAGACAAAGCAGCAATAAAGAGGCGTTGCGCCTCTTCTTTAAAAAACCGCTGTTCCAGCCCCGCTACGCCAGTTTTAAAATGTACAGAAAGGTGTTTAAGCAAGCTATGGGCTTTAGCTAATCGATTGTCAAGGCATGACCCTAATGATATCGTCCGCTACTTCAACTTTTCTTTGCGGAGCAAGTTCCTTAACCAAAAAGCACAGCTCGTCGATACTGGGATAATCCTCCTGTCCAACAAAGTGACGGGCATCGTCTATTAGAATACCATGAGGCAAGGAGGAGCTAAAAATCGTCTTCAATTCTTCAAGCACAGGGGTATTCTTATCGGCCTTTGCCGTGATACCCGCCGAATAATGTCCATCCAGCCAGAATAGGGCCGGCTCATCAAGTGTGGCCACTACTTCTTTTAAGCGTAGGCCACTGTCTCCCTGTAGCAAGGTGACGTGGGGATCATGTTGGAAGCGCTGCACCGCTTTTCGATACAAATCTTCGCCAAGTTCCACCGATATGATTTTTTTGAAATACTTTTTCTGGGCTTCTACCATATCGCCCAGGAAAGTCCCGGTCTCGACAAAAACTTGGAAATTATACATCTGCTGGTATTTGCGGATATTGTTTTGCTTCACCACATGGGCCACTGGCAGATGGGTTTCCTCGCTGAGGTAGTCCAAGTATTGGTCTACGGCATCTTTATATTTCAGGTATTGCTGAAAAACGGGATCTTTTTTTTGGAGGGATAGAAGGAGTTTTTTGAGCATAGTGGTTATGAATGAAAGACAAGATAGCCATTTTGTAGCATAAGTCTCCGTCATCTTATGGATTTAGCACCAACAACAAAAACCCCAGGAAATGCCCAGGGTTTTCTATTGATTTATTAAAATATGACAGGCGGCCTAAATGGTAGGCGTACCGCCAGTGACTTGTACTGTTGCACCGGTCATGTAGCTCGAATCGTTGGAAGCCAACAACACATATACTGGTGCCAGTTCTGCAGGCTGTCCAGCCCGTTTCATAGGAGTATTTTTGCCAAACTCTTTGACATTATCCGGCGGCATGGTGGAAGGAATAAGCGGGGTCCAAATCGGTCCGGGAGCCACACAGTTGACCCGAATGCCGTCATCAGCAAAAAGTTGTGCCAGTGAGGAAGTGAAATTTTGGATCGCTCCCTTCGTCGCCGCGTATGGGACTAAGATAGGTTTGGGGTTATAGGCATTGACGGAAGTGGTATTGACAATGGTACTTCCAGGCTTCATATGGGGTTTGGCACCTTTGCACAACCAAAACATAGCGTAGATATTGGTTTTGAAGGTGTAGTCCCATTCTTCGGTGCTGACTTCTTCCAAACTTTCTCTTGCCATCTGGTAAGCCGCATTATTTATTAGGATGTCTATCTGGCCAAACTCTTCAACGGCTTTGTCAATGATTTTTTTGCACTGGGCTTCCTCACTGATGTCACCTCTAACCAAAACGGCTTTTCTACCGGCCTCTTCTACAAATCTGGCAGTGTCTTTGGCGTCTTTGTCCTCACTGAGGTAAGAGATCAACACGTCAGCTCCTTCACGGGCAAAGGCAATGGCCACAGCCCGTCCAATTCCTGAGTCACCTCCAGTGATAATTGCCTTTTTGCCTTCCAATTTGCCGGATCCTTTATAGCTTTCTTCCCCATGATCCGCCTTTGGCTGCATTTCATCTTCAGTTCCCGGCACAGACTGCTTTTGATCCGGGTAGGGTGGTTGGGGATATTTTTCCTGTGGATGTTTGTCTTGTTCTGGATTTGTCATGGTTTACGTGATTTAGTTTCCTTTCATTCAATCAAAGGATATACCAGACAAAAAAACTGTGTAGTAAAAGTCCCCTCGCAAGGCATAGCAAACCATGTGTCTATGGGTTGCTACAGAGGTAGGGAATAGTGGACGGCATTTCTAAGCCCAATGGTTTCTCTACTTTTCTGTGGCCTTACGCCAAATCAATAGTACGGACGGTGGTTTTTATATTCTCGGAGATGGTTAGCAACCATTTAAGCTGGTCTGCAATCAACTTTACCTCCTGCAGCTGCTGTGGCAGTATGGCAAAGGCGGCGCCCTTTTCCCAAGGCGAGGCGTGGGCAAGCTTTTGGTATTGCTCATCGAGATAGTTTTGAGCCTCTTGTATAGGGTCGGGACTGGGAGCCTCACTTACCTCTTCTTGTCGCAACAACCTGATCGCCACATCCAGATTGGTATTAATTCCTGCCATATAATTGTCAAAATGCTGTGATGCCTCGGTAGTCTTATGATGTCGGATATAGGTGCCTAAAGAGGCCGCCAGAGAGAGAAAGGTGTTATTAAGCACAACTACTTCATAGATCTTGTCCAGATTTTTTTGCTGCTGCTTGGGCTCCTGACTCATCCTTTGAAACGCCGCATTTAAATTTCCTACAGCCAGAAAGGCGCTTTTTCTGCAGAGCTTGTAGGAAGGATCGGCCATGTTTTTCTCCCTATAAAATTTGCCTACTTCATGAAGAAAATCACGGTTAGCCTGAAGGGTGGAAATGATGAATTCCTTCATATTCAAAAACTGCCACGAAGGCCAGAAAAAAGCATTGGCAACAAAGGCCAGGGCAGCTCCAATCAAGGTATCCAACACCCGGAACTGCACCGCATCCAGCGGGTCGGTCTTCAACAAGGCGTAAATGAAAACCACATTGAGCGTAATAAAGGCGGCGGAGCTTTTGTAGTTTTTCTGTACCAATGAAAAACCCATGATAAAAGTGACGACGGCTAGGATCCCATATACATACTCGCTTTGGGTAAGGAAGACGATTGCGACTGCTATTGCGCCACCAATCAAGGTACCATAAAGCCTATGCTTTGAACGCTCCTTGGTCAGGGTATAACCGGGCCGCATAATGACAATAATCGTCAATAAGATCCAGTAGGCATTCTGAAAGGGAAAAACGATGCCGATCATAAAACCCGCCAACACTGTCAATGTCAATCTTAAACTATGCTTGAATATAGGCGAATGAAAGTTGAAGTTGTCCGTAAAGGTTTTCCAGTCGTAATCCTGCGTAGTAATAAACTTGGATGAATCCTTCTGCCTGGACCAAAGTTGATCTTGGTCTACCAGATTCCGCATCACTTTTTCAATAACTCGGATCTTTTGTGCCTGCTTTTGAAGATAATCGTAGATGTTCTGCAGCAATAGTACCTCCTCGTAAGAACCTGCTCGAGGCGGCATGCTGCGGAACTGGTGGAGGCTATCTTTGGCTTTTACCAAAAGCGCTTCAATGCTGGTGTTTTCTTCCAGCCCCTTTTTACTGTCCATTACGTGGGAAAGGTATTCCAGGTGGCGGGCCATGGTAAAAATCAGATCCACAAAAGGCTGAAGCTGCTCAGGCTGTTGCTTAAAGCTTTTCTCCATCTGAAACACATGGGGAAGGTTGCCAATTGCCAGCTCCAGAATATCGATCAGTTCGATAAGGATCAGCACCTGGCGACGGGTAAAATTGGACTGCCCGGAATTCTTCCGCGAGCTGAGGAGAATTTCCCGCAGACTCTCATGCTTGGCGTTGATGGTGCTTTGAAGTTCAAACAGCTTTTTTTCCAGCACCCCCTTATCACCCCTACGCAAGGCTAACTCCCCTCGGGTTTGCAGGTACTTGGCCGTTAGTTGCATACAGTCGGCCATCATCTGCGCGGTGTGGCTCCTGTGAGTTACCAATTGACTCAACATTGTTAGGAGCAGGTACCACAGTCCCCCCACGCCCACCCAGGCAGCATGGATAAATATGTCGGTGCCGGTATGCGGATGGGCTAGACTCAAGATAATGGCCGACAGCCCTGAAAAAGAAACCAAAGAAGCCCGAAAACCGAAAACGGAGAGATAGGCAACCACAAAAACCATGGGTGTCATCACGGCAGCTAACAGCCATGGATGGCTGGCGACCATATTGATGATTACCGTGTTCATCATGCCCAAAAGAATCGCGGCGAGCATCCCATTGACACGGTGACGGTTGCTGCCGGGGAAGTTGGCCGGCGCGCTGATAAACATGCCCATGGTAAGGCTAATGCCCACGTTGCTCTGGCCAAAGCAGTAGCTGACGGCCAACACAATCAAAATCGCCAAGGCCAATACAACCCCTTTGGCAAAATCGGCACTTTTGAAAAATCGGAGGGTGGAATCGAGCATGGAAGGTGTCTGTGGGTAGTAGAACCGGCTGTTAGTCCCGAAAGGGCAGAATGATTAAATCGGACGAAGAGATGTAAGCGAGCCGGGGATGGAAGTGAAGTTCTTCCATCCCTGCCGTCACTCATTCCAATTCTGCCGATTGCGCCCAGATATTAATCATTCCTTCTTTGGCATATTGGTCGATTTCCTTCAATTCCTGTTCCGTAAACTCCAGATGATCCAAGGCTTTGACGCAATCGACCACTTGCTCTGGCTTGCTGGCACCAATCAGGGCAGAGGTCACCTTACCACCCCTCAGCGTCCAGGCAACGGCCATTTGTGCCAGGCTTTGCCCTCTTTGTTTGGCAATTTCATTTAAGGAACGGATGCGGGAGAGATTCTCTTCACTGAGGAAGGTGGGGTTGAGGGACTTGCCTTGGCTGGCGCGGCTGTCTTCCGGCACGTTATCAAGGTATTTGGTGGTCAACATCCCCTGCGCCAAGGGGGAAAAAACAATAGATCCCAAACCTAAATCATCCAAAGTATCCAATAGGCCGTCCTCTTCAATCCAGCGGTTAAGCATGGAGTAGCTGGGCTGGTGGATGATAAAAGGTGTGCCCAAATCTTTTAGAATGGCATAGGCTTCCCGGGTTCTTTGGGAATTGTAAGAGGAAATCCCTACATACAAGGCTTTGCCCGAGCGGACAATATGATCCAAAGCCATCATGGTTTCTTCTAGTGGTGTGTTGGGGTCAAAACGGTGAGAGTAGAAGATATCCACATAGTCCAGACCCATGCGCTTTAGACTTTGGTCACAACTGGAAATCAAGTACTTTCTGCTGCCCCATTCCCCGTAAGGCCCCGGCCACATGTTGTATCCCGCCTTGGAGGAAATCACCAGCTGATCGCGGTATCCCGCAAAATCTTCCTTTAACATTTTCCCAAAAGCGACTTCCGCACTGCCGGGAGGTGGGCCGTAGTTGTTGGCAAGATCAAAATGGGTGATCCCTAAATCGAAAGCGGTACGGCAGATGGCCTGTTTGTTCTTATGCGAAAAGTCATCGCCGAAGTTGTGCCATAAGCCCAAGGAAATGGCTGGCAATTTTAATCCGCTTTTTCCGCAGTTTCTGTATATCATGCTGTCATATCTAGCGGCAGAAGGTGTATAGGTCATGGTAAAAGTATTTTTGGTTTGTAGAATTACAAATATAGAAAAATGCAGGGCATGGGGAAGGTAATATCAGGAAATGGGCGTGGGAACGGTACAAGGTTGTACGCTATGGGGTTGTAATACGGGAATTACGGGCAGCCGGAAACGTTCTCCTGCTGCTTGTTTGTCAAAGCGTGTGTTTAAGATGCTATGGATCTGGCATTCCCCCATGGGTAAAAACCTAGTTTTATACAACGATTCCGTTGCTTCCAGCAGTTGGAGTTTATTGTACAAAGCCAGCTTAACAATGGTGCCGATGTCATCCATCCGTGCCTTAATTTTCATAGCCCTGCTTCCGTCTCAGCATTAGCCCAATGAACAGCGGTCAGGGATATTGCCTTGATCTCATTGAAATGTATAGGTATCAATATCGGCTATCAGTCTTTGACCGCTAGACAAATTCCTTAGCCCAACACCTGCGTGATCCACCAGGTATTGCCTTGGGGATCTTTGACCCCGCAGGTTCTACCATATTCTTTGTTTTCAATAGGCATAATGACGGTGGCGCCTTCGTCGACTGCTTTTTGAAAGCTGGCGTCGGTATTGTCCACATGGATATACAGGCCGGCATTTTGTACGCCCCAATCATCGTTGCTTTGGCCCATCATGATGGTAGAACCGCCGATTTGGATTTCAGCATGGGCGATGCTGCCGTCTTCGTTGCCGTAACGGGCAAGCTCTGTGGCGCCAAAAACATTCTTGGCAAAATCAATAAAAGCTGCTACATCCCTGAGAATCAGGTAGGGCATGACGGTTTGATATCCTTCTGGTAAGTTCATGGTGACGGTTTTTAGGTTAATATTTTAGATACGCGTATTTCTCTTGATATATGGTGACGGTTTCGGTGGCTAAGGCAATCACCCTGTCAATCAGTATGGACGGCTCTAAGATGGTGGCTTTTTTGCCAAACATCATCATCCATCGGGCAAAGGCGTCTATGGAGTCCGTAAGAAAGGTCATTTCCACTTCGTCTCCCTCTTCCTTTTCCATGACTACGCCGTAATACAGTTTGTCCTGCTCAATATACTTGGTCACGTCCTTCTTGATCCTTACGACAGCTTTGGTGAGTGATTTTTTATGGCTTAAAGCATTAAGATATTCTGTCAGGGAGGGATGTTGATCCACAAAATGCTCCTCAGTTTGATGGAGCTGCACAATGCGGTCTATCCTAAAATCCCTATAATCGCCCCGAAGCCTACAATACGCAATCAAATGCCAGTTGGCACTCTCATAAAAAATGCCTATGGGCTCAACCAGTCGCTGCGTCTTTTCTTCTTTGTACATAGAAAAATATTCCATTGACAAGAGCACTTTTTGAGCGATGGCTTGAAGGATGGTGGGAAGCATCTTGCTTTTGCCCTTGCCGCGAAGCGGGTTGAGTTTTTTCCTGACAATGATCCTTTCCTCTACTTCTTCCAGCAGTTCTTTTTCCTGACCTTTCAGCACGGCTTTAACTTTATAGAGCGCTTCCTTATAGCTTTTTTCCGTTTCTAGGTCTGCGAGCTTTTCCACCAGTTTTTCCGCCGTCAAAAAAGCGATGGCTTCTTCTTTGGTGAACATGATCGGGGGCAAACGATAGCCATCCGCCATAGAATAACCCACGCCAGCCTCACCATAGAGCGGAATGCCGGCCTCCTCCAGCGATCGGATATCCCGGTAGATGGTGCGCAGACTAACGCCGAACCTGTCCGCCAGGTCCTGGGCCTTGACCACCTTGCGGGATTGTAATTGGATCAAAATCGACGTGACGCGGTCAAATCGGTTCATGGTGCTCGGGTTGAAGTAATTGTGTTTTGAGGCTAGGTTCCCAAATATAAAAAGAATTGAAGAAACTTGACTAAGGGATGGAAGGGAAGGTGGTTCATGAGCGCTCTTCTATCCCTTCCATCACTTCTATACCTACTCTTGTCTTCCACTAAAAATCCTATCTTTACGCTATGGATGAAAAGAAGCGCGTACTGATCATCACCTATTATTGGCCGCCTAGTGCCGGGTCAGGGGTACAGCGATGGCTGAAATTTGCCAAGTACCTCCCGGAATATGGCTGGGAACCGGTAATATTCACTCCGGAGAATCCAGATTTTGAACTGAAGGATGAATCATTGCTCCAAGAAGTGTCCAAGGATACCGAGGTGCTGAAATTCCCCATTTGGGAGCCTTACAGCATCTTTAGGAGTATTAAAGCAACTCCCGTAAAAGATCCTGGGGTGATTCTCGAAAACAATAGGAAAAGCATAACGGACAAATTGGCGATATGGATGCGGGCCAACCTGCTGGTGCCTGATCCGCGGGTATTTTGGGTCAAGCCATCGGTAGAATTTATCCTCAGCATGATAGAAAAAAACAACATCAAGGCCGTTATCACCACCGGACCGCCGCATAGCCTTCATTTGATAGGGAGAAATGTTAAGAGGAAAACCGGACTTCCTTGGCTGGCGGATTTTCGCGATCCCTGGTCTACTTGGGAGTTTTTGGACACCCTTCCCATGATCAAGCCGGTAAGGAACTGGCATCACAAACTGGAGCTTTCGGTCTTAAAGGAGGCCGATGCTGTAGTTGCCATTTCGCCAACTTTTCAACAGGAGCTGGAAAGGATCGGGAAACGCAAAGTAAACCTGATCACCAATGGCTTTGATAGCGCCGATTTACCGGATTTCCTAGGAAGGCCACCTGACACGGATGCATTTCATGTGGTGTACACCGGGATTATTGATGCAATCCGGAACCCTATTCCCTTTATGGAAGCTTTCAAAAATGCATTTTCTTCAAATAAAAAGAAGGTCAAGCTGACTTTTGTAGGTAGGGTTAGCGAGCAGGTGCAGCAATATGTTCGGGAAGATACCTGGCTGCGGTCGCATGTGGATTTTCCGGGTTACCTTTCCCATCAGGAGGTTTTTACTTACTATCGACAAGCTAGCCTGCTGCTTTTGATCCTGACCAACACCAAAAATGCCAAAGGAAACATCCCCGGCAAACTGTTTGAATATATGGCTACCGGCCGGAAGATTATCGCCTTAGGAGATCCCGATGGTGACGCGGCGGCCATCATCCAAGAGGCAAAAGCGGGAAAGGTCTTTAAGCATGAAGCTTTAGAAGAAATGGAGGCTTATCTAAAAGCGCAAAGAATTGCTCCCGGAGAAGGCGAACAGGTGAATTTAGAAGCATTTGACAGGAAGTTTTTAACGGGAAAACTGGCCCAGCTGCTTAATGAGACGACAGATCCCATTTCTTGAGCTAAAGACCATGCACGAGCATCTCGGTGAGGAACTGAAGGCAAAGTTCGCCGACGTGCTGGCAGAAGGTGTCTTTTCGGCTGGAAAAGAGGTACATTCCTTGGAAGAAAATGTTGGGAAGATGCTCGGCCTGCCCCATGCTATAGCCTGTTCCAATGGTACCGATGCGTTGGAACTGTCTTTAAAAGCCTCGGGGATAGGGTATGGGGATGAAGTCATTGTACCGGCACTGACCTGGATCTCTACCGCCGAAGCGGTAGCCAATGTGAGGGCGAAGCCGATCTTTTGCGATATAAACGAGGAAGGTTTGATGACGCTAGAGACAGTTGAAAGCGTGATTTCTCCAAAAACCAAAGCGATAATTCCTGTCCATTTGTATGGGAAGATGGTGCATATGCCTAGGCTGATGGGCTTTGCCCGTCAGCATGGATTAAAAGTTATAGAAGATGCCGCGCAGGCTTTTGGGGCTTGGCAGCAGGGGAGGAGTGCGGGCAGTTTTGGCGATACGGGTTGCTATAGTTTCTACCCGACCAAAAACATCGGTGCCCTTGGCGAAGCTGGCATGATTACGTGTAAAGACAAAGCTTTAGAGCAACAGATCCGCATCTTGTTAAACCACGGTCAATCGGAAAGGGATGTACATCCCTTACAAGGCAGAAACAGCAAGATCGATAGCCTTCAGGCTGCTTTTTTGAATGTCAAATTGCGACACTTTGGTTCTTGGCAAACGATTAGAAAAAAGCTTGCTGCTATTTATTTGCATAAATTAAAAGACATTGCAGCATTACGTCTGCCTGAGGGGATATTGGAAGAGGATCACAACGCGCATTTATTCGCGATACAGACAGCGCGGCGTGACGCGCTCAAGCAATATCTGGAACAACAGGGCATAGGCACGGCCATTCATTATCCGAAGCCGATTCACATGACGGAAGCCTTTCGCAGCCACAATTCCTTACCTATGTCGGAAAAAATCTCCAAGAGTACACTTTCCTTACCGCTTCATCCTTATTTGAAGGAAGAGGAGGTGGAGTGGATTTGCGAGAAGGTGAGGAAGTTTTTTACTGAAGGTGATTTCGTAAAAAATTACTAGATTTTAACCACACCATCTTTTGCATATCCGGCGCAATCCTCGTCACCCAAATCCCCAAGCCATATAGTAGCGCAATCATTCCTGATCTCAGTAAAATATCCAGCAGCACAGGCTCGAAGGTGGGGATTAAAAAATGATTTGTCCCGTATACCAACAGCCCCAGTGCCACGATTTTAGCAATATCCCAGCTAAAAGGATCAAAGCCCAGCCGTTTTTTGATGTAGACGTATTTGATGAGATTGTAAGAGAACATAGCCAACAGGGAAGCCGCAGCCGCTCCTTCAATACCCCAAATGGGAATCATTAACAGGTTAAGCAGCACCACCATCAAGCACATTAATAAGGTAGAGGTGATATTAAAAACATAAAATCGGGAGAAGACGATAATTTCTCCATTTACCGAAAACAATACGTCAGAGAGTTTTCCCAAGCCAATCAATAGCACTACCCATTTTCCCGCCTGATAAATTTCCTTGTTGGGAACAAAATGATACAGGTTGTCAATATTGGCCCAAATCCCTAGAAAAATCAGTAGGCACAAGAGCAATTGGTTGACCGCCACGTTTTTATACAGCTGATCGATTTCCCGGGGCTGATTTTGTGCAAATTTATCCGCAATAACGGGCATGACTACCTGCGATACCGCCCTTCGTGGCATTTCTATCACCACCGCTATCGAAAAGCCTATAGCATAAATGGCGTTGGCATCTAGGCCGATCATAGAAGTCACCATCAGGCTGTCAATCTTCATAATCAAAATGGATCCCGCCGTCCCGAGCAAGGTGATGAGACTATACTGCAGATATTCCCTTCTGAATCCCGAAGTCAATACAGACCAATCAAACTGCAACTTAAACATGCCATTCTTTATCATGTAAATGATCATGCCCAGCAGCGTAAAGAGGTAGATATCGGCCAGTCCCCACATCAGTTGCTCAAAACTTAACCACCCCAAGAGATAAGCACCCACGATGGCGCTTACCAGCAAACGCAGGACAACCTCCCTGAAAAAAGTCGGCACCGCGATTTTCATAAAAGATCGGGTAAAGGCATCAAGTACGGAGTTGAGCACAGCAAAGAGTGTGATAAACAATACCACACCCAGAAAATTGATGAGCTCCGGAGAGTTGGCGGCGTAGGCTTGAACAAGCTGCTCCTTGAAAACCACAAATCCGAGCGCTACTGCTCCAAAACCAAGGAGCGTCAAGAAAAGGCTAAAGGTAAAAAAGGCGAATTGATGGTTTTTTACACGAGGATAAAAACGCGTGATGCCATGGCCTAAGCCCAGTTGCGCAAAAGGCACCAGCAGCAGCCCCATATCCTGAATGGTACGGAAGATACCGATCTCCTCAGGGCTTAGCGCATAGGGTAACAGCCAAAGTACATTGACATATCCGACAACGACGCCAATATAGGAGGAGATGGTGGTGAAAAAGCTCTGCTTGACAATTTTGCCCATGACTCAGATCAAACACAAAAATAGGGATTGTTGCCTCATTTTTTAGTCCAAGCCTTTTTTGTTCGGATTCCAGAAGGGCTTAGTTTTGATCTGCCGGGTATCCCATTGTAGTTCCTTTCGGAAGAAATGGTTCAACGCCACACAAACCCTACTGTCTCCTGCGAGATACACCACTTTTTTGCCGGTCATTGTCGGTACTACTGCTTCAATCTTTTCTTTAAGCTGCTCAACGGGATTTACAGGCAGTTCGTAAAAAGAAAACGGCTCAGTACCGTTCTTGTCCTTGTATAAATCCGAGAGATTTTGGCTATAGAAAATGCCCTGCACCTGCTTGTTTTCCAGATGTCGGTTGATGATGTACAAATGGGCCAAGGCCGATAGGTCTCCGATCATCAAGTAGCTATCCGCAACATCGTCGACGACCAATTTGCATTTGTGCCAGGTGAAGAAGACGGTATCGCCCACTTGGCAATTTTTAGCCCATTCGGTGCCGACACCTTGGCTGTGCGTGGCGATTGCTAGATCGACCGTGCCTTCATTGGCATCATAATCCCAAGCTGTATAACTTCGGACTTTATCCCTTATGCCTAATGCTTCATTGTCCATGCCGACGCCTAGGCGCAAGAAATAACCCGGCACAAATCCCGCGTATTTCAGTTTCTCACTTTTTAAGCGGAAGTGAAAGACGGAGGGGGATAGCGGGGCTTTGTAAACAATCTCCGCCGGCTGTAGTCTGAGTCTCAGTAAATTTTCAAAGATACCCATTGATCAGGTGTTGGTTTCATAGGCTAACAATAATGGCAGGTTTTAAATCCCTTCTGGTTGTTTTTCACCCAATAAAATCGCCAATAGTGCCTTTTGTCGCTTTTCGTAACTAAAATGCTCCTGGATCCGTTGTCGAGCGGAGATTCTCAGATGGTCAAGATCCTCCTTGGGAAGTTGCAGGAACAATTCGTGTAACTGCGCTTGGTCTTTTTGTTGAAGCAAGAAACCTGTATTGCCGATGATCTCAGGAATAGCTCCCACAGCCGATCCTATGGGGATGCAGCCGCAAAGCATGGCTTCAGCCAGCGCATTGGGGAAGCCTTCTGACGTTGAAAGCTGAAGGTAAAACCGGTGCTGGTTAAACTCCTCCTTTAACAACGCTGGAGTCAACTTTCCCATAACTTTTACGTTAGGAAGCTCTGACCGGAAATGTGGATCACCGACTAAGGTAAAAACGTAGTTGGGAAAACGGCTGGCCATATCGAGAATAAGGTCAATGCCTTTTACAGCCGCCCGGTTGGCTTGACTCGTTCCTACAGCTACAGTGATAAAGGAAAATGGACGCTTTGGCTTTTGTTCATCCACCCAAAAATCGGCATCGAAACCATTGTGGATGACATGGATGGGCGTAGAAAGATCAGGAATAAGGTTCTTTAGCCCCTGTTTGGGATTGATCCTTGGGTCATAGGTGTAGTTGCATTGTACCAGTGCCTCTGCCACGGGCAAGATCATGCTACAATGCTTCAAACTGTACACCGTAGCCTTGCGCAGCCATTTCTTTCTGAAGTTGCCGTAATTGATTTCCGGCATGTTCATGGCATCCATTCCTCCGCTTTGGATAAACACGGAAATGCCAAACAGCTTTCCGAAAAACACGGGGAGAACGCTGTGATAGCCTGCGAAAAAACACAAATACTTGGTGGTCCTAGGCAGGAATAAAAGCAGCTGAAAAAACTGGAGAATAAAATAAAAGGGCAGTTTTATTGGATCATTCGTAAAAACAAAGGCGCGGATCGATCCATGCGGACGGATCATCTCAATATCCCTTTGGGTAAAGGCTGTTGATATGGGATAGGTGTAGATGATCATTTAGTATCCAAATAACTCCATTCGTCTTACGCGTGTACTAGTTCAATGGCTGGATTATAAAGGAAGGAGATGACGAATTTTTATCTTCAAACGTTCTGCAAAGACCGTCCATTTGCTTAAAGGAGTGGTCGTAGTGATGGGGTTTTGATTTCTGAATACAAAGTATTGATAGTCTTTCTCTTGGTAAAAAACACTGTAGGTCTCCATTTTATCAAGATAGAAGCCATTGTCTGTAACCGTTTTAACCAATTGACCGGAGTCCAATGGTTGGTCGATAACCTGGAGCTTGGCCGGCTCATTTTTAATCATCCATTCCAAAAACCTTGGAGCGGGAATATGGATAAAAATGACCGACAGCGGATGGGCGTGACGCTTTACCGTTTGGAAAATTTGAAAATGCTGATCAATTGGGATGTGTTCAAGCACATCTGGAAACACAAAGAAATCAAATTCCTGATTGGGTTTGACAAAGCCCTTCATATCGGATACTTCGAAATGCAGGTTTGATTGTGCTTTCCAAAGCTGCCTTGCCTTCTGGATACTTTCTGGGCTGATATCTACAGCAAGTACTTGACCCTTGGAAGTTCTTTTAGCAATCAAATGGCTCACCGTACCAATTCCGCATCCCACCTCCAATACCCGGTGATGGGGAGCTAAGCCTGCCTTCACCAATTTGTCAATAATACTCAAGTGGCGCGAGTTGATCCCCGTCTTTTCCTGTTGGTCGGCAAATTGGTCGTAAAAGCTGACTACATTATCCTTCTCTTCCATGTTACTGCTTTTTGTAGGTAAACACAAGCGCGCCAATCAGTAATAATAAGATAAGATATTGGACGACGACCATTATGGTGGAGCTATTGTAATACGTGGAAGGCTCGAACCGCAATTCAACTTCTAAAGTACCTTCCGGAACCTCGATTCCCCGCAAAAGGTAATTGACTCGTAAGATTTCCTTTTCTTCTCCATTGATAAAGGCCTTCCAGCCAGCTGGATAATAGACTTCCGAAAAGACAATCAAACCGCCTCTGGAGGCATTGACTGTATAGTTGAGACGGTTGGGCTGATAAGCGATCAAGTCGACTGTTCCCGCCCCAATGGCTACCTCCCCAAACTCGTTTCGGTTGATGGTAGCTTGCGTTTTGGTCTGAAGCTCTTTCAATATGGTCATTTCTTCCGTATTGGAAGAAACATAGAAAATTTCTTGAGGGAACCACGCTGGGCCATTGGCGGAAGGATTTTCGAAAACCGCATTTTCATCTCTGCCGGCCATGATATAACGGGTATTCAACATGTTCAAGACGTGGATGTTGTCATAATCAAAATTCCCTTCTTGCGCTTTTTGGATAAACCCGTTAATCTCGGGCGACAAAGCTTGTTCGATCAGGTCTTGGTACCGGCCCATTTTGGCACCATGATAGCCTCCAATGCTGTTAAATCGGTAGCTGGTCCTGGCCTCGTTAAAGGTACTTTCAAAAATATTCAGCACCCGGAAATACTCTTGGTCCTTCATGATCTTCTGATCGGCAGGTGTAGGGGCGAAAAAAGAAGCACTTGGATTTTCAATAAAGCTCTCCTTATCCAGGTAACGTTTATCCACCATCCATACGTCAATCACTACAAGTATAGCCACAGCTGCCAGGGCGACCAAATTGCTAATCTTCTGTTTAATAGCTGCAAAAATTAAACCCGCAGAAAGCGTGATGAAGATGAAACTCCGGAAGGCATCGTTCTTTAGCAACGTTTTTCTGTCTTCTTGTAGGGCATTGGTGAGCCAATCGGGGAAATTGGCGTCAGCAGCATTGCGGAAGCCGAACATGCCCGCAAACAGGAAGAGCACCAAAGACAGCCCGCCGACTATACCAAAGGCTGTTAATAAAGCTTTAATCGCCTCCTTTTTTTGGGTATTTTGGATGACTTGTTCTAAACCCAAACAGCCCAATACCGGAATGGCAAATAGGGTTACACCTAATGCCATGGATACCGCTCGGAATTTGTTGTAGCCCGGCAGGTAGTCAAAGAGCGTATAATTAAACCACTGTAGATTTTTCCCCCACGAAAGCATCAAAGAGACAATAGTTATAGCAAGAAAGATATTTCTATACTTGCCAGGCGCGTAGATAATGCCCAATACAAAAAGAAATACCATGATGGCGCCCCCATAAATGGGTCCTCCAGTACCCGGTTGATCACCCCAGTAAGTAGGGGCACCGGAGATAAAACTGTTGATTTCTGCAGGGGCGATACCATTTTGTCTCAGGGCCTGCTCCGTTGCGGAATTTTTGGGTAATGCATCCCGAGAAGCTCCTCCGTAGAAATTGGGGATGAGAAGGGTCAACGATTCAAGTTTGCCCTGGGACCATCGGAAGGCGTATTCTTTGTCCAGACCTGTTGAAGAGGCCTCATCTGCGGTAAGATTGGTTTCACCCCGGGTGGAATATTTCCCATATTCTATTACCGGCAACAGCCTTCCAGCGTTGGCACCGACAGCGAGTAGAGCACCCAGGATAAGAATCGCTACTGTTTTCAGCATTTCAGGTAGCTGCTTTTGATTTCTTGCATACACCAGCTGTCCAATGCCATATATCACCACCGCAATTAGCGTATAATAGGTGATTTGGGCATGATTAAACTTAAGCTGAAGCATCAGGGCAAAGGCTGTCAAGGCCACCCCCAAAAGCTTTTTCCCGTTAAAAGCGATATGGATCCCGGCAAATAGTAAGGGTATAAGGCAAATAGCCCAAATTTTGGCATTGTGACCTGCCTCAAGACTTATCAAGTTGAAGGTATTGAAAGCAAATGCCCAGGCTCCCATGATGGCAATTTCGGCCCTTATTTTAAAACTTATCAAAAATACATACATTCCAATCATGCCCATAAAAAGCGCATTGATGGGGTGGGGTAGCCCCAGGGTTGCAATTTTTATCAGCAGGTTGGTAATATCTCCCGCCGACTCAAGGCTGATCAGATAAGAAGGCATGCCACCAAACATGCGGTTGGTCCACAAAGCCTCTTCACCGGTACTTTCCCGGTAGTCTAAAATTTCTTTAGCAGAACCTTCCCATTGTAAAATGTCCCCTTGGAACATCATTTTCCCATCAAATACGATGGGAGAGAAGTAAAGTAAGACAAGGAGGTAAAAAGAGGCTATTCCCAAAAAATGGGGCAAGATGTCTTTTTTAAGATCGATCCGCATGTAGCTATGGTTCTTTATTTGGATTAAAATGAATTGCAAATTAAAGATTATTGGGGATATCTAATAACTTCCTTGATCCTTTGACTGTAGAAGCAACGGGTACACGATCAATACGGATCCACATCTACTACAATGCGAGCAGATTTCAGCTCTTTATACCCTTGCAATGCTTCAATTTTGGCATTTAATTCCCTTTTGAAAAGAGCTTGGGCATTTCCATGCTTCCCTACCTTAATCATGATGTCGTAGAGGTATTGGTTTTTCACCTTGGCGATCAGCGCTTTTTCGGGACCAAGCACCATTTTATTAACAGGGATTTCCGAAAGTAAATTGACAAGGTATTTTGCGGCCTTTTCGGCGACAAGCACTTCTTTGTGCTTTACGGTAATCTTAATTAGCTTGACAAAAGGAGGGTATAAGAAATGTTGCCGCTCGGACATTTCCTCCTGATAAAACCGATAAAAATCCCCTTCGATGATTTTGCTGAAGATCGGCTGATCCGTCCTTCTTGTTTGAATGATCACTTTACCTTTAGATTCTCTCCGGCCAGCTCTACCAGCTACCTGGGTAATTTGGTGGAAAGCCCGTTCGGTTGACCGGAAGTCAGGGTAATATAATATGCGGTCTGCATCCACTATACCCACTACTGTCACTTTATCAAAATCTAAGCCCTTAGTAATCATTTGAGTACCCACAAGAATATCAATATTTCCAGAACCAAAATCCTCCAGTATTCTTTGGTAACCGAACTTGCTGCGGGTTGTATCCAGATCCATACGGGCAATGCGCGCTTCAGGAAAAAGAAGGGAAAGACTTTCTTCAATTCGTTCCGTTCCTTGACCTACCGTATTGAGCTTGTTACTACCACAGGCTGGGCAGACAAGAGGGACCTTTTCTTTAAAGCCGCAGTAATGACATCGCATTTCCTCCCTAAACTGATGGTAGGTAAGACTTACATCGCATTGTTCGCAGCCGGGGATATAGCCGCACTCATCGCAGGATACATAAGGTGCATAGCCTCTTCTGTTCTGAAAAATTAATACCTGTTCTTGGTTGTTAAGCGCTTCCTGAATCTTTTCTCTAAGGATTCTGGTGAAGTCTAGCTTGAGCAGGTTTTTCTTTTGATCCTGCAACACATCGGCTAGGAAGAAATCTGGAAGTACCGCCCCTCCATAGCGCCGATTTAAATAGCAATACCCGTATTTCTTAATTTGAACATTGTGAAAAGACTCAAAGGATGGCGTCGCGCTCCCCAACAGCGTCTTGGATTTGTGAAGCCAGGCGAGCATGATGGCTGCGTCACGGGCGTGAAACCGTGGGGCAGGCTCGTATTGTTTGTAAGAGGTTTCATGTTCCTCATCTACAATGACCAAACCCAAACTGTCAAACGGTAGGAAAATGGAAGAACGAACTCCCACTACAAATGCATACTTTCCCGTCAGCACCCCTTGCCATACTTCTACACGTTCATTGTCGGAATACTTGGAATGGTAAACGCCCATCTTGCTCCCAAAAACTTTCTGTAAACGGGACACCATATGGGTTGTTAGGGCAATCTCAGGCAGCAATAGCAATACCTGAGATCCACTCTCCAGTACTTCTTGGATGAGTTGAATATAGATTTCCGTTTTTCCGCTTCCGGTAATCCCATGGAGCAGTACGGTAATATGGGAGTCAAAGTTTTTCTTTATGTCTTCAATAGCTTCTAGTTGATAATCAGCTAGTTTTGGGTTAGCTTCGGTAGATTCCAAATTTTCAATGCGGCTGACAATGACTTTGTACTCTTCAAAAATGCCATTTTTGATCAAGGTACCTAACGCACTTGGAGACAGCCCCGCATCGATCAAAACTTTTTTGTCAAGTCCTCTTTCATTTAAGGCGGGATGCTGGTAAACCGGGATCTGTTGCAAGTATTTCAGTAAAATTTCTTCTTGCTTAGGTCTTTTGCTTAGTTGTTCAAACAAAGCTTCTAAGGATGCCTTGTCAACTGTTAGTTTATGAGCCAGCCGCACCCGGTTTTCAACTTTTGGACTGTACTTCTCCTTTACATGTTCGTAAACCAGGACGGCTTCCTTAGTTACCAAGCTTTTGATGATGGAATAAGCGGATTTTACCTGTAGCAGCTTTTCACATTCTCCGTAGGTGAGTTCATCTCTGCTTTCTAAAGCGTCTAAAATTACCCGTTCCCGATAATCTATAGGATAACCAGTCTTTGTCTCATCAAAATTGGGGTTCAGCTGAATCTTGCTCTCGCTACTCAACTTCAAACCAGTAGGTAAGGCCGCATTCATTACCTCTCCAATATGGCAACAATAGTATGCTGCCATCCAACTCCAGAATTTGATTTGAAGAGGATTTACGATAGGATGTTCATCCAATAGCTCCAACAGCGGTTTTGTTTCATAAATATCGGGCGCTTTGCTGTGCACCTTGCCAATAATTCCCGTCAAAATCTTTTTTGTTCCAAACTGCACAATCACCCGGTGTCCTATTCCTACCGATGCTTCCATGCTTCTAGGAACCCTATAGGTGTACATTCTGGGTATTGGTACGGGTAATATAATATCAGCAAAAACAGCAGGTTTGTCTTCCTGTTCGAATATATCTCCTAACAAACGGTCCAAAGTCATTTAGCTAATGTGGGAAACTGCCCGATGGCTTCTTCAACAGTGCTGACGGGCTTTTGGCAAACCTTGTCAAAGCAGACGTAAATTAAAGCATTTCCAGTTGAATCTCCTGTTTTGCCTTGTAAAAGGGGTGGATTGTCAGCTGCCGCCTCTTGAGCAGCAAGTATAGTATTAGGGTGGTGTGCCTGCTTCATTCGGCTTGCTACATTCGATGCGCCTCTTCCGACCACAGCCAGTTCAGCAGTAGGAAGTGTTTGCTCTAAATATAAGCGTGCCCAATTGGCCAAGAAGCCTATATCTTGGGGCAGCATGGATTTGATATGGCCCAGCATGTTATTGGTAATCTCCCGATAGCGGTCTTGGTAAAAATAGATGCTTAGATAATGAAGATTTCTGGCCATCATGGAATTGGAGGACGAAATCACATTGTCAAACAGTTCCTTTTTGTTCGCAATCAACTTTTCAGCATCTGGGTTATTGAAATAGAAAAATCCGTCTTCTTCATCAAAGAAATGATCGATAACATAGTCAGTCAGTTTCTTGGCCCAGTCCAGCCACTTGGAATCAAATTTCACCTGATACAACTGCATAAACGCATGGATAATGCTCGCATAGTCTTCTAAAAAGGCAGGTGTGTAGGCGATTCCGTTTTTGTAGGAGCGATACAGCTGCCCCTCAACAACCATTTTATCAAGAATAAACTCCGCATTGCGGCGGGCCAAAGCTAACACCTGTTCATCCCCAGTAGCCCAATAAGCCTGACAAAGACCAGAGATGACAAGTCCATTCCAGCCACTTATTATCTTGTCGTCCAATCCAGGAGGGACTCTTTTTGCCCTCACTGCTTTTAAAGTTTCCTTTACGGATTTAAGCTTTTTGTTTAGTTCGTCGGCTTGAAAGGCATATTTGGAGGCTAGTTCTTCATAGGATTTGGTTTGGAACAGGATGTTTGTTCCCTCTTCCCAATTACCTTCAGCTTTAATGTTATATAATTCGGAAAACCACCCCAAATCCTCTCCGATATGCGCTCTCAATTCAGCGAAATTCCAAACATAAAATTTCCCTTCCTTGCCCTCGCTATCGGCATCTAAAGCGGCATAAAAACCGCCCTCTACTTGCAGCATCTCATTTTCTAGCCAAGCTACTGTTTCTGTTACTTTTTCCTTAAAAAAGGCATCATGTGTTACTTGATAGGCTTTTGCGTACAATTCTAACAATTGGCCGTTGTCGTAAAGCATTTTCTCAAAGTGTGGCGCAAACCATTTTCCATCTACGGAATAGCGTGCAAAACCGCCTGCCAAATGGTCATAAATTCCACCCATGCCAATTTTTCTTAATGTGAATAAGACTTGATCCAGTATGGATTGATCTTTGGCCAGCAGGGCGTAATCCAATAAAAAAGACCAAACAGCAGGCATGGGAAATTTAGGACTTCGTCTCATGCCCCCCCAGTCTGAATCAAAGTTTTTTACAAGCTGCTGTACGGCGGTTTCTAAGGTTGCTACAGAAAGCTGTTCTTCATCATTGCGAAGGCCGTATTTTTCCAGTTCATTGGCGCTAAGGGTTCTTCCAAAGCCTTCTGCACTGGCCATTAGTTGATCATGATGCAGGTTGAAAGCTTCAGCGATGTTTTTGAGTAAGGCTTTCCAGTTTTTGTTTGGAAAATAAGTCCCCCCATAAAAGGGCTTTTGACTAGGCATCAAAAAAACATGCAATGGCCAGCCACCTTGCAGGCCCATTGCATGTATGGCATCCATATATATGTTATCCAGGTCAGGCCTTTCTTCACGGTCTATTTTAATACAGATAAAATGCTCATTCATCAATTGTGCCGTCTCCAGATCCTCAAAACTTTCCTTTTCCATAACATGACACCAATGGCAGGAGGAATAGCCTATACTCACCAATATAGGTTTATTTTCTTGTTGGGACCGTGTGAGCGCCTCTTCCCCCCAAGGATACCAATCTACCGGATTGTAGGCATGTTGTAAAAGATAGGGGCTTTGGCTGTTGATCAGTCTATTGGCTTTTGCTGTCATCGTGGGAAGATTTAGTAGTTAATTGTCTGTTGATGGCATCTCTCTCCTTAGAAAAATCAAATGACGGCCCCATTTGTTCCATTTTTTGCAGTAGCTTTAAAAGAAATTGTTGATGGGCTTTGCTCTCGGCGTGGAATGGCTTATGCTGAAGATCCGCTAGGATACTTTCAATTTTCCTGATGATGTGGATCGTTTCCTGATCGAAATACGTGTCACTGAATAGCTTCCAGATATACTGCTCTGCAAATGGGGTAGGGTGGATCATGTCCTCCTTGTAGTACCGATAGTCACGGAGGTCGTCCATCATGAGTTCGTAAGAAGGAAAGTAATGAACATGGGGTACTTCTTGTTGCATTTGATGCACAAACACGCGAAGTAAACTTTTACTGAGCTGGTTTTCTGGAATACCATCCTTAAGATGTCTCACCGGACTCACGGTCAAGATGATTTCTGCCGAAGGATTTAGTGCCCTGAAGGGCCGGTAAAAGTCCCAAAAAGCAGCTTTCATTTCGTCTAGGTTTAGCAGCTTTTTATCAAATAATCGTTGGGGCTGCTTATGGCAATTGGCAACAATTTCCCCGGTTGTCGACATTTGATACACATATGCCGTTCCGAGCGTGATGATGATATGGCTTGCTGCTGAGAGATATTCCTTACAAAGCACCTGTTGTTCTGCTAATCGCTTCATCAAGCCTTCAGCTTGGGGATGATTTAAGTCCGAATGTGTATCATAATGAAAAAAATGGTGGTCTCGTTCGACGACAAGCGCCTCTTCAAAAGGTAGCAGGGTGATTGCCTGTTGTAGAAGCTTAAAGATAGATATTGGATTGAAGATGGTCCCAAAAGGATTATTTAAAACTTTAAACTTCCGTTTCTCCAGCCTACTACCTATCATGGTAGAAAAGCAAGATCCTATGGAAACTATTCCCGTGTCATGAGCGATTTTGTTGGACGCGGATGGTATAGTAAAGGTCGTTCTAAAATCCATACTAAGTGCGATTATAAGGCAAAGGTAAGGATATCCTTTGTCATGTGGCAATGACTGGCGTAACGGGATGAAGCAAGGCAGTGTCGGATATTAAACCTGTCGTGCTTAAAGAATTGCTGCAACAATCAAAAGAAAGAACTGTCTTTCGCCGCTTCTCCTGTCATTCTTTCTGCGTATTCCTTGCCAAGATAACGGTCAATTAGACCGTGCCCTACATACAGCAGCGGCGTCAAAAGGATAGAGATGATAAACTTGTAGATATAGTTGATAATACCTACTGCCACGATTTGATCCCAAGACCAGTTTCCAAATACATAAAAGGCAATTCCAAGCACTACAAAGGAGTCAATGAGCTGGGATACTAGGGTGGATCCGGTGGCTCTCAGCCAGATTTTTTCAGCACCAGTAATTTTTCTCAGTTTTTGGAATACATAAACATCTATCAACTGCCCTAGTAAAAAGGCTATAAGTGAGCCGATGATGATGCCAAGCCCTTGACGAAAAATGGTATCAAAAGCATATTCTATATTAAATTGCTGACCCTCAGGATCTAATGCATTTACCTCTAGCCAAAAAGGTGCAGGAGGGAGGTGCGTGACAACAGCAATAATAATAAAGGCATATGCAATAAAAATCGCGGTGATATAACTGATTTTCTTCACCCCGGATTTGCCAAAATATTCATTGATAATGTCGGTGGTAATAAATACAAAAGGCCAAATTGCTACACCTGCTGTTAGGTTGAAGTCCAGTTGATAACCAAATAAATTCCAGCCTACTGGATCAAAACCTAATGCGCGTTCGGCAGAGAAAATCTTCACTCCGATCAGTTCCGCTAAAATGGCATTGGTGAGGAAAATGCCACATAGCACAATAAATAGGTTGGTTTTCTTGGATTGGTATTTCAGCTCTTTTGATTCCATCATTCGATCCAATAAGAATTGCCCTCTTCGCTGAGCAAGGAAGGATAGAAAACAGCTTTAGCTTCCTCTAAAAGTAGATTAAGATCTGCATACCGGGAGGAATAATGCCCCAAGAGCAGTTGTTTAGCGCCCGAAAGCTTTGCAATGGTGGCTGCCTCTACAGCGGTGCTATGGCATGTCTCTACCGCCCGCCGCTGGTCTATATGCATGAATGTCGCTTCATGATATAATAAGGTTGATTCTGAAATATAAGGAACCAAATCTTCATCAAATAAGGTGTCGGAACAAAAAGCATATTTTCGCAAGGGAGCAGGCGGGTAAGCATAATCGTTGACCCGATACCATACCTTCATCTGGTCGTCCCAATAGTCCTGTCCATTTCTCAGTGCTCGGATAGCCTCTATAGGCAATTTAGTTTCTTGCAGTTTCGATTTGATCAGGTTTCTAGGCCTTTCCTTTTCTTCAAAGGAATATCCGGTGCAGGGTATGCGGTGCTTCAGGGGAAAGCTATACACTTTTACATATTTATCCTCGTGCAACAAGGTTTTCCCATCATAAGACACGGCAACAAAGCGAAGGGGGTAATTTAATTTGAGATGGCTATATTTGAGTTGGACCGTAATGATTTCATCCAGACCTTTTGGGCCGAATATCGTTAGCTGTCTATCCCGCCTTGCTAAATGCAAAGTGGAGATCAAACCCATTAATCCTAGGTAATGATCTCCATGCAGATGTGAAATAAATACGTGGTCTATTTTAGACAGCTTTATTTTATATCGCTTCATTTGGATCTGGGCAGCTTCTCCACAATCCACCAGATAACAGCTGTTACCGGCTGTCACTACTTGAGAAGTTTGATTCCTGCCACGGGCGGGAGAGGCAGCGCTCGATCCGAGAATGGTAACTTTAAAGTCCAAATTGCGATGTAATTGCTTTAAAGCACCTGATTAGTTTTCTTCCTCCTCTTTTTCCTCACTTTCAATTTCGTGAATAAAGATTGCTTCCGCAGCAGCCTCATGGGAGTCCACCACATTTAAGACTTTATCCAACATAGATATTTTGATCAACTTGCTGACATGTTCCTGAGGAGAAGAGATGATAAATATTCCACCCGCTTCACTGAATGCTCTATTTCCCACTAATAATGCACTCAGGCCACTGGAGTCGGTGTATTTCACATGGCTCATATCCATGATCAGGTTGCGGTAGCCTTCAGCCAGCACCGTCAGCAGCTCAGATTTTAAAGTGGGGGACAATGAAGAATCCAGTTTTTCTTCTTGTAAGGTGAATATTACATATTGTTCTTTCTTGTCTACGGAGTATTTCATGATATATATATTTTGTTTTCTTGTGTACTGGCAACAGTATGACAGATACTAACCCTTCATCTTATATGTTAGCCTCAACGGCGACCTTTATCTGTTCCAGCGCGTCGGCGCCGTCAAACTTTTCAAATGTCTTGCCAGTAATGTTTTCGTAAAGTTCAATATAACGATTGGAGATATCTTCAATGACTTCCGGCGTCATTTCAGGTATTTGTTGCCCATCTTTGCCCTGAAATCCATTGCGGATCAACCATTGCCGCACAAATTCTTTGGACAGTTGCTTTTGGGGCTCACCCTCCAGCTGCCTTTGTTCATAGCCATCAGCGTAGAAGTATCGCGACGAGTCTGGGGTATGAATTTCATCGATAAGCACAATTTCACCGTTGTACTTACCAAACTCATACTTGGTATCTACCAAGATCAACCCTTTTTCTTTAGCAAGTTCTGTCCCTCGGTCAAACAACTCATAAGTGTATTTTTCCAGGAGGGCATAGTCATCAAAACCCACGAGATTCCTTTCAAGGATTTCTCCTTTTGTGATATCCTCATCGTGCCCTTCGTCAGCTTTGGTGGTTGGTGTGATGATTGGACTAGCCAATTTGTCATTTTCTTTGAGACCGTCTGGAAGATGCACGCCACAGATCTCCCTCTTTCCAGCATTGTATTCCCGCCATGCATGACCTGTAAGGTATCCCCGGATTACCATCTCCACTTTGAAAGGATCACACTTCTTACCGATCGTCACATTGGGATGAGGAGTGGCGGTCACCCAGTTTGGAACTATATCTTCAGTCGCTTTAAGAAAAGTAGCGGCAATCTGATTTAAAATTTGACCTTTATAGGGTATAGGGTGGGGTAGCACCACGTCAAACGCAGAGATTCTATCCGTCGCAATCATAGCGATTTTGTCTTCAAAAGAATAGACATCCCTCACTTTGCCACGGTAAAAGCCTGTCTGTCTTGGAAAGTGAAAATTAGTTTCTTTAATCGCAGTATTCATAGATGTTCTGTTGGTAAGCAAAAATAATCACTACAGGGGGTATAAGCTAAAATTGCATCTTTTTATTTACCGTCTGCCTCGGCCCTTAATATTTTGCCGTTTTCATACAATGTTTCCTCTACCAATTTACCGGCTTGGTCAAATCGCTGGTGTGTTCCGGATATTTTTCCCAGTACATAAGGTATAATTTCCATTACTTTACCGTTTTCGTGGTAAAATACTGCCTTACCATTTTCCAATCCGTTAGTGAAGGCTATTTGCTTTTTGAGCTGGCCGTTTTCGTAATATTCTTCTTCTTTCACCGCCTGGCCGGTTTTGTTATGAAAGACAGCTTTTTCCTCCTTTCCGGAAGAATAATAGGAGATTGCCTTTCCCTGCGTCACACCATTTTTAAAGGTGGATGCGGAAGCCAACTGGCCGTTTGTATGGTACGTAAAAAAGGTTCCATGCGGACGCCCGTTTTTGTATCTGCCTTCTTCTTTAATTTTTTGATCAGGAAAATATACTTTGTAGCTACCGTGTCTTAATCCAGTCTTGTAATATACCTCACTCTCAACCGTTCCGTCGGGAAAAAAAGTCTTGGAAGCACCGGTTAATTCTCCGTTTTTGTAGTTGATTACGGCTCTCACATTGGCCTCTTCATCATATCGAATGGTTTCTCCCTCCAATACGCCGTGTACGAGCTCAGCAGATTCTTTTAATCTACCACCTTCATAATAGCTTAATTTTATACCATGGGGATTGTTGTTAACAAAGGGGGTGACAGTTTGAAGATTTCCGTTTTCGTCATAGTTTTTCACGTCTCCTTGAAGCTGATCATCATCAAAGAAGGCCTCTTGCGCTACCTTTCCATTGCGGTGATAAGAGAGGGCGGCACCGGATCTTCGTCCATCCACAAAATGGACTGTTTTTAACGTATCGGACGAATGGGGGAAAAAACTCACAAACTGGCCTTGCCTTTTTCCTTCCACAAAGTGGCCCAGCTCAGCCAATCCTTCCTCCGGATAGTAACGTCGATACTCCCCATGAGGAAGCCCATTTTTCAGCTGTAATACTTCCTTTATAACCGTCTTCTCCTCATCATAATAGGTTGTCTCAACCTGTTGGCCCCAGATGGGGGATATGTTATAATACCAAACAAAGCAGAAAATGAATAATTTTCTCATGTTTTTTCAATGACTATAGCAGAAGCTCCGCCGCCGCCATTGCAGACAGCTGCGACGCCATATCTACTTTGGTTCACCGTCAATACAGAATGAAGGGTGGTAATAATGCGTGCTCCGGAACAACCAAGCGGATGCCCCAATGCCACTGCCCCTCCAAAAACGTTTAGCCTGTCCATAGACAAGTCTAGCTTCTTCTGATTGGCAAGGGCAACAGCGGCAAAAGCTTCGTTTATTTCATAAAAATCAACGGCCGAAGGCGTAATTCCAGCACGTTTTAAAGCTTTAGGAATAGCCAGGGCAGGAGCAGTAGTGAACCAAATGGGATCCTGAGCTGCATCAGCGAATCCTATAATTTTGGCGATAGGGGATAGGCCTAAAGAGACAGCCTTGCTCCTGCTCATCAAAACCAAAGCAGACGCGCCATCGTTCATAGTAGAAGCGTTGGCAGCGGTTACCGATCCGCCATTTTGAAATACTGGCTTCAACATAGGAATTTTATCAAAGTTAACCTTTCTATATTCCTCATCCTCCTCAACGAGGACTGCATTACCTTTCTTATCTCTTAACTCAATGGGAATGACTTCTCCTTTAAAAAGGCCCGATTCCCAGGCTCTTGCAGCTCGTTGGTAAGACTGAACGGCATATGCGTCCTGTTCTTCCCGTGAAATTGCCATTTCCTTAGCAGTGTTTTCGGCGCAGTTTCCCATGGGGAAATTGTTGTATGCTTCCTGCAGTCCATCTTTGGCTAAACCGTCTATTAATTCTGCATGGCCATATTTGTAGCCGAAACGGGCCTGGGGAATATAATAGGGGACATTTGACATGCTCTCCATTCCGCCGGCCACAATAACGTCCTGTTGGCCGGTCATAATCGTCTGCGCAGCAATCATCACCGCCTTCATGCCAGATGCACACACTTTATTGACTGTGGTGCAGGGAGTGCTGTAGGAGAGGTTGGCTCCAAGCGCCGCTTGGCGGGCAGGTGCCTGTCCCAGATTAGCGGAGAGTACATTTCCCATGTAAACTTCTTGAACTTCGCTAGGCGAAATCCCGGCTTTGGTGATAGCACCCCTTATAGCTCTCGTTCCCAATTGAACAGCGGTCAATCCCGATAGAGCTCCCCCAAAACTACCTAATGGAGTACGTACAGCCGAAATAATGTATACTTCTTCCATGATGCTCTTTACCAATCCGGTTTGGATTTATCAGGTCTTTTGGTAGGTTTCTTTTGATTTTGTTGGATGTATCTCAACTCGGCATTATTCATGGCGTCAAGAATCTGCTCCGCCTGCTCAGGGGTAATGTTCATGTTCTCCAATCGCTGCCGCATTTCCTCCATCGCTTTTTCTCTTTCACTTAAATCACTTTCCATTTCACTGGGCTCATCGGAGGGTTGTTCCTGATTCGATTTCTCACCCCGCTTTTTATCAGTTTTTTCTGATTCTTCAGCGCCATCTTCATTGGTCTGTTCTTCGCCTTCTCCGTCCTTCTTCTCTTCGCTATCTTGTTGTTCTTGGTTTTGTTGTTTTTGATCGTTTTGCTGTTCCTGGTTTTGCTGATCCTTTTTTTGGTTTTCCTGATCGCGTTTGAGCTTTTCGTTCAATGCGTTGAGTTTAGGATCATCAGGATACCTCTGCAAACCTTCCGCAAGAATCTGTCCCGTTCCAGGTATATCACTATTGACATACTGCCGTGCCGCACGGTTGAAGTAATCCTCTACGGATTGGGCTTTGATGGGAGAGGCCCACAGGAGCAGCGCTGCAAATAAGAATAACATTGGCTTATTTTTCATCGATTTCCTTTATTTCGCTTAGATTCTTGATAAACTCGCTGTAGTAGGAAACAGTTTCATCGATTTCCAAAGCCCGGTTCATAATGTCCAATGCTTCACCGAATCGAAACTGGTCTACCAAGGCATCCGCTTGTGCCTTCATGCGTTTAGCGTAGTTTGAGGGCTGCATTTGATCCTCATCTTCGGACTTTTCCTGATCTTTGTCATCTTCCTGATTTTCAAGCCAACGGCTTAACAATTCATAGTTATAACGGGCATATTCGTTGTTAGGGTTTTTGAGTAGCGCTGTCTTGAAGGATTCTAAAGCTTCTTGGTATTTTTTTTCGCGTCCCTGTAGTACACCAACCTGGTTAGCAGCAAAGGAAGGCAGGTTTTGGTGAGAATAGGGATACAACTCCACATAAGTTTTCTGAGCTTCCCCTTCTTGTCCGTTATATTGGTAACTTAAGGCTAGGTTGAATCGAACTTCTTCGCGGTTTAGTTGATAATCACTGATTAGAGATAAGTGCTGTCTTACCGATTCTTCATAGTTGGTTTCCGCATAATATTTTTCCGCTTGCTCAATTGCATTGTTCCTCTTGGCTATCTGCTTCCATGAGACGGGAATAATAAGTAATATAAATGCCAGAATTCTAGAGAAAGATATCATGGTGCTTTTATCTATGGATTTATGCCAAGGAGAGCGTACGTAATGGCAAGGCCATATCCAACAGCGTTAAGACAAAGGCCGCCAAAAGAAAATAAAAATATTTATTGGCGGATGCTTCCACCATCCGTGTACCGGTGACCGCTCCTTCGAGCTTTTCTATGGTGGCGACGAGTTGCGGTATTTCTTGGGTTTCATCGCTCAGCTCAAAATATCCGCCATCTGTTTGGGAAGCAATTTGTTTTAAGGTGCTGGTTTCCAGTTTGCTGATAGCAGGAGAACCGGATTTAGGATCCATGAGAATACCGTTTCGTAAGGGAATGGTAGATCCCTCATATGTTCCCACGCCTACTGTGAAAACCTTTACATGAGCATCATTAAGCTCATCCAAGACCTTGGAGAGATCATCTCCAAAATCTTCACCGTCACTAATGAGGATGATGGATTTTGACTTAGGTTCTTGACTATCATCGTTGTTAAATTTTTTTAAGGCTAAGGATAGAGGAGCTGCTAAGTCGGTGCCTTGGTTGGGAACCAATGATGTATTTAGTCCATCCAGGTGAAGTTGTAGTACATTCTGGTCAAAGGTCAACGGGCACTGAATGAAGGCCTCTGAGGAAAAGATGATCAAGCCAATACGATCTGAACTGAAGTTCCTGACAAGATTTTGCAGTTCAAATTTCACCCTTTGAATCCTACTGGGACCAATATCCTGAGCGTTCATCGACTGTGACAGGTCAATGGCAATAAAGATATCTTTGCCTTCCTGTTTGATTTCTTTCATAGCGCTACCAATCGAAGGTCCTGAAAGGGCCACTAAAAATAACCCGAAGTAGATGATCCTTAGGCCAAGTTTAATCAAAATACGATGTTTTTTTACCTGTAGCTTTCTATTTATTCTCCAGAACCGGTACAGGTAAATAAAATACAGCAAGAAGAATACCGCTGCCAAAATAATCATTAAGTCGTTATCCGGATATGCCCAAATCATAAGGTGAAATTTAGGGAATTTCTACTAAAACGACAGCTGTGGTCAGAAATTATTGTGCAAACCTGCTTCAAGAAGGTGAAAATCTGGAACCCTATGGAATGGAGGCTTGAATCTCTAAGTCTTTTCAACAAGCTGGCATGATCTTCAACTATCTCAGTAAAAGGGGAGGGGCAAAAGACTATCAATGCGAGATATGCAGTTTGCGGATGAATCTACATGTTAACCTGATTATGGAAAGCCAAAAATCGTCGGAACAGGCGCTCTTAGTAGCCGAAAAAGCATTTTGAACAATCTGATATGAACAAGTATATTTTCTGTTAAAAAAAGATCCTTCCGCTCCATAAGTTGGAAGGGAAGGATCAGCTAATGTGGGCAGAACAAATTTATCCTTTAGCAGTCTTATCGTCAGACTCTATTTCTTCTTGAATTTCTTTTGTGGCTTTTTTGAATTCCATTAATCCTTTGCCCAGCCCTTTTGCTAATTCAGGAATTCCTTTGGCGCCAAACAGAAGCAAGATGACTACAAAAATCAGAAGTAATGAACCACCTCCGATATTTTGAATGAAAACCATTGTATTCATAATAACTATAATTTATACCCAACAAATATATCATTTCCATTTAATCTACCAAACTCCATTGTAGTTTTTTTTGATCAACCTTTATGAAAGGTCGTGCGAGCATTATTTCATAGTATGGGTCTTTATGCAAAGGCAAAGAAAACGAGCCATATCATAAACAATATTGGTAATAAAATAGGAACTGTGTACCTGATGATATATCCAAAAAAGGAAGGCATCTTGATCCCGTTTTGTTCTGCTATCGACTTCACCATAAAGTTTGGCCCATTGCCAATGTAGGTCATGGCACCGAAGAATACAGACGCGATCGATACCGCCATCAACTGAAAGGCAGATTGAGGAAACTGATTTTGCGCGAAGTCTCTCACCTGCGATATATCATTAATGTCAGCGCCTTGCGAGGCCATGGCGGCTGCGAGAAAGTTGAGGTAAGTAGGAGCATTGTCCAAAACCGCAGAAAGCGTACCTGTGCCCCAATACAACGTGTTTTGATTGATTAAGGCTGCTCCTTCTGGTGATCTCGCAAATGCCCCGACCAGCTCTAATGCGGGCATCATGGTGGCGAAAATTCCTACGAAAATAAAGGCAACTTCGCGAATGGGATGAAAATTGAAATCATTGCCCTGGAGCGCTTTAGGATCTGCAAATTGGTAAGAGAAGTACGCAACAGACAACATAATGATTTCTCTGATAAAAGAGATGCGCTGACCATCATAATTGATGGATGGTACCCAGGATAAGACATTCGGATCCAAAAAGACAGAAAGGATGACCAACAACAGCCAAAAGAAGTTTCTTTTTCCTGTGAAGGATAGGCTATTGGAATAGGTTGTGCTTTCTGTAGCTAGATCTCTGGAAGCTGATAATTGCTTGTCTATTACATAGAATGTCAGGGCTAATAATCCCAGAGCTATTAACCAAGCTGGCCAGTTGTGTGTCAGTGTCCAAAAGAATGGCACACCTTTAAGAAACCCGAGGAACAGCGGAGGATCACCAATGGGCGTCAAAGAGCCGCCCACATTGCTGACCATCAAAATAAAGAAAACGATATGGTACGGTTTGATTCTGTTTCTATTCATCCGGATAAATGGCCTTATCAACAGCATGGATGCACCTGTAGTGCCAATAAGATTAGATAGAACCGCCCCGGAGATCAATAACAAGACATTGGCTAGGGGAGTGGACCGGTGATCGACTTTGATTAATATTCCTCCTGAGGCCATAAACAAGGCGGCCAGCAGTGATATAAATTGAATATATTCCGCCAACGAGTGAACGGGCTGATGAATATTGTGCAGGACCAATAAATAATATAGGACAACTATAGCCCCTAAACCCATGGCGATGCGGTGAAAATTATGTTCCCAAAAATGCTCATAAAACAAAGGTCCTGTGGCAATCATGATCAACAATAGGACAAAAGGGATTACTAGCCAGCTGGGGGCTGAAGGATGCTCGTTGTATGTCGTATCCAGTGCTACGGAATTGATATTTTGAGCGTTGACCTGCTCTTGTGCAGAGGCTGCGAGTACGGTGCCTTCAGCCTTAACTGCATGAGTTGCTCCATTCACCAGACTGAAATGCAGCAGCAAAAGGAAAAATAGCTTTTTCATCAAAATAGATATTAATGGATATTCGTGCAAAAGTCCTACCTCAGGTAGATGGATTTTGACTTGTGTAGTGGCGCTAAATAATCAGCTTTGTGCTATAGCACGGCCAGCATCTAGGGTGCGTGGATATTTACTATATGATGAAAAATTTTCCTTAGGCTGGGAACAGCTGGGAGGTGATTTTCAGGTTGTAGCAGCTGCAAATTAGGTCCAATAGGTTCAACAACAGAAAGATCCCCGCTGTGAAGTTTCAATGAAAAAGAAAACAAACGATTGGGAAGTACATTCTCCAATTGACTGGTATTGTTAACGTGTAGATGTTCATGGTCGGAAGCTGCTAGAAGCTGCAACTTCACTGTTTTTTCCATAGATACACTTTTCCCGTGATGTGCCTTTTGAAGGAACATGAGGGTTGCCAATGCAAGCACACAAACGAAAAATAGGGTGTGTTTTGGTTTCAAAGCCCACAAGTGTAACAAAAAAATAGAAGGCTACAAACTGGACAAGAAAGTATTTGATGACCGTACCGTATACAGAATTTTTGAGCAGATAATTTCAGATGGACGGATGACAGATATTTAGGCAAATCAGCCATTATTAACAGTGTGTGGAATAATATGTAATAGTTACGCCGCCAAGCTTCAGATTATAGGTGCTAACACGTACACACAAGAAGAGCGGTTATAAGATGTTAACAACAAATAGCGCTAAATGGCTGTCCATAGGCGAATTGATGCTAAAGCAAGTAGGCAGGGTTCAAAAAGATTCTATTTAACATAATATAAATTATATAACAGACGGTGCTTTCCTCGATGTGGGTGCGGTTCAGTAAGCTAGAATTAAACTTCCTCAGCTACCGCAATGCTATAAGTCCTTTGTATTTTCTGCTGGTTAAAGCTATTGCTTATTTCCATCAAGGCATTTCCATTTTCAAACTTAATGCGTAAAATCTCCGTGTGTGGGCTTTCAACATATCTAAGGTGCAGTTCCAATGTGCGACCATCTGTCCAGGTAAAACTTCCAGCAACTTTATATGGCTCAAGGCCCGCCAAATATCCCTTGGCCGCAGCAACCAAATACGGACCCTTCTTATCCGTCTCACCCAACAGCCACGCTCCTGATCCAAAGCTTAAGCTGTATGATGCTGCGCCCTCAACAAGATGCAGCACCAACCGATCGTCAGCAAACTCCAGACTTAAAGATTGACCTGCTGTTTCAAACAGTTGGCCGGTAATTTTGCCCTCCATATCCATCTCACGGTTTTCACCTAAAGGTTTAATATTCACCTGTTTAACTTTATTCTTTAAAATGTTGTTCGGGCCATGTTGTATGTTATCGAAAGCCGGCAATAAATAATCCCATACCAGGTTTAATGCTCCTTGCATATCCGAAGTCTCAGAAGTAATCGCAATAACAGCATCCTGTTCAGGCAGGATCAAAATATATTGCCCAAAAGCCCCGTCTGCCCGATAAGAATTGTGCCTACTCCGCCACATTTGATAAGCATAACCTTGCAGCCAATCACTTTGAGCCACCTTGTCTTGAGGCGCATCAGGATCCTGCAGAATTTTCAATGAGCTGGCCTCTTCGATCCAAGCAGCTGGAATGATCTGTTGAAACTGCCATTTGCCATTTTGGAGAAACAACTGGCCAAATTTGGCCATGTCTTCCGTTTTTAACCGTAAGCCATATCCCCCTACATTTACCCCATCCGGATCAACTTCCCAATCTGCCTGCACAATACCTAGTGGATCAAAGAGCCGCGGCTTCAGGTAATCCAACAACTTTTCTCTGGTGACTTGATGCAAGATGGCAGACAACATGTACGTAGCTGCAGTGTTGTATAAAAACTTGGTCCCAGGCTCATAGGGAATCGGTATTTCCAGAAAAGTTTTCACCCAGTCCTCGCTGGATACTACCTTTCCTGTCGGATCGTTTTCGTGTCCCACGCTCATGGTGAGCAGATCCTTTACCCGCAATGCTTCAAGGTGCACACTGGCATCTTTAGGCTTATGATTGGGGAAAAAAGAAAGTACCTTGTCGTTGACGGATAATTTTCCTTCAGATACCGCAAAGCCTATGGCTGTGGCCGTAAAACTCTTGCTGACAGAATACATGGTATGCTTCAGCTCTGAGGCATAAGGTGCCCACCAAGCTTCGGTGATCACTTTCCCATGCCTTAAAATCATCAAACTATGAAATTCATGTGGACTATTTTCGGCTGCATCAATAAATGCCGCTATGGCTGCTGGGTTTACGCCCTCCTGTGCGGGCGTACTTCTAGGAAGGAGATTTTGTCCGAATAAGTGAACGATGGACAAGAAAAACAATAAGAGGACAATTCCTAATCTTTTCATAGCTGGCGGTTCGTTGTTCAGAAATATAAAAATAAATCGAGCGGCAACAAAAAAGCCCTCTAGCAAAAACTAGAGGGCTTAAGGAAATTGTCCACCGAATTATTTCAAATCGCTTGTAAGGACGGCTGAGAAATACTCCCGGTTCATACGGGCGATGTTGCTTTGCTTAATGCCTTTTGGACATTCTGCGGAGCAAGCTTCGGTATTGGTGCAGTTACCAAACCCTTCGGCATCCATCTGAGCTACCATTTTCTCTACCCGCTCTTTGCGTTCAACCTGCCCTTGTGGCAACAGTGCCAATTGGGAAACTTTAGCTGAAACAAATAGCATGGCAGATGCATTTTTGCAGGCGGCCACGCAGGCTCCACAGGCAATACAGGTGGCGGCATCGAAAGCCTCATCAGCGATAGCTTTGGGAATAGGAATGACGTTGGCATCAGGAACACCGCCGGTGTTGACATTGACATAACCGCCAGCCTGAATAATACGGTCAAAAGCTCCCCTATCTACAATCAGGTCTTTAATCACAGGAAAAGCTTTGGCTCTCCAGGGCTCTATGGTGATTTGGTCGCCATCCTTGAAGGATCGCATATGAAGCTGGCAGGTAGTAGTTTGCTGGGGACCGTGAGGCTTGCCATTGATGTGCAGCGAACAAGTACCGCATATTCCTTCCCTACAATCGTGATCAAAATGTACAGGATCCTCCCCTTTTAGCGCCAATTCCTCATTAAGCACATCCAACATTTCCAAAAAAGACATGTCTTCTGAGATATCGCCAATTTTGTATTCTTTAAAACCACCTTTGTCGTTGCGGTCTTTTTGCCTCCAGATTTTTAATGTTAAGTTCATAATAGTTATGAATTTTAATTGCTTAAATAAAACTACTTATAGCTTCTTTGTGTCAGCTTCACATTCTCAAAAACCAATGGTTCTTTGTAAAGCTCCTGATCCACATCATCGGCTATAAATTTCCAGGCAGCCACATACGCAAAGTTTTCATCATCACGAAGTGCTTCACCTTCCTCAGTCTGGTATTCCTCCCGGAAATGCCCCCCGCAGGATTCATTTCTGTGAAGCGCATCTTTTACCATCAATTCAGCAAGTTCAATAAAGTCCGCTACTCTATGCGCTTTCTCCAAAGATTGGTTAAGTTCATCATTGGTACCTAGCACTTTTACATCCGACCAAAATGCTTTCTTAATTTCCTTTATCATGCCTATGGCTTCATTTAGTCCTTCAGCGGTACGCGCCATCCCACAATGCTCCCACATGATTTTACCTAACTGCTTATGGAAATGGTCAATAGTATATTTACCATTGATACTTAACAACTTATTGATCTTGTCTTTAACCTCTTGTTCGGCTTTTTGGAATTCAGGATGATCTACAGGAATCTTTGCATGGGACACCCCTGCCAAATAATCTCCAAGGGTATAAGGTATGACAAAATAACCGTCGGCAAGCCCTTGCATCAGCGCTGAGGCACCAAGCCGGTTCGCACCATGGTCGGAGAAGTTAGCTTCTCCGAGTGCGTAAAGACCGGGAACAGTTGTCATAAGGTTATAATCCACCCAAAGACCACCCATCGTATAATGTACGGCGGGATAAATTTTCATGGGTGTTTTGTAAGGATTCTCTCCGGTAATTTGTTGATACATATCAAACAAGTTGCCGTACTTGCTTCTCACTACATCTTCCCCGTCTCGGATGATGGCATCCCTAAAGTCCAAGAATACGGCTTCTCCGGTTTCATTCACGCCTCTGCCTTCATCACATACGTATTTAGCATTTCTGGAAGCTACATCCCGAGGAACCAAATTACCAAATGAAGGGTAACGTCTTTCCAGATAGTAGTCTCTATCCTCCTCTTTAATATCCGCAGGAGAAATTTGCTTTTTCCTTAGCTTTTCCGCCAATTCAACCGTTTTAGGCACCCATACCCGTCCGTCATTTCTAAGCGACTCCGACATCAAGGTAAGTTTAGACTGGTGATCCCCTGATACAGGAATACAGGTAGGGTGTATTTGTGTGTAGCAGGGGTTTGCGAAATAAGCTCCCTTCTTGTGTGCCCTCCAAGCCGCGGTGACATTGGACCCCATGGCATTGGTGGAGAGGAAAAAGACGTTGCCGTAACCACCTGTGCAGAGCAATACTGCATGACCGCTATGAGATTCAATCTTCCCAGTGATCAGGTTTCTGGTGACGATGCCGCGGGCGTGACCATCGATAATTACCACGTCCATCATCTCTGTACGGGGGTACAGCTTTACCTTACCATTGGCTACTTGACGGCTCAGGGCTGAATAGGCGCCTAACAACAGCTGCTGTC
This sequence comes from Cyclobacteriaceae bacterium, assembly GCA_035303945.1. Classification (GTDB taxonomy): domain Bacteria; phylum Bacteroidota; class Bacteroidia; order Cytophagales; family Cyclobacteriaceae; genus DATGMS01. Next base: position 63,800 of record DATGQZ010000057.1, read on the forward strand.
CGGTTTGGCCCCTTGCATAAAAAGTCCGGGAAACCTGAGCCCCACCAAAAGAACGGTTAGCTAATAAGCCTCCGTACTCACGGGCAAAAGGAACGCCTTGAGCCACGCATTGATCTATAATATTGACCGATACTTCTGCAAGGCGATATACGTTGCCTTCCCTGGATCGGTAGTCACCGCCTTTTACGGTATCATAAAAAAGGCGGTGGATGGAATCTCCGTCATTTTGGTAGTTTTTAGCAGCATTAATGCCACCTTGAGCAGCAATAGAGTGTGCTCTTCTGGGGCTGTCCTGAAAGCAAAAAGCTTTGACATTATAACCCAGTTCCGCCAAAGAAGCTGCCGCCGAAGCACCAGCAAGGCCGGTTCCCACTACTATTATATCATATTTTCTTTTATTGGCCGGATTGACCAATTTCATATTGAATTTATGCTTGGTCCATTTTTCGGCTATAGGTCCCGAAGGCACTTTAGATTCAAGATTCATATTCAGTTCTATTAATTAGAGAAATATATGTATATGGGCATGGACGCGAACAGCGCCGGTACCACTATGGAAAAAATCAGTCCAAGCGTCTTAATGGCAGGTGTGTATTTACTGTGCCGGATCCCCAAGCTTTGAAAAGCACTGGCAAAACCATGCGAAAGGTGGAACGCCAAGAAGACCATAGAAATGACATAGAATAATACGATCCACAGTTCCTGGAAGGCAAAAACGACAATGCTGTAAAGGTCTTTGTACTCTTCGCCATCATAGTTGACATATGGAAGATCCCCCCAGTGCATTTGATACCAAAATCCCTGTAAATGAACGGCGAGAAACACAAGAATAATGGTCCCTAAAATTCCCATATTCCTGGAACTCCAGGAGCTGTTTGAACTTGCATTCCGCTGAGCGTAGCCGATCGGACGGGCATTTTTGTTCCTGATGGTTAGTAAAACAGAGAAGACCACGTGAGCTAGAACTGACACGTAGGTGAGGATGGACAGGATCTGTACAAATTGATTGGTGGTCATAAACTTAGCGTATTCATTGAACGCCTGGCCGCCGTCATCTTTGAACAGCAACATGTTGCCGGTGACGTGGCCTATAAGAAAAATGACCAAGAACAAACCCGTTAGGGCCATCAATAACTTCCGACCCAAGGTGCTATTTAAGGTTTTAGATACCCAACTCATAATTGATTTTTTAAATAATTTTTCGTAAAAATCCTTGGCGCCAAATTTACAGTTGGAAAGCTTATCAAACAATCAATACCCTTGGAATCGCCTTATTTTAAACAATTCTAAATAGATGGTACAGAATAAAACTAGCTGATCTTGGCGTTTATCACGCGGAGCAACGGTCGCAAAGTGTTTCCGGAATGTCACCAGAAGCAACCAAGTTCTATGTCATTTTTTCTATTGTGATTGCATCTTATAAACCATATATTGCATCGTTTACGAACAAATTTCCGTATTAACCAGAGCATGTCACTTAACCCCTTACCTGAGCCTTTGGCCAAAAATGACTCTTTTGCATTCGGTAGCCGCTGAATGCCACCTATAACTTTGAATATAAAAAAGCAAATTACACACAAATGAGGATTCGTTACTTACTTTTATTCTTCATAGGCTTCCTGGCCACCCTTCACCAAGCCCGGGCTACTCATATCAGGGCCGGTGAAATCATTGCAGAAAGAATTTCCGTACAGACCTTGACTTATCGGATAACTGTAGTCGGCTATACGGATACGGGGTCATCGGTGATCTTCGGTCCTGGAGAAATCAACTTTGGAGATGGTCGTAAAGAAGTTTTGAATACCGAAAGTGAAGTATCTACCGTCGAATCGTTAGGCAACGAAATCGAAAAACACACCTTTATTATTATACATACCTATCAGGGTCCAGGGAATTACACTATCCGCTTCCAGGAGTTTAACCGAAACGACAATACCCTGAACATGGACCAGTCGGTCAATACCCCTTTTTATATTGAAACCTCTATTACTATTGACCCTTTTTTGGGTATAAATAATTCTCCCATATTGACTATCCCGCCGGTGGACAATGGCGCCGTCAACCAGACTTATATCCACAACCCCGGCGCTTACGATCCGGATGGTGATTCTTTGGCGTACGTATTGGACATACCCAAACAAGATTATCAAAGAGAAGTCAACAACTATCGCAGCCCTGCCTCTCCTGAATTCAGCAACAGCACCCAAGACGGATCAGGACCGGCTTTCCTAGAACTTGATCCGTTAACGGGAGACCTTATCTGGGACGCACCCGGGACGGCCGGACAGTTTAACGTTGCTTTTAGAATTGAAGAATGGCGGAAAGTCAACGGAGTCTACCAACGCATCGGCTATGTGGTCAGGGACATGCAGATCATCATCGAAAATACCGACAACCGCCGTCCCGTTTTGGAACTTCCGGATGATCTTTGTGTGGTGGCCGGCACGAACATCGAAGAAATAATCCAAGGTAGTGATCCCGATGGAGATCCCATAAAGATCGAGATATTCGGCGACCCGATTGAGATTACCTCCTCCCCTGCCAGTTACGATCCGGTCTCAGTCTTCCAACCCACCCCGGGGATCATTAATTTTAGTTGGCAGACGGTCTGTGATCACGTGAGGGAGAGACAATATCAAGTGAGGGTGAGGATTAGCGACGATCCTGATTCAGGACCTTCTCTGGTCGACATAAAGACCTGGAATATCACTGTCATCGGCCCACCGCCTGTCGTTAATGAAGTAGAACAGGCATCTGGTAGGTCGGCCGAGATCAGTTGGGACCCCTATACCTGTGGCA
>DATGQZ010000058.1:0-9271 GCA_035303945.1 Cyclobacteriaceae bacterium
CTTTCAGTTATTATGGTTTTTGGACTATTTGCCTATGCCCTCTTCAACCAATCCAAAATAGCCGAACAAAACCGCGTGTGGGCCGGGCTCACCAAAGAAACCGCCCATCAGCTCGGCACACCCCTCGCCTCATTGATGGCTTGGATCGATTACTTCAAAAATTCACCCGTATGGGAGGAAAACAAAGAAGTGATCATGGAATTGGAAAAAGATGTCGTAAAGCTAAAAATGGTTACCGAGCGGTTCAGCAATATTGGAAGTGTGCCGGTTATCAAACCGGAAAATGTCCACCAAGTCATTGATGAAGCCATTAACTACCTGCGACCCCGTATCTCCACCAAAGTCAAGATCAGCCTTAACTCCCATGCGGAAGATATTTATGCCATGATGAACAAATCGCTGTTCGAATGGGTCATCGAAAATGTCTGCAAAAATGCGGTAGATGCCATGAAGGGGCAGGGGGAGATTGATATCGTAATCGTCAAAGAGAGCGAAAAATACGTCCAGATTAATATCAGTGACACGGGAAAGGGAATGGAAAAATCACTCTTCAAAAAAGTATTCAATCCGGGCTTTACTACCCGAAAACGTGGCTGGGGCCTTGGGCTGACGCTTGCCAAAAGAATCATCGAAGGTTATCACCGGGGAAAGATTTTTGTCAGCTCCTCTGAACTTGGCAAGGGAACTTCGTTTAGGATTATACTACACGGCGTCAATGAGGAGTAGCTTTTGTGCCCGCTCAGCTACAGCAGATCATGACAAAATGCGATCATATCATGCTTCTCAAAGGAACATTATTTTTGGCCGATCTACCTGAATCCTTGTTTATATCCACAATGAAACAAACAGAGCAAGTCAAAAGACCTGCCCTGTCTCAACAAATAGGCTACAGCTAAAATTGTCGGCTTCCGTCCGGCTGGAGGACATATTGGAAGGTATAGTATGCAGAAGGCGTAGTGAGCTCCACTTCGCTCAATGGCGGGTTGTCTTTATAATAACTTAAAATCTCCATTTTGACGTAATTGCCCGCATTGGTCTTGATGATGAGGATCTTTCCAGGCTGAGGACTTACCGTATGTGTCGTCATGTTGTAATTATACCAGCCATTTCCTGAGCCGGTTGGAATCGCTAGCCCTTCTTCCGTATCACTTTTTAATTCCACACTCTCAGGTATGGCATTGTATTGTTCAAAAACACCTTGTACAATAGCCGCTTCGGCATTTCCATCCCCGCTAATCCCGCTGTTGACGATGATGCTGAGGCCTTTGAAAGCTATGTCCCAGTTGGCGTCCTCCGACTCCACCACCTTATTTTCTTCAAAACTAAAATACTTATACGAACTCTGCCCGATGATCTCTCCCGTTTCCCTGTCCATCTGATCGGCCGGAGCATGAAGATTCTCTATAAGGACGGCTTCCAGATTTTCTTCCGGCTTTGGATCATCTGAATCACTACAAGAAAACATCAGCGCGGTGCTGAACAAGGCCAGATTCCAAATAATTAACTTTCTCATTTTGTACGTATGAAGGTTGATTTGTTATTTAAATAATTGATGTAAATTCGAATGAAGTCCCACAAAGAGCAGGCGGCCAGCATTGGTGGGGTCATGGGGATTGAGCTTGCCCAGCAGGTTGTTACCGCCTGCCTCCAAGCGGATACCGTTGTCCAAGGTCTTGCTTAGCGTCAAGTTCCAGACCATCAACCCCTTGGCATATTCCATGTCGTCATCCAGGATCAGGTTGCCGTTGATGTCGCCAAAGCCAAACCTGCCCCTGTAAATCCCCCTTAGTGCCAAGTCCACCCCGGTGACTTTCTCGTAATAATTTAGCTTGATCTGTCCGCTGTGTCTGCTCCGGTTCAACAACCCGCCGTAGTCGGAACGCGTCACCAATTTGGTACGGTTGGAAGCGTCCCGCTTATACAGCTCGCCCTGGTCGATTCTGTCTAAGACACCTAGATCACGCGTGTCCAAGAACATATATCCTGCAGAAAATGCAAGGCCATTGAAAATCCGCCAGTTAAGATCAATTTCCGCTCCCTGGGTAACCACATCGGCTACATTGAGGTAGGAGTAAATATGCTGGCCATTGGTCAATCTGGCGACCGGAGAGGTTTCGATCAGGTTGGAGATATTGTTTCTGAAGAAATTTCCGTGTAAAAGAAGATCATCAGTCAATTTATACCGAAACCCAGTGTTAAATGCCAGGGAAGTCTCGGCAGCCAAGTCCCCGAACTGGGAAGGATCCATCAATACCTGCTGGATCTGACCTTGCTGCTGAAGCCTTTCGACCCCTTCTTTGACAAGGCTCGCTCCAAAGACATAATAGCCGGAAGAGGCGTTGTTGAAGTTCAGGAGTACCTGGCGGAAATCGGGCGCTTTAAAGCCCATTCCCACAGACACCTGCCAGCTAAATCTATCGTTGATCTGGTACTGTCCCGAGATTTTGGGACTAAGCTGGGCTCCATATTGGCTATGGAGATCAGCCCGAAGTCCCGAAACGAGATTCCACTTAGCCGAAGGATTCCACTGGTGCTGGGCAAAAAGGTAGCCCGCATCGAAGCGGTTCACATCATCATAGCGGGTTGCCTCTACAGTTTCGATCAGATAACCAGCGCCTGCGGTGACCAATTGCTTGTCTGTCAGTTGATGGTCAACCTGCAACTCCGTCCGGTGATAGAATTGCCGGAAATCCTCCGATTCCATCAGCTTCCCGTCTTCTTGGAATGTAGTGGCCGACTCGGTATCAAAGACGGAAGACATTCCCCGCAAGGTAAAAGTCCAATCCTTGGACGGCTTGAAAGTCAGGGTAGGATTGATATTCAAATCCTTTCTTTTTCCAAACATATCCGCTAGGGCGCCTACACCATTCCGGTTTATTTCCATGAAATTGTCTGAATCCTCTTTATAGTATTTGAGAAATACTTTGGCATTCCATTGGTCGGAAAAGGTCTTCCCGATTTTGGTCTGAAAGGTATTGGCTCGATAAGCAGAGGACGTCAAACCTGGCGTTTCCTTATTCAGGTCAAAACCATCGGTTCTGAAACGGTTGTAGTAAGCATAGATATCCCAGCCATTCTTGCTGATCCCCAAGTCTGCGCCCAAGTCCAAAGTCTGATGGGTTCGATAGCGGGTTTGTAAAGTGCTAGTTATCCCGGATTTGTTGGTTTTGGTAATGATATTCACCACACCCGCCATGGCCTCACTGCCGTAGATGGAGCTGGATGGTCCCCGGAGGATTTCGATCCGCTCGATATTGGAAACACTAATACGGTCCAGATCCAAGGTGCCGGCTGTCCGGCCGATCAGCGGTTCTCCATCCAGCAAGATCAGAATGTAATCGGAAGACAATCCCTGCATCTGTAATCCTGTGCCGTGATTAGCAACCACCTGAAGGCCCGTTTGTTCCCGCAGGATGTCCGAAAGCCTCATCGCCCCCGTCTCCTGTATCTTCTCTTGGCCTATAACCGTGACCGGCATCGGCAGATCTTCGACGCTTCTATTGGTTCGTGTGGCAGAGACCACAATTTCGCCCAGTCTGCCGATCCTCTCCTCAAGGACAATGGAAGGGTTTTCTATGGCCTCTTTGACGGGAAGCTTTTTGTTGTCATAGCCCATGGCAACGATCAGGAGCGTTTGCTCACTGTCCAAATCATCAGGCAGATGACAAGCGCCGTCTTCATTGACAGGAATCACGCCCTGATCGCCTACAGTAACATAGGCATGTAGAATGGGATTGCCTTTGATGTCCAGGACGTAGATCGTCGGGAATTTGTCAAGGGCAAAGGAATGGGAAACTCCTCCCATGAGGAGTAAAACAGGGAATATAAAACATTTTATTAACCTGTTCATTATGTGTGTAGGATGATGCTATTCGTTTTAAGACGTTGATTAATTCATTTAAAGCGTGGCGACCAGCTCCTTCCACTCCTCTCTCTGCGGAATGCCGGGCTTTCTCAAGCCAAAGAATTGGGCTACGATTTCTCCTTCTTTGTCAAACAATTCAACTGCGGTCACTAATCCGTCCGTTGTATTTTTGTGAACCACCCAAGCAGAGTCAATGGTATCTTCGTTTAGGTGCATATTGAAATCAGGATCCAGTACGTTAAGCCAGTTGTCCATTTGCCTGATCGTCCTGACCTTGCCTTGGAAAATCTGGATATTGCCCCTGTTGCCTGCAAAAATCATGATGGGCAATTTGCTGGTGGAGGCTACGGCAAGAATCTTTCTGGCACACAAGCGATCCACTTGATACGCCCATTTTTCCCCGATTAATTTGATGGCTTCCAGTCTGTGGATATTGTATTTCCTCAGCATTCCGTGAAAATCATGGGTGTCCTTCATGTTTTCCCAGTCCTGCGTAAAAGCTTCTTTATCTATTTCATCGGCATACACAGAAGCTGGATAAGGAACGGTCTCAATCTTTCTGTTTTGATCCTTGGCCGCATATTTGGCTTTTAGCTCTTCGTACACCTCCAGGTTGCTTTTTTCCTTCATGTAAATTTTCATGATGGCATCGCCCGCCTTGTCAAAAAACTGGAAGCTCTTTAGGATTCCCCTGTGCGACTCCTGCTCTACTGCGAAACCAAAGGTCCAAGGGGCAAAGAATATCCGCTGCTCGATGGGCCCGATCACTGTACCCACCTTGAAGGAAGGGCCACCGTGGATTTCGATTTTCTGGAAATTGCCTTGGTTTTCAAGCACACAGCCTTCACTCCTTGTTAGCGACATGACTTTGCCTAAGCGCTTGCAATCCATGATAAACTCCGTCCAATCGCCTTCGAGCAAGACGCTGGTTTCCCCCACGGTGGTGCCCAGAAGTTCCGCCTCCGACACGTTCAGTGCGGCAGCCGCATCACGGATCCTTTTCTTTGGGTTTTCTAATTTGAATTCGTTCCAAGCCTCTTTTAGACTTTCTCTGGTATGGGAAAGGGTTGTTGTCTGCATGTTATGCTAGTTTAAATTCGTGGTTGATTCTTCTTGGCTGTACCTGGCTGAATATAATGAGCTGATCGTTATCTGGGTCTTTTAGCACCTTGACGGGATGATCAAAGGCCTTTTCCAAATTCTCTGACGTCATCACCGAAGCAGTTTTGCCCTGGCAGCAGATGATCCCGTCTTTCAGCAAGGCAACATGGTCGGCATAAGCTGCGGCAAGGTTGAGGTCATGCACGATGGCCAAAACCCCGATATTCCTTTTCTTCAGCTTAGAGACAATTTGCAGCACATGATGTTGCTGGGCGATGTCCATGCTCGAGGTAGGTTCATCCAGTAAAAGATACCTAGGATAAGGCTTAATTTCCCAGATTTGGATCAGCACCCTCGCCAGTTGCACCCGTTGCTTTTCCCCGCCTGATAGCTTTCCATATTGCCTGTTCCTGAGCGCCCATGTTTGTGTTTCGATCATCACTTCCCTGAGAAGCTCGTCCGGAGCATTCACCATTTGACAACCCAGGCCCAGCTCTACCACTTCAATGGCCGTATAGGGAAAGGACAAAGTGCTGTGTTGAGGCATCACGGCCCTAACCCCCGCCAAGGCTTTAGGGGAATAGTCCCGAACGGCCACCCCGTTGTACCGGATATCGCCATGTTTACAGGAAATCTCTCCGCTGAGGATTTTGAGAAGCGTGGATTTCCCTGCTCCATTAGGCCCCAGCACGGCTAACAATTCCCCCGCCTGAAGCGAAATGTCCGCCTGATCTACAATGGGCCTTTGCCGGATACAGAAGTGTATATTTTTCGCCTTTAACATCTAATAGGTAGTTTTTCTTATGTTTCGTATAAGCCAAATAAAAAATGGACAACCGATAATGGCCGTCAAAATCCCTATGGGCATCTCTGCCGGAGAGACAATGGTTCTTGCAAGAAGATCCGCCACCGCCAAAAGCAAAGCACCGAGTAAGAAAGAAGCAGGAAGTACCAAGCGGTGATCTGCACCAAAAACCAGTCGGATCAAATGAGGAACAATTAATCCAACAAAACCAATGATCCCCGTCATTGACACCCCCGCTCCTACCATTAAGGCACTGAAAAACAAAACGATGTATTTTACTTTTTGTACATTAATGCCGATATGGAAGGCTTCCGCTTCGCCCATGGCTAAAGCATTTAAGCCGGCGAATTGTGATAGAATGATACCTGCAGGCAATACGACCAACAGAAATGCAATGCCAACTTTGTCCCAACTGGCCCCTCCCACATCCCCGAGGCTCCAGAAGGTGTAGTTTCTAATGGCGGTATCATCTCCGTAGAAAATTACCAGACCGATAAATGCCGCTGCCAATGCATTGATGGCTACACCAGCCAAAATCAACAAGGAGATGTCCGTCTTACCATTTCCACTGGCCAATTGATAAACCAGAAACACGCTTAGCAAACCTCCTATAAAAGCCATGATCGGCAAGGTAAAGGCACCAAAAAGCTCAGAGATGAAAGTCAAGTAACTCCCGAATACAATAAAGACTACAGCAAACAATGCGGCACCGCTGCTCACCCCGATAATCCCCGGTTCCACCAGCGGATTTCTAAAAAGCCCCTGTAGCGCGGCTCCGGCAATTCCCAACGCCCCTCCGACCATCATTGCGAGCAGGATCCGCGGCAAACGAATTTGCCACAGGACATTGTATTGCTGGACCGTATAGTCCGCTTCGCCCATCCCAAGTTTCGCCAAAAAGATCTGCGCTACGGTCTGGGCAGGAATATGGAAAGCACCCTGGCTTAATGACAAGACCAGGATCACTAATAATCCAATACCCAAGCCACCCAAAACCATGGCGTAGAGGTACAATTTTGACTTTTGCAGACTGAGGGTTAACATTAATCTTCGTTTATTGCTTTGGCGAGTTCTAGGGCTGCTTCACCTACCCTGGGCCCAAATCCCGAAATGTAATGGCCATCCATGGCGATGATATTTCCTTCCTGATAGGCAATCGTTTCGGTAATCCCGTTGATGTTGCTGACGCCATCTTTTCCTCCCAAGGTCGCCAAGCCCGATTCAAAGAGAAGAAGGTACTCTGGATTCATACTGACAAGGGCTTCTGGGCTCAGTGGGACAAAATCTTTAAATCCCTGTGCGGTGTTTTCCAATCCGGCAAGTTCAAACAGCTCTTCTGCAAAAGTCTCTTCCCCGGCTAAAAAAACCGTTTCCGGACCACGAGCCATGACGAAGGCTATTTTGGCACCATTGGGATTGGCATTTTTGTAAGACTCAAGCTCCTGAATATCCTGCTGCAATCTGTCCTTTAATTCCTTCCCTTTATCAGGCGCTTCTAAGTAGCCGCTCAGGTCATCGATTAATTGATAAGTCTCCTCCACCTTCATCGGCTTATCAAATATCTGAACCTCTACCTGTGCGGATTTCAATTGCTCAATGACTTCGGGATTTAAATAATCCGCTTCGGCTAATACTACATTCGCCCCAAGTGATAAGATTCCTTCCGCCTTGATCTGGTTTCTGTACCCGATAGAAGGCAACTCCTGCATAGACGCGGGATAGGTGCTGGTGATATCTGTTGCGATGATCTGGTTGCCAAATCCCAGTTCATGCACAATTTCCGTAATAGTGCCGCCTGCTGTAATCAATCGTCGTGGCGTCTCTTGAGAACTTTCAGCCTTTTCCTTCGGCTGCTGACAACCGATCAACAATAAGGGCAGTAAAAACAGGTAGGTGAATTTCATTTATTAAGATTGATTATAAATAACTATGCAAATTTCGTGTTAATTAGATCAAATCCAAATAAATCTAATTGTTATTAACTATCAGATCCTCTATCCTATAGAGATTTATTAATTCCTTTTTTGATAGCCTAAGCATTTTGAAGACTATTCCGTACCTTTGCCCCTCGAAAATTCCCTAACATGAATCTTACCCAAGAAATACAAAAGAGAAGGACCTTTGCCATCATTGCCCACCCCGACGCGGGGAAGACTACGCTAACAGAAAAATTGCTGCTTTTTGGCGGTGCGATTAAAACAGCGGGCGCGGTGAAATCCAACAAAATTGACACCCAAACTAAGTCGGATTGGATGGAAATTGAAAAGCAAAGGGGTATCTCTGTTGCTACTTCCGTAATGGGTTTTGAATACAAAGGGTTAAAAATAAATCTTCTGGATACGCCGGGTCACCAGGATTTTGCAGAGGATACCTATAGGACACTGACGGCAGTGGATTCGGTTATTCTGGTGATCGATTGTGTAAAAGGTGTCGAAATTCAGACGGAGAAACTAATGGAGGTCTGCCGGATGAGGAATACACCGGTGATCTGCTTTATCAACAAGCTGGATCGCGAGGGTCGGGATCCTTATGACCTGCTGGACGAGGTGGAAGAAAAACTGAACATCCAGGTACGGCCGCTCTCTTGGCCTATTTCCATGGGAAAAACTTTTAAAGGAGTCTATAATCTTTACAATAAGTCTCTTAATTTATTTACTCCCTCCCAAAGAAAACTCAACGCGGATAAAATTGCTATTGCCAATTTGGACGATGAGGCTCTGGAAAAATACGTAGGTACCAATAATGCCAACCAATTGAGGGAAGATGTGGAATTGATTGAAGGGGTTTATCCTGACTTTGATCCCAAAGAATATTTAGAAGGCAAGGTGGCACCCGTATTCTTTGGTTCTGCGGTCAACAATTTTGGAGTGCAGGAAATGCTCGATACTTTTATAAACATCGCGCCTCCGCCGAAGAGCAGAAATGCAGAAGAAAGGGAGGTTAACCCGGACGAGAACAAGTTCAGCGGCTTTGTCTTTAAGATCCACGCCAATATGGATCCCAACCACCGTAACCGCATTGCTTTCTTAAGAATCTGTTCGGGGAAATTTGAAAGAAACAAACCCTATAACCATGTGAGGGGTACCAAGCCGCTGCGCTTTTCAAATATCACTTCTTTTATGGCTCAGGACAAAGAGATCATTGATGAAGCTTTTCCCGGAGATATCGTGGGGCTGTACGACACCGGTAACCTAAGGATCGGTGACACACTGACAGAAGGCGAAAACATCCAGTTCAAAGGTATTCCCAGCTTTTCACCGGAGATCTTCAAAGAAGTGATCAACAAAGACACGATGAAGGCTAAGCAACTGGAAAAAGGGTTAAAGCAATTGATGGAAGAAGGGGTAGCCCAGTTGTTTACTTTTGAGATGGGGTCCCGAAAGGTCATTGGGACGGTTGGACAACTCCAGTTTGAGGTTATTCAATTTCGTCTGAAAAACGAATATAATGCTACAGTGGAATTTGCGCCGATGAACCTATACAAGGCCTGCTGGATCAGC
>DATGQZ010000059.1:0-11879 GCA_035303945.1 Cyclobacteriaceae bacterium
GATGCTTTTAAATCCATCTCTTTGTTGGTGAAAGCTTTTGGGGCGGCTATCGAAGAAGGTCTTTCTGAAAGGAAGAAAGATAAAGACGAAGCCAGACTTTCTGAAGAGGAAGAAGCCAAAAAAGCCGTTGACGCTGAAACAAAAGAGTAATCCACTATGATAATTTAGATCAGAAAAATTGAACATACGGTAATCCCTGTGTTCAATTTTTTTGTTATTGACCTATCCTACGGGAAAAGGCTACTGTCCTATTAAATTGTAACCAATAAAAAATATATAAAATGGCTATTACTGCACAAGAGGTAAACAAACTAAGACAAATGACCGGCGCAGGCATGATGGACTGCAAAAAAGCCCTGACTGAAGCCGAAGGTGACTTCGAAAAAGCTGTAGATCTTCTTAGGAAAAAAGGCCAAAAAGTTTCAGCATCAAGAGCTGACCGTGAAACTAAAGAGGGTGTAGTGGTGACTTATGTCAATGAGGATGCCACCGAAGGCGTTATCCTTTCTCTTACTTGTGAAACTGACTTCGTAGCTAAAAACGAGGAATTTGGTACTGTTGCCAGAGAGATCCTTAACATCGCAGTAAAAAACAACTCTCAATCCGTTGAAGAAATTCAAGGAGTAGCCTATGACAACATCACCGTAGGTGATAAAATCGTAGAAATGACCGGTAAAATCGGCGAGAAAATCGAAATCAGCCACTTTGCCCGTGTAAAAGGTGAAACAGTAGTTGACTATATCCACTCCAATGGCAAATTGGGCGTTTTGGTTGCGTTGCAAAACGGCAAGGGTGCTGAAGTAGTAGAAGCTGGTAAAGACGTAGCTATGCAGATTGCAGCTATGAATCCTGTGGCAGTAGACAAAGACGGTGTTGATGCTTCTGTAGTTGAGCGCGAAATCGAAATCGGTAAAGAACAAGCAAGAGCTGAAGGCAAGCCAGAAGAAATGTTGGAGAAGATCGCTCAAGGCAAACTGAACAAGTTCTACAAAGAAAACACCTTGTTGAGCCAAGCTTTTGTAAAAGATAACGGTGTTACCATTGCGCAGTATCTTGACAAAGTAAACAAAGGTTTGACTGTAATTGAATTCAAAAGAATCTCAATCGGTTAATCACCTTTCTTTCGAAATTCATTAACATGCCCCCAATAAGTCCGACTTTTTTGGGGGCATTTTTGTGTTTAGATGGTTCTATTTCTGCAGTACGCTGAACAAATTTACGCCGGCGATTAAACCACTGTGGGCGTGATACCGTTTATCGGTAAAACACAGCTGTAGCACAGGGGTGCATCTTCACAGCCTCTTATTTTCGGTCTTAAACAGATGATATGATATTACTTGCTGAGCTTCATTTTTCTCTCCCTTTAAAAAATCCGGTATTAATATTTTCTCTGATCCTTTTTATCATTCTGTTTGCGCCGCTCCTGCTCAACAGGGTGAAAATACCCCAATTAATCGGGTTGATCATAGCGGGGGCGCTGATAGGACCTCATGGGCTGCATCTTATGGAACGTGACAGCAGTATTATCTTATTTGGCACAGTTGGACTGCTTTACCTGATGTTTTTGGCGGGCTTAGAAATTGATCTGGGCGACTTCAAAAAAAATAAAAATAAAAGCATCGCCTTTGGTTTGCTGACTTTTTCTTTACCTATGATTATAGGGACTCTCGCAGGGTACTATTTGCTACACTTTAGCCTAACCACTTCCATTTTGTTAGCAAGCCTTTTGGCCTCCCATACTTTAATTGCCTACCCTATCGTCAGCAAATTGGGCATCTCCAAAAACCAGGCGGTAAACATCACAGTGGGGGGAACGATGATTACGGATACCCTTGCTCTGCTGGTACTGGCAGTCATAGCCGGCATGTCCACGGGAGAAATCAATAATGCATTTTGGATAAGACTTGGAATTTCTATTGCCATTTTCGGTGCAATAGTGGGTTTGGTATTCCCTCTTCTTGGCCGCTGGTTTTTTAAGAAATATGATGACAATATTTCGCAGTATATATTTGTCTTAGGCCTTGTTTTCTTGGGCGCGTTCTTAGCGGAAGCTGCCGGCATCGAAGCCATTATCGGGGCCTTTATGGCCGGATTGGCACTGAATAGGCTGATCCCTCACACTTCTCCGTTGATGAACAGGATTGAGTTTGTCGGAAACGCACTATTTATTCCCTTTTTTCTTATAGGCGTAGGTATGCTGGTAGATCTGCGCGTCTTCTTCTTGGACATCAACACGCTGTATGTGGCGGGGGTGATGACTTTTGTTGCCTTGTCTGCCAAATATATCGCCGCTTATTTTTCCCAGAAGGTATTTAAGTTTTCCAAAGCACAGCGGGACGTAGTATATGGCCTCAGTAGCGCACAAGCAGCCGCTACCCTGGCAGCAGTGCTTGTAGGGTATAATATCATCTTAGGAGAGAATCCAGATGGAGAACCTATACGGCTATTAGACGACAGTGTGTTGAACGGATCCATCTTAATGATCTTGATTACTTGCACAGTCGCATCATTCATCGCTCAGCGAGGGGCCACTAAGCTGGCACTGGAAGAGATAGATGAAAAATCGGAAGAGGAAAACGATGAATATGCTGAAAAGATCCTTATTCCCGTCAACTACCCTGAAAACATCGAGGAGCTTATCAATCTCGGCGTAACTGTGAAAACAGGAAGTAGCAAAAACGCCTTAATTGCATTAAATATCATTCCTACTGATACAGGAGATGCTGCCAAAGAGCGTGCAGCCAAAAAAGTGTTGGAAAAAGCAAGCGTCAGTGCAGCTGCAACCGACAATATATTGACGGAGCTGATCCGTTACGACACCAATATTGCTAACGGCATCACCAATGTGGTGAAGGAAAACAAGGTTTCGGATGTTATTCTCGGATTGCACAACCAAAAGGGCATCTCCGATTCCTTTTTGGGCAAACTTACCGAAGGCGTCTTGTCTCGGTGTAATGTCACTACGCTTATCTATAGAAATAAACAGCCACTGAACACCGTTAAGAGATATTTAATAATAATTCCTGATAATGCAGAAAAAGAAATAGGATTTCCTTTCTGGTTGTTAAGGGTATGGAACATTGGCCGCAACACAGGCGCCAAGTTGGTATTCTATGGCTCCGAAAAAAGTTTGTCCTACATTAAAGAAGCAAACCAAACCCACGCCATTGACATGGAGATGGTTATCTTCTCCGATTGGGAAGACTTCCTTATCCTTTCGAGGGATTTAAAGTCTGATGATGCCTTAGTCATCGTGATGAGTAGAAGAAATGAAATATCCTACAACGGTGTCATGAGGAGAATCCCTAAATACTTAAACAACTACTTTTCAGATATCAATTATGTTCTGGTGTATCCTATGCAAAAAGGTCCTGAACACGCCACATTCTCCAATTTCCAAGGTAAGCTATTCAATCCGCTGCTACACAACCTCGAAAAATTTGATGATGCGGGCAAGACAATAGCCGAACTGTTCAAAAAGAAATAAGGGGTGTCAGCGGTTCATGTAATAAATAGCATATTTCTTTTTGCCCTCCCTATGCCTTTGTACTTTTGGCCCGGATTAAGAAGTTAATGTTTATGAAAAAAATCGGCCTGCTTCCACGGTTGATCATCGCCATCATTGTAGGTATTTTAATTGGAGCTTACCTTCCCCAGATTTTCACCGAATTATTGGCGACCTTCAACGGCCTCTTTGGTAACTTTCTAGGCTTTATCATCCCGCTTATCATCGTCGGATTCATTGTCCCGGGTATAGCGGATTTAGGAAAAGGAGCTGGAAGATCCTTGGCGCTCACTGCCGCTATCGCATATGGCTTTACGGTATTTTCAGGGCTTTTGAGTTACGGTGCCGGCTCAACCTTGTTCCAATATATTTTAAATCCAGGTGCTTTGACTTTGGGTGGCGCCGAAAATCCCGAGCATGCCTTACTCTCCCCGCTTTTCACCGTTGATATGCCTCCGCTGATGGGTGTTATGTCCGCCTTAATTATAGCATTTGTTTTGGGAATAGGGATTTCCGCTATTGAAGGAAATGCGCTGAAATCCGTGATGCGTGAGTTTCAGCAGATCATAGCGAAACTTATCACAACTATTATTATTCCTTTGCTCCCCTTTCACGTGATGGGGATCTTCGCCAACATGACCTTTGCAGGTCAGGTAGGAGCAATAATAGGTGTGTTTTTCAAAGTGTTCATTCTGGTCATTCTGTTGCAATTTTTAGTTATTGCTTTACAATACCTTATCGCCGGCACCATCAGTCGGAAGAATCCTATTTTTCTGCTTCGTAAAATGATGCCAGCCTATTTCACGGCTTTAGGTACCCAGTCCTCCGCAGCGACCATTCCTGTGACGCTCGCGCAAGCCAAGCAGATGGGTATAAAAAACTACGTTGCAGACTTTGTTATTCCCCTGTGTGCAACTGTACATCTTTCTGGTTCCACGGTTACGGTCACCACCTGTGCTTTGGCCATTATGACCATCAATGGTATGGCTACACCTTTTATGGATTTCTTCCCTTTTATCCTGGCATTGGGAGTTACAATGGTGGCAGCCCCAGGTGTACCCGGAGGAGCTATTATGGCGGCTTTGGGTTTGCTGCAGAGCATGCTTGGTTTTAACGACACGCTAATCTCTCTGATGATTGCTTTGTATCTAGCTCAGGACAGCTTTGGTACAGCGACAAATATAACGGGAGATGGTGCGGTGGCAGTCATCGTCGATAGACTTACAAAAAAGTAGTGACCATAGAATAAACATTCAGAAGCCCTTCGCAACCCGAGGGGCTTTAACATTAATCAATGAAGTAAAGAAGCATGGCTTCCTTTTTTATTTGCTTGGGAGCATGCCCATAATAATTCCATATACGATTGCTTGGTCACAGCCATCCACACCAATTAGTGTATTTAGTTCATCGTCTACGTATCCTCCTAAGGGAAGAGCACCTGTGCCTAGAGATGCCGCCACCAATAACATATTTTGAGCTATATGTCCAGCTTCAAGTAGCGCGAATCTATAACCACGTTCGCCATACTTGAACTTTGTGCGGGGGAAATTAGCTACCATGAGGAGACAAACTGCAGCATGTTTAACAACTTCAGTAAGGTATGTTGCAGCCGAAAGTTGCTCAATAAACCTTCCAGGTTTAACAAATCTAAGGGAGTGAGTATCTGGATCATAGACATAAAGCCCATCCTCACACTCTTCTACGTTTAAAGAGAAGCAGAATAGGTCTATAGGATATAACGCGCCTCCAGACGGAGAGCACCGAAACCCCCAAGTGATTCCAAAACTGTCCACCTCTGATCTCGTTACGCCACCGCTATAATAAAGTACTGATGACAAGACGGAAAGGGGGATTGACTCACCACTGAACCTTCGGGCACTACGACGTGACCTCATAACCTCATCCAGTGGGCAACTTGGCAGAAGATTATGAGCTGGCAATTGGATCATGGGAAATCCTTGATATAAGGTAGCAGGTTTTGAAATGACCTTTTTAATGGCTGGTGATGTGTTCACAGACCAAACCGTCCGAGCTATGAGCGTGTCGGATTTTAGTAGCTTTGACGCTTCATGAAACATTTCTGAGGGCGTTTCCAAGGATTTTCTTCTATAGGGATTATAGCTGTCGAGCATTAAGTAAGCATTTGGATGGAATGTATCTTATGGATAAGGATGTGGATATGGATTGATGTCATCGATGGACAAGGGACTTGATAAGTATCCCAGACGTACTGGTACTTCTCTCCATCTCTTTCCTCCTAACATCTGTAGCCTAAAATCGCCATCCATTGTTTCCAATCCAGGCACGGTTACTCTAGTCACCACAAAACCGGTTTCCCGTACATCATCAGTTGTTAGATCAACCGCTGCTGGTTGAAATCCCCTCCTTACGACCTCCTGGAGACTGTAGTCGAGTTGTTCATCTACAGTACCATAAAACGATTTTATTGAAGATAAGGGTATAGGTTTTTGATTGTTAAATAAAAACGAATAAGCATTTTGAAGTGACATAGGGGAAGAATAGAGGAGCGCGCGATCCGTGAAGTTGCGGATATCATCAAATTTCAATGAAGCGTTGCTATTGTCTTTGCCCAAATACTCTAACCATGAAAGACCTTGTATTAATTCACACAAAGTTTTTTGAACAGCCTTCTCTGCATCCAAGTTGGCTGCACCTCCTACAATCATGCGTAAGTCAGGTCCACGGTGATCGAATAATATGCCAAAGAATGAGGGCATTGAAAAATCGAGGGTCGTGTTCCAAATTCGATATTGGAGTCCTGGTCTCGCAAACTTTGACATGTAAACCTGGTAAAGGGCTGTGTCTTCATCAATTGTGACCTCTGGAATGTGCAAGCGGTTACGCCAAATAATCATAAATGCGTCGCGCTCAATAAGCTCGAGAAGCCCCTTTAGGATACTTTCATTAATAGATGTAGCGCATGCACATCCCGTAGAAACACTGGGTCCTATCACCTTCGCTCCAGATCTAGTCAGGAATTCGCTTGAACTAAGATGAGAGAAGCATGCAGGTACAAAAATGGAATCTTTAGAAATAAGATCCCAGCCTTCAGTCCAAGCTATAATTAGGTCTTCAGTGAATTCTGGATAAGGAATATGCTGATATTTGTCAAAAAGTGCCCAAGTTGAAGGGCTGTGTGCTTTATATCCGTTGTTAACCAAAGAACGATAGGATGAATCCAGCAGTGTATCCGGATCTACTATACAGGCTGCGTATCTTTCTAAGCATTCACCAATGGCGGCACCGCGCGCTGCCTCCCAAGTGATTCCGGCCCCGCTCCCCACAATGCTAGCACCGGTTTGATAACCAAGACGTTTCATATCTGGCCCACGGGCTGCAGCTACAAAAATATCAGGCTCCCCAGAATTCAGCTCAACTTCTGTTAAGTAGGTAACGAGGCCCACCATTGCACTAACAGGGGATGGGGCTTGCATTAATTGCTTTGACATTACTGATCCTATGATTCTTTCCAAAGGCGAACAGCAGGTCGTCGAGCAGTCCCACATATTTCACAACGTGGTAATCGTAAAACTGAGTGAACTTCTGGAAGACCAGCGTAATAATCTATAAACAGCACCCGTCCTCGCGATACGGGTTCTCCAAGTTTCCCTAGGAACTTGAGTGTATCGACCGCCAGCCAATCTGCTCCTAATGTGCAGGCCAATTGCCCTCCTCCTTTCGCTGAGCTAATGAGGCTTCGCTCCCAAGGAGCAAGTGCTGCCTCTCTGCGCACTTTATAACACTCATAACATCCTGTTTGCTTTGGGATAACCAAAGGTCCAACTTGAACCTGAAAGCCTTGTACATGATAATAAATTACGGGAATACCTTGTGCTACTGATCTACGGTTTACCATCTCCGAAAGACCTCTATCTCCGCCAGCCGTGACGCAAATGACAAGCGCTGATTCCTTGTCACTTAAAGAACTGATACTTACGTCGATATCATGTTGTTGCTTCACAGGATCATGCTCGCCGATTAACGAAAGTGAACATTGTATTTTGAATATTCCCAGCTGATTCAATACTTTTTCAAATTCTGTGAGGTGTTCCTGTGCTGTTCCAAAAACAACTACCTCACTCGAACTTATTAAGTTTTGCAGCCTTTCTCCCACTTGCATGGAGGTTTCCGAATTTGCTACCATTCCCTCTTGTGCCGCTAATTGTCCCAAAAGGAAAATCTGTTGGAACTGGAGGGAATTTGTAGCAACCATATCTGAACGTTCCTCATCAATATTACCTTCTTGCTGAAGCTGTTCGAGCAACACTCCGATATCCTGTGGGTCATACCCATCCACTAGCAGTTTACCCCATATCTCTTCCCAAGTATGCGATCCATCAAGAAGCTCGATTGCTGATTTTAGAAGAGGTGTATGAACTTCATCTAATGTGCTGTTCTTGGAATTAGCAGCAGGAGGTTTTATAAGCATCGGATTTTTGTTCATTGGCTATATCTCAATTGTACTTGTAGAGGTAGACGTACAAACATTTGAGCTTGTAGATGAGCTGGTGGACAAGGTTATGCCTAAGACTGTGCCTCGAAAACGCTCTCTAGTTGCAAAAGCAAATTTTTGGAAGGTTGGGGTTTGCAGGTTTAGAGCCCTTGCGTATTCCGGAGGAAACAAAGCGCGTGAATAATTGTCTTCCAACAATTGGTGGACAACAGCGTTGATTAATATCCCTTGCTCACCAGGGTTAATAACTGTAAAATTTTTCACGTTTGTGGTTCTCCCTCTTGCTACCCCAGTTTCTCTCGTTGCCAGGAACGGCGCATGGATCTTCTTTGCCAGTTGTGCAACATTTTCCTTTCCAATCTCATCTGCACTTAAAGTTGATGAAACAATTTTCTTGGTATTTGGATCTACCTCGTAAAGGGTAAATTCTGTTACTCCAAATGGCTTATGGCTCACCTTTACGCTTGTAGCCATCGCATAACCACTGTGATGAACACTGATACCAACTGCAGGGTGACCTTCGTCCGCAGCTGTAGTGGGAATAAAACTTGGCAAAATACCTAGGACACTTGGCGCAATGTCATCGTCCGCATTTCTTGCAACATTGACAAAAACCTTTGAGCGTTCCTCATAGAAAGTGTAGCCCTCTTTCACAAAGTGATTATAAATTACTTTAAATGTTGCGCTTGTTTCCAACATCTGCTTCACCCATTTTACAGCTTCGTCCGTAGGAAGCTGTAGGATTTTACCCTGTGGGATATAACCATTAGACTTAAATGTTGCCATGGTCCTAATAAATTTTAGTTGAGGAATTAATTTGAGTTAGCTTGTCTGCTTTTGTTATCTACTACTGAACTCTTTGAGAAAAGATCGCCACGCAGTATATCGAGAGATTACGTTCGTTACCTTTGTTAATGGAGGTATTGGCTGAATACCGGGTTAATGCTTCTTAGTTCCTACCAAATTATAGGCTTTTTTGGATTAGATAAATACCAAAGCTTTGGCATTTTTAGATTTTTTCCCAGATGTAGCATGTTCACTATCAACACCTTTGAGCGAGCATTCCATATTTTCGCAAAAGGTTGATTAGGAGAGGAAAGAAACCCTGGACCGCAATAAATTACCGGTGAGCCTGCTATTACTACTCCTACAAATCACACCAACAAACACTCATGGGGAGCGGCAATGGAAAAGGAATAACGTTAGCGCTGCAGTACATTGTCAAGATGTGCTTCACATAGGATAATGAGCAGAACTGAGACTTGCGGGGATTAATTTGATACAAATCGGCTTCAACATTTCTGAAGAAAGGCTTGCCAGAAAAACAAAAAAACCCTTCAGAACAATTCTGAAGGGTTTTGCTGTACCTTGGGCCGGAGTCGAACCGGCACGAGTGTAACCTCATTGGTGTTTGAGACCAACGCGTCTACCAATTCCGCCACCAAGGCTTGGTGTCATTTTTGACAGAGAATATTCAAGAATAACTCTCCCGTTACTTCCTTAACGGGATGCAAATATGGGAAAAGAAATTTTGCCATGCAACACCCTCTCTCCACTTCCTTATATTTTTTATCCACCTCAAGTCCCATCTTCCTAATAATCAAGAAAATGATCTTCCCCTAAAGCAGACATTTATTAGTAGTTTTCTTTAAAACTGCGTGTCAAAATTTATATACACCGGACTATCATATCCCATACCCAAAAGATCGGCTCCATGTCCATGGTTGATACCGATCTCCAATAGATTAAGGCTGTTGAAAAACGCATAGCAATCGCCTGGCTCTACCTGATGGTAAGTTTTTTGAAGACTATCTATGACTTCCCGCCCGAATTCAATGCTGAATCGGCCTGGATTTAGCTGGTCAAACACTTCTTTGGGCACATTAGTAATCAGGTTTCCGAAATGGTCCACCCGCAATACATAGCCCACGATCTGCTTTTTGGTGGCCTTAATCTGCCTGGCCATCATTCTTTTGATCGATTGGAGCGGTCCACCGAAATCATGGATAGCCGCGCCACTGGCCACTTTGGCCGCAATAGGAGCCAAAATATCTTTGGCAGGGAATGTGCTGTCTTTTATATGGATATCAGCAAACTTGACGATAATCCCCGGATCATGATCGGCCAGCATGCTGAGCACACCGTTATTGGGTCCTACGAATATATGTTCATTAAGCTTGATGCCAATGTAACCGTCGGTGAGGCTGCTGGTGCTGTTGATCGCCACAAGGTGAACTGTACCTTTTGGGAATTCCTGGTAAACGGACCTTAGGGTAAAGGAAGCCTGCGCGATATCGTATAGCTCTATTTTATGGGTGATGTCGACGATAATAAGCTGGGGATTAATGGAAAGCATTTTTGCTTTCACTGCAGGTACATAAAAATCGGTATCTCCAAAATCAGAGAGGAATGTTACTAGCGCCATAATCAGCAATCAATTAAAATTTCGTATTTTTGCATACAGTTTCTGCAAAATGTATAAACAAAAATAGAAATTTTATTCCTTAAGAACAGGAAACATCCCTAAATACACAGAAAAGGATTGGTAGAAAAAATAATTACTTTGGAAAATGTTTCGTTACTGGACTTCCTAGGTTCAGAAAATGAGAATATACGTCAAATAGCCGCCGCTTTTCCACAAAGCAAAATTGTTTCCCGAGGAAACGAAATCCGCATCAAGGGAAGTGCTCCGGAAATTCTCCGGATCAACGATATAGTCAATATGTTGTTGAATCACTTTGATCGATTTGGTAGAATCACCCCAGATAACGTCAAAGAATATATCGAAGTGCAAGAGGAATCCGTGGCCACAACCCACAAAAACGACGTAATCGTCTTTGGGAACAAAGGCCTTATCATCAAACCTAAATCTGCCAACCAGCGGAAACTGGTCGAATCTTCGTATCAAAACGATCTCGTCTTTGCGCTGGGTCCCGCAGGTACGGGAAAAACTTACATCGCTGTGGCGTTAGCTGTAAGGGCTTTGAAAAACCGGGAAGTCAAACGGATTATCATCACCCGTCCCGCGGTAGAAGCTGGGGAAAATCTTGGATTTCTACCCGGTGACCTGCAGGAAAAGCTGGACCCCTACCTCAGGCCAATCTATGATGCCTTGAGCGATATGGTTCCTGCCGAAAAATTAAAATATTACCAGGAAACCCGGGTTATAGAAATTGCCCCTCTAGCTTATATGCGGGGGAGAACGCTGCATGATGCCTTTGTCTTGCTGGATGAAGCGCAAAACACGACAAGTGAGCAGATCAAGATGTTTCTCACCCGTATGGGACCCAACTCCAAGGTCATCATCACTGGGGACCAAACTCAAGTAGATCTACCTACCCGCCAGAAATCCGGATTGAGCGAATCTTTGAGAGTCCTTAAGGACGTAAAAGGCATCGGCGTAGTCAAGCTAAGCGGCAAGGATGTGATGCGACACAAACTTGTAAAAGCCATTATTGAGGCTTACGACAAACAGGAAATGGAAAGTATTAAATGATCAAGGTCATCAAAGTAATATCCGGAGCTGATCTAGAATCGGTTTTTAACATCCGCGAAACCGTATTTGTCAAAGAACAAGAAGTTCCCCAAGAAGAGGAATATGATGACTTTGAAGAGTCTTCGACTCATTTTCTTGCAATGGTAGGGAATGAACCGGCGGGAACCGCTCGATGGCGCACTACGAATAAAGGCATTAAGCTAGAACGTTTTGCCGTCTTGAAGTCGTTTCGCGGAATGGGCGTAGGCCAGGATTTGGTGAAAACCGTACTGGAAGATATTATGCTCCAACCAGAAAACAAAAGGAAGCTCCTTTACCTACATGCCCAGCTTTCTGCAGTTCCTCTTTATGCAAAATTTGGTTTTATA
The DNA here is from genome assembly GCA_035303945.1 of Cyclobacteriaceae bacterium. Taxonomy (GTDB): domain Bacteria; phylum Bacteroidota; class Bacteroidia; order Cytophagales; family Cyclobacteriaceae; genus DATGMS01. Next base: position 11,844 of record DATGQZ010000059.1, read on the forward strand.
AAAGAGGGAGAGCAATTTATGGAATGTAATATCGCC
>DATGQZ010000060.1:0-139217 GCA_035303945.1 Cyclobacteriaceae bacterium
ATCCTTGTTTCCTATCGTAACGGAGGGCCAGGTATTGAAGAATTTTTCATTCAGGCAACGGAAACCACTGACAACTCTGATCCGGAGAATCCGGTAACGACCACCTGCCCTCCATGTTTTGAAGGGGCAAACAGTAAAGAAGAAATCCGTCAATGTATATTGGATAGCCGGAAAGCGGTACCTGACACCAGGGGATTAGACTTGGGAGCGCTTCAAATCGGCCCTGATGGGCAAATATATGCAGCGATAGTCGGTTCTAACTTAATTGGTCAGATCCAGGTGGAGCAAAACTGTGGACCTAGCAGGTTCAACCAAAATGCCGTGGAGCCTATGCCTGGAACTTCCAATTTGGGACTTCCTTCCTTTGTACAAAATTCTGGGAGCAATATCCCAGATCCAAGCCTAGCCGGGCCTGACCGACTTTGCTTGGATCCGGAAATAGGTGCTTTTGGTATTTTTGAGGGAGGAGGAGAGCCAGACATTGACCGCTATTCCTGGACTGTCACCAATGAGGAAGGCACCGTCGTTCATTCCGTTAGCGGCCTTGGGGAGGACTTTCAGAATCTGGAATATAGCTTTCCAGCTGCTGGTATTTATCAAGTGAACCTGGAAGTGGAGCGCTGCGGTACACCTTGGGAAGAATCCTTCCGTTTGGAAGTTGAAGTGTATGACATTCCACAAATTATCCTTCCCTCCGATATTCCGCTATGCGCAGACAATACCGTTGAATTGACGGCAGTGGATCCCGATGATCCCGAACTCGACAACTATAGCTTCATTTGGGTAAATGCGGCTGGGGATACCTTAGGAACTGAAAATACAATAGTGGTTACAGAGGAGAGCATCTACACGGTCACCGTGGCCTATAAGTTGCCGGCGGGAGCGGATCCGGAAATGTTTCAAACCTGCCCTGCTACTCAGTCAGTCTTTGTAGGACCTACTTTTGAATTTGAGATTGATCAAACTGCAGAAGAAGTATGTTTAGGTGAATCCGTCACCTTTACACCAGACACGCCGGTGAGTGGCACCTGGTTCGCCCTGCAGGAAGGAGCGGATGAAAGTATTCCCTTAGGTGAGTCCTTTTCTCTCGAGTTAAACACCCGCGATCTGCGTGATCCAGGTAGCTATGAAATCATTTTCCGCACTGCAGATCCTTTGGACAGTACCTGCACCGTAGAAAAAATATTGGACCTGCAGGTTAATCCTCTTCCCGAATGGACTTATAGCCAACGTTCAGACGCATCCAATTGTGACGCTGAAGATGGTTCTGTAACCATCCGCGCGTTAACTGACATTGACAGCCTTTTCATTGAGGGCATTGAGGAAGTTTTCACCTTGTTAGCCAATGAAACTGTGCGGCTGACCGATCTTGCCGTAGGCTATTACAATGTCAGAGCAGTGAATGGCGGCTGTGAGAGTGGTAGAAGCATTGTAATATCAAATAGAAATCCGCCCAGAGAGCTTGAATACGTAATTCATGGGGTTTCTGAAAAATGTAACGATCCTAATACGGGACTGTTTCGATTGGTATTTCCAAACGGTCCGACTTCCGGCACTTATTATATCAGAAGCGAAGTGGACGACTTGGTCGTAACCGGTGACTTCAGTAACCAATCTGTATTGGAAATTCCGGTCCCACCTGGTGTATACAAGGTTGAAATAGTTGGTGAAGATGGCTGTAGGTATCCCGATACCACGACCTTTTTCATGGACCCTGTACCTGGAGCCGAGTTTTCCATTCCTGATCAAGTGAGCTCCTGCGGCCCCTTTACTTTCAGGCCCGTAAGCCAACTTGCAGTGAGGTACACCCTGATAGATGCAACGGGCAATGAGTCTGGTCCAGCCGCGGATGGCAGTTTTACCCTTGTGGAAGCCGGCACCTATACCGTGCGTGCAGAAGGGCTCAATCCTGAGGACAATCTATGCCCGGTAGAAAAAACCATACAAGTAGATCTGGGTGAAGTAGTTGCGTTTGAATTGATCAGACCGGATTTATCTTGTGAGGGACCCTTCACGTATGAAATTGATTTGTTGGGCCGAAATCCAAATGAAGTTGATATTCGTTGGTTTGATGATCTGGGCCAACGCGTCGCCAGCAGTATTACATTCACCCCTTCCATTGCCGGTGAGTATGCTGTAGAGGTGGGCCTTTCAGGAACCATCAACTGCCCTGGCTCCCGGGAAGCGTTTACGGTACCTGAACCAGCCACGCCAATAGAAATATTTCTAGAGTTTACGCCCTTCTGCGGAGAAGACGCCTTTACTACACTTAGCATTGATGCTGATCTAGCACAGGTAGCTGAAATTGTTTGGCTGGAGGAGTCCAATGGGATATTTGAAGTTATCCCTAACACAGAGGGAGAGGAAAGCATTTCTGTCACTTCTGCCGGTAGTTACCGCGTGGTTGTATATAATACTTCGGGATGTGAAATCGGACGAGATGAAGTTGCTATCAGCCGATCGACGATCGTCCCGCCGGTATTGGAGGAGAGGTATGTCATATGTCCAGCGGAGAATATTACCCGTTTACTTGACCCAGGCGTTTATGATAGCTATGCATGGATCTTAGACAACGAAACTTTATCTACGGAAGCTCGCTTTAGTCCGATAATAGCAGGCAGGTACCAGCTTCGCGTTGCTGATGAGGCGGGCTGTGAATTTGTAGTGGAATTTGTAGTGGAAGAGGATTGTGAAATGAAAATCACTTTTCCAAACGCCATCACGCCGGACGCTAAGGATAAGGGATTTGTAATTTATGCCAATGATTTTGTCGATGAAGTGGAAACGCTCATCTACAACCGTTGGGGCGAACTCATCTTCCATTGTACACATCAAAATGTAGAGCCGGGAACATCCTTCTGCCCATGGGATGGAAGGATCAACGGCAAGCTGGTACCCATAGGAACCTATCCCATTATAATAAGGTTTAAAAGCGAAAATCAAGGTCTTGAAAAAATAATAAAGACAGCCCTCGTTGTAGTAGAGTAAATATGATAACAGTTATTTCACCCGCAAAGACGTTAGACTTAAGCCCCGTACAAACATCAACTGTCACCGAGCCCCAGTTTAAAAAAGAAATAAAAGAATTGGCTGGCATTATGCAGAAAAAGTCACGTGCTGACCTTCAAGCATTGATGAATATCAGCGAAAACATCGCTGATCTCAACAAAGAACGATTCAAGAATTTTTCTTCCGAATTTACCTTAGCCAATTCAAAGCCCGCATTGTTTGCCTTTAAAGGTGATGTATATCGTAAGATGAATGTGGAAGATTATTCCCAGGAGCAGCTTGCGTTCGCCCAAGAACACCTTCGGATATTGTCAGGATTGTACGGATTGCTTAAACCTCTTGATTTGATGCAGCCTTACCGGCTGGAAATGGGGATCAAGCTGAAAAACAAAAAGGCCGACGATCTCTATGGCTTTTGGCAAAATAAAATTACCAAAGCACTGGATGAAGCAGCAACAGATGGAACGGTTATTAACCTTGCCTCGCAGGAATATTTCAAAGCGATCAATCCCAAAAAATTAAAAGCCAAAGTAATACATATTACCTTCAAAGAATACCGAGAAGGTAAGTACAAGATCATCGCTATTTTTGCCAAACAAGCTAGAGGCTTAATGGCAAATTATATTATTGAAAATCAAATCAATGAGCCAGAACTGCTGAAGTTGTTTAATGTGGACCAATATGAGTATTCCGAACAGCTAAGCACTGCTGATGAATGGGTTTTTATTCGATAAAAGCACGTAGAAAAAACGGACTCCCCCGAGAGAGGTATGCTAGGAATAGTTATTGCTAACTGCCCTCTTGTAAGAAATAAGGTACAACTTCGCCAAAGCAAAAGCGTCAGGTTTACCTTTGACCGCTTAAGCTGATGTAACAGTTACCCTCAACGGTGATAACTCTGGGGAAAAGGAATTATTTCCATATAGAAAAAATTAACCTTATTTTTCTATTAAACTTAGTCATAAATTTGCTAATGATTTTATCAGAAATGAGCATTAATAAAGGATAAAATGATACTGCGTACCTATCTGCTTTTACCAATTTTTATCCTTTCATCTGTATTTGCATTTGTTTTCAACATGTTACCCTTCGGATTAACCGAAGACAGCTTGAGGGCAGAGCCGGAACTGAAGGGACCAACGGGGGTTTGCTTAAGTGCTGCCTCGGGCTTTGCTTACGCCGAGTACACCGCTGGCGGCGATCCCACAGATATTTTTAACTGGTTTATATACGATGAGGCAGGCTTTGAAGTGTATAGCCTATCTGGTCAAGGCTCGAACAAAATTACATTTGCCTATTCAAAAACGGGAAACTATCAGGTCAGCTTAAGGGTATACCGTGGCGGTAATCAAAACTATTACCAGCAGACGATGAACGTAATTGTTCAGACCGGACCTGTGTTCAACATGCCCCCGGATGTGGTGCTTTGCGGCAACGATGCGGTGACAATCACTGCGGTCAGTGACGACCCGGCCCTCAATCCCAATTTTGCTCAATTTAATTTTGTGTGGACCAACCAAGTAGGGGACGTGGTCAGTCGCCAAAATGAGGTAACCCTCACCGAAGAAGGAAGATATTTTGTAAGGGTAACTACACCTGCCTGTACAGTGGATGCCACTACTTTTGCGGGCCCTTCTATTGAGGTGGAGGTGACACCCTCAGCTACGGTTGCCTGTCTTGGGCAAACAGTCATCTATACTCCTGACGTACCGATTAACGCCTCTTGGTCCTACCAAAAAGCTGGGCAAACCAGCAGAACACCTCTGGGCAAGTCATTTGGATTAAATTTGGATACCGATGAGCTGGAAGGTCTCGGCGATTACACTATTTTCTTTAATGCAGAGGATGAAAACAACCCAGGATGTTCTGTAGAACAGTCTTTCCCGTTACAGGTCAATGAAGGGGCTGCATTTACCCTTACGAAAATCTCTGATGCAGATGATTGTGATGATACGGGCGGGTCATTTAGGATAAGGGCTGGCTCCAGGTTAGATGAAGTAACTATTGAAGGTGTACCTGGGGAATCATTTGCAATGGCTCCCAATGAAGAAAGAATTATTTCGGGATTAACCGCAAAAACCTATATCGTCAAAGGAAGATTAAATGGCTGCACAGTATCAAGACTGATGACCATTGACAATTCAAATTTCGACGATCCCATTGAATTTACTGTTGAACTAGCCGAAGAAGGATCTTGCTCTGCATCAGGAATTGACGGAGGTGCAGTGACCCTCAGCTTTGCCGGAGGACCTGGCACCTACTCCATCTATTCGTCTAACGGCACCGAAGTAACTGGCTCTTTTAGAGCGGGCGATGTGCTGACGGAAGAATTGCGGGGGGGAACCTATCAGGTACAGGTTAGGGATGCCAATAATTGTACAAGTCCTGATGTAAAAACTGTCACCGTTCCCACTCCCCGACAAGTAAGTTTCTCAGTCCCCTCAACACTGACAGCCTGTGAATTTTTTGAATTTAGCCCAGAGTCAGATCAGGATCTGACCTACGTACTCACTGCTCCGGATGGTAGCACCCAGCGCGGCAATTCTGAAACAGTCTTTAGGATGGAAGCATCTGGTACTTATACTATGCTCGCCACCCACAACGATCCTAATTCGGGGCTATGCCCTAGAAGAAGGGCCATGGAAGTGACCGTCAACCAACAACTGAAGTACGATTATTCTCAACGCTATATTGATTGCTATGGAAATCAAATCTTTACTGCCGAACTTGGATCGCTGCGACCTTCTGATGTGGTGATACGCTGGAGAACAGCTGCAGGTGTAATCGTCGGAAGAGAGAAAGAGTTTTATCCCCCTTCAACCGGAGACTACACGTTGGATGTACAGCCTCGGGCAAGTAGTGCTTGTCCCTCCCAACCCATCGCTTTCAGTGTAGATATTCCTCAGCTAACTTACGATGTGGATATTAGTGCTACATCATTTTGCGGTGAGGATGTATTCTCTACCCTGAGGGCAGAAGAAGAATTTAACATGGAACGACAATATCAATGGTTCCATACCGATTCCGCAGGTGTTGTTACCGAACTTCTTGAGTTTCACAACCAAAGGGAAATCGACGTAACAGAAGAAGGTACCTACGAGGTCGTAGTAAGAAGACTGGAGGAGCCGATGTGCGAGTTGGGACGGGCTTCCTATGATTTGATCAAAGCCGAGGGTATTTCCCTAGATCTTCAAGATGAATACCAAATCTGTACTGCGGAAAACTTTTTCCCCAGCATTAATCCAGGCGTATTTGACAGCTATAGTTGGCTGCTTGATGGCGTGAAGGTTGACTCTACCGACACCTTCAGACCCAATGTAGAAGGGAGCTATGAGCTCATCGTAACCGACTCCAAAGGGTGTGAAACCAGCGCGGCTTTTGAGGTCAAAGACACATGCGTTACACTTGCCAGGTATCCCAATGCTTTGATGCCGGCTGATCCCACCAAAGATTTCAGGATCTATCTGGACCCACTGATTCAGCATGTGGAAATATTCATCTACAACAGGGCCGGGGAGTTAGTGTACCACTGTGCGTCAGCCGTTACTGACCATAGTCAAGCGTATTGCATATGGGATGGCACCATCAATGGCAAACTCGCTCCTATTGGGAGTTATCCCCTGATCATGCGTTTGACCAGTGAGGAGAACCAGATTAATGAGGAACTCCAGAAAAGCCTGATGATTATAGAATAGCGTATGGAATGAATAGGAGTTCTTTAGCTTGTAACTTTTTCGAAGTGGAGGTTAACTTAAAGAACGTCCTCCATTCCTTATTTTTATCGATCATCTGGAGGGATTTGACCCTGGAAATGCAGAAGTTCTTTGCAAAGCCACCGATCCTGAAGCAACGGCTACCGCTGAGTCTTTCTGCCGTTCCCACCGACTGCTATAGAAAATAAATGAGTAGGTTGGCAAAAAATAAAAAACAGCTCATTAGAAATCTAATCAACAAATAGGCAAGGCAAAGCGGAATTTTTGGCAGCTGACGGTTTAAAATCAAAGGTTGGGCTTCCCACAGTGTTTTTCGTTCGCTCGTCATAAATTTGGACTTTATTTACCTAAAAAAATCGAAAGGTTACTCCATTTTTTTTATATTGCCCAGATGATTGTTTTAATCAACCCTAAAACATAATAACCAACGTTTAAACCCAACTTTTATGAACGAAAACATTAACAGAAGTGCCCTCTTTAATGGGAGTTGCTTCGCCCTAATCACGACAGCCTTTACTTTCTCCATACGGGCGGGGATTTTGCCTGAACTCGGAGAAACTTTTGGCTTGACAGCAGCCCAACTGGGCTTTATTAACTCCATGTGGTTCTTAGGTTTTCCTATCTCCATGATCATCGGGGGATTGGTATACCATTCCTTTGGACCAAAGAACATTATGAGGGTAGCTTTTGTCGCCCACACCTTGGGTATATTGCTTACCATCTATGCAGGCGGATATACCAGCCTTTTGATTTCCACGCTGTTTATCGGCTTCGGTAACGGCTGTACAGAAGCGGCTTGTAACCCCATGATCGCTGACATGTACTCCAGCGACAAAATCGACAAAATGCTGAATAGGTTCCACATGTGGTTCCCAGGTGGCATTTTTATAGGGGCCATTATCTCTTATATTATGACTAGCTTAGGGCTTGGATGGGAAGCTCAAATGTGGGTAACCATGATCCCTACTGTTATCTACTTCTACCTGTTCTTCGGCAAAGCTTTCCCAAAACCAAAGGTGGAAGGCGTTACTTCTTTGGGCGAAAACTTCAAAGCGATGCTCAGCCCTACTTTCATCTTCCTTTTCGTAGCCATGTCCCTTACTGCTATCTCTGAGTTTGGCCCGCAGCAGTGGGTTAACGTTGTTATGAGTGCAAGTGGCGCAAGTGGTATGTTGATCCTTGCTTTGACTACAGGCCTAATGGCAGTAGGACGCTTCTTCGCAGGTCCTATCGTTGGCAAATTGGGCCAAACCGGTATTCTTCTGGGAGGTGCTGTATTTGCAACCATCGGTATTTATATGTTTAGTGTTGTTACAGGAGGCTTGGCCTACCTTGCAGCCATCATCTTCGCTGTAGGTGTTTGTTTCTTCTGGCCAACCATGGTAGGAGCTACCGCCACCCGCGTTCCCCTGAGTGGTGCGCTAGGAATGTCCATCATCGGTGGCGTAGGTATGTTCTCTACGGCTATTTGGCAACCAGTGATCGGTTCATGGATCGATGAAGCCCGTGCTACCAACCAGGCTGCTGGCCTAAGCGGCAATGAATTGGAATTAGCAGCAGGACAAGATACCCTAGAAAAAATGGTGTTGTTCCCTGTGATCTTGATCGTGCTCTTTACGATCTTCTACTTCTGGCAGAAAAACAAAAAGCCTGCAGTACAAGCTGCAGCAGTTCACTAAATAAATTACTAAGGCTGTCCTCCCAGACAGCCTTAGTTTTTACATTAATATTCTCTCTCAGCTCCAAAGCCGTGCTTGTAAAGGAAGAATTAGGGAAAGTTCAGTCCGGCTCAAAATAGTGTTTCCAATGCCCTTTCGGTTGTATTTGCTGAGGATGCCATAGTTCCTGGCGCATACGTTGTGTTGTAGGTGGAGATCGAAAGTCCTTCCTTTTCAAGTCCCGGATTGCTTTCAGTAGGCCGAGGGCACCATTGTTAGAAATAAAGCTTATTTCGTTTACACTTTTTACATGTTTGAAATATGAGCTGTAATCATAGCCTAAGGGGACAATTTTCATAGCTATGTCCTGGTTTCTGAGCATCACGCTCCTTTCATATTGGTAATGAGGCACCGCCTTCATCATCTCTTGTTTAAATTCATCCTCCGTGGGAAAGGGAGAAACCTCCACCTCCGACAAATCGACTAGTTTTTCTTTCAATAGGATTTCGACCTGAGCATCATTTTTAGCCTCGACCACATATATCTTGGGCTGATATGCAGTATGCGAGATCAACAAGTGATCCCCCAACCTTACCCGGAATGTGAATTCCCCCTTTACATTTGTCAGGATCAATTCCCTTCCATTCTGAAGGCTGGCAATGGAGATCGGTTCCTTGGTCCCGCCATCCAATATCCTACCTGATAGAAGAAAGCTATCCTGCTGTGCAGAGGCTTCCATTGTTACCAAAAACAGGACAATGATTTGAATACCCAACCTCATTTTGGAGCTCATATCCAAATCTATCCAAATAACTAGAGAATAAAAACCAATTAATATTTGTTAACATCGGGTTTAACAACTATTAACGGAAGACATTCCGGCCTGATGGCAACGATATTAACGTTTGTTAATGCTATAATAATAACTATTGTTTACCCTGCTGAAATCCGTCCATCGGGTTTATTTAGCGAGCAGGTGCTATGCCGGCCATTTCCGAAGCTTCAAGTAGAAGCTCCCTTGCTGCATGGGCAATATTGTAAAGAAGCCTCACCCTGGAACCATGACTATCACCTTGTAATCCTTCCAGCTGTGCTTCCCAATGGTCTGCGGGCACAAGCTGATATCGGAAATTCATATTGCTGGCGTTGCGGCTAAGCAACCCACATACATCTCCCAATACACTGTTGATCTCATGGCAAAATGAAAGCTCTTTTTCTGTCAAGCCTGCATATCGGTGCACGCCAAAGGCAGAAATATAAGAAAGCAAGGCATGGTTTAAGTTTGTCAGGTTAAAAGCTTTATCCTCATACTTCCTCATCTGCCTTGGCTCTAGCCGCATTCCTTTCCATGCAGCCGCAAGGGCATTGTCTGCCCGGTAGGCGGCGCGCCTGTTGTGAAAATAGACATCCTCTGTAATGCCGTCACGATAGGTGCTTTCAAAATACCGCCTGTTCTTTGCTACAGCCAACAGCAACAAACTGGGCAGCTGTTTGAACTGCCAATCCGGCCAGACAAATCGCACCACCAAGTAAGCGATGGCAGCGCCGATCAGCGTATCAATAATCCTCGGCCACATCACTGCAATGCCTTCATCAGAAAGGATATTGAAGGATGCCAATACAAAAACAGTGATAAAAATGGCAGCCACGGTGTAGTTCTTCTTTAACCAATAAAAAAACATATAAATGGATCCCAGCAACAAAAGCGTCTGTCCAATCAGTGTAGGCAGTAAGTGAGCCAACACCACTCCTAGAACCACCCCTGACAAAGTACCCCAAATCCGATGAAAGAGACGCATTCGGGTGGCACTATAGGTTTGTTGAAAAACAATCAGCGAGGTCAAAAGAATCCAGGCCCCTTTTTCCATCCCCAGCCATTGCATGATCCCGTAGCCGGCTAGCCATGCTAAACTTAAGCGAACAGCAAACCTGAACCTTGGATTTACAGGCTTCAGCAAGTCGGACAACGCCGGCCGTTCTAGCTTAGGATGTGAGAGAAAGAACATTTCCTGAAACGCTATACTACTGGGCGAGCTTTCCCTCAAGTTGCTTTCTAAGCCTGTCAGGTTTTTTAATAACAAAAGCAGGGTTTCATAGTGCGGATGCCCTTTCTCCTCTTCCAGCAGCTTATTCACTGTCGAAAGGGTCCAGCTAAGAGACAGGGGATGGCTATATGGCTGGCCGGTAAGCAGGGAATCCGAAAATCGATGGGTGGCCGCACTGATTTCCTTCATCAACTGGCCAAAGCCTTCCAACAGCGATTTATTGTCTACTTCTTTGCTCAACAAGTCATATTTTTCATGGCTTGACATGGCTCTCTCCTGCATCTCCTGCAATAAAAACCATATGCGATAAAAATAATCTATCCTAGGCTGATCCATACCAGCCTCCTCCGCATAACTGTAGAGCTCATTTTTGCAGCTTTCCACTTGCTGGACGAGTGCGATATTCTTTTGAGCAAGCAGAGTCCGTATGGTTACCTGGGCATCAGGTCCGCTGGGAAATAAACCGGCTTTAACTTGGATATATTCAGCTAAATGATGAAAACCACGCGCCAATTGCTCCTGTAGCATGCGATAAGGCCTATGGTACAGCAAAAGCACAGAGACCAGGGAATACGCAAAAGCACCAATCGTGTAGAGGATGGGCTGGTAAAACCATTTGTCCGCATTGTCAGTACCTAACATGGTATAGACAAAGATCAACAGGGTGCCAAAGGTGACACCTTGCATTCTGGGGCTCAGTCCACCGGACAGGGTTAGAATGAAAGCCGCAATAACTGTCCAGCACGCAAATAAAATAGGATGGGGGAAAAGTAACTGTACCACGCTGCTGGTAATAAAAAAAAGAAGCAAAGCTATTCCAGCCGATTTGATTCTCCCTTTGGGATGAACATCTGTCTCTCCCAAAGCCATCGCTACTACTCCTAGAGCCATGGTTGTGCCGATAAAAGTATCCTCAAATAGCAGCAATGAAGGAATGACTAAAAAAGCGATGGCACAGGTCACCTTCAGCGCCCACAAATGGTTGGGGTTCTTCCAAAAAACATTCATCCACACTTCCGCTGATCTTGCTGCAATTGTCTTTATCCAATCCTTCATCGGTCGTTAGTTTCCATGATGCATGAACTCCAATATAGCCAGAAATAAGCGAACAATCCGACATGGGGAGTTTGCTGGCCTTTACCGCTCATCATTTATATTAAAAATTACTGGATTTCAGGGATTGTTCCCATAGGTGGTTGCCTTTACCTTTGTCCAGAACTAATAGCTAAATCGAATCAATTGAACAAAACAGATGAACAAACAAAAGAATTTTTTGCCGGAAACTCAATTATTGAAGCGCCTTAGGAAAAGCACCCTGGCTTGGGCTTTAGGCGTGCTTGTATTGTCTACCTCGTGCGCTATTGATGATCACGAAGATATTATCGATGAGGAAGAAGCGGTCGACACCGCTTTTACTGAAGGAATTGTGGAAATGGGTATGTTTACCCATGGGATAGACATCGGCCACTACATCAAAAACATAGATTTCACCAGAGAAGACACCCGAGAGCAACTTGAAGAATTGATCGCTGAGGCGGGACCAGGCAATGACCTGCTAAGCCATTTCCAACGTATTGGTGAACAAAATCCCATGGCAGTACTGGCTTTGATGTTCAATACCGTTATTTCCGACTATCATATAAAGGATGATATTGTCTTAGGAAAATCGCGTGGGTTTGGCTTTATCTACAACCACCTGCATGACCAAAGTAAGGATCAGGGAAAAATATATATGGAAAGCCTCACATCGACACAGGAAATCCCTGAAGCGGACCGCAAAATATATGTAGAATACGTACCGTCCGAACAAGCAGCTGTCAGTCCCAACACCTCCTTTGATGCGGAATTATTTGACAGACAGCTTTTGCCGGAAACGGAATCTGTGTCAGGTTATGAATGTTCCGTAAGCGTCTACACCCTCAAAGCCGAATACGCCCCTTCCAATCCTGACTATCCCATGGCCACTCCTTTGATTCAGAAATTGGTGGTCTACACCTCACCCCTATTTAGCAAGACGATTAATTTTACCCATCCCTTTTACATGCCTGAAGAAGGCGGGATACTTCGCATAGATATGTATATGGACAACGGTGAACAGCCTACATTGGAAATGCGTCCTTATAGAATCAGCCCTGAAAAGCTAAACAATACCCAGCTTGAAATTGAGACCGCTGAACCCGTTTATACCATAGATGATGTAAGTTGGGGATTCAAGGCCTTATCCATATTCATGAGCGGATGGGGGTCTTTTGGAGAGTAAGATTAATTTTACTTTAATGGGATCAACCTCGTCTGTATGGAAGTTGATTATTTTATATTATAAAAATCCCCGCTAGGTTAAATGCCAAGCGGGGATTTTTCTAAAAATACTGACAGGTATATGTGACGCCTCAGCCTTTCAAACTCTTCATATCAATTACAAAGCGGTATTTTACATCCCCCTTCAGCAATCGCTCATAGGCTTGGTTGATGTCCTGGATTTTGATCAGCTCAATGTCTGAAACAATGTTGTGTTGGCCACAGAAATCCAGCATCTCCTGCGTTTCCTTTATACTGCCAATCGTGGAGCCCGCAAGGCTTTTTCTCCCCGGGATCAAACTAAATGCAGCCACCGGTAGCGGATGTTCCGGTGCCCCTACCAATGCCAAGGTTCCATCTACTTTTAGCAACCTCATATAAGTGTTTAGGTCGTGATCCGCAGACACACAGTCTAGAATAAAATTTAATGTATTGCTATGGGCTTTCATCTGTTGCTTGTCCGTTGAAAGAATGACCTCGTCCGCTCCCAACCTTTTAGCATCTTCCACTTTGGAGGGGGAAGTGGTAATCACGACCACATGAGCTCCCATGGCTTTGGCTAGTTTGACGCCCATATGGCCCAGCCCGCCGATACCTACAATACCAACCTTATGTCCTTCCCCCACATTCCAATGCTTGAGGGGCGACCAGGTGGTTACACCCGCACATAAAAGAGGGGCGGCGGCGGCTAAATCAAGATTCTCTGGCACGCGCAACACAAAATCCTCATCCACCACGATCCTTTCGGAATAGCCTCCAAAAGTCTGCTTGTTCAAATGCTTGTCATGACCGTTATAGGTTTGTATATTCCCCTCCTCACAGTATTGTTCGCTGCCTTTCTTACATTGTTCACATTCCCGGCAACTGTCAACCATACAGCCTACCGCGGCGAGGTCTCCAACTTTGAACCGGCTCACTTTGTCGCCAACCTTTGAGATCCGGCCGACAATTTCATGTCCTGGCACATTGGGGTAAACCGTTCCGTGCCACTCATTGCGTGCTGTATGTAAATCGGAATGGCACACCCCGCAGTACAGGATGTCGATTTCCACATCTTTCTCCAGTACTTCACGCCGCGTGATGTCCATCTGCTTTAAATCCGCATCAGGTGCTTCTGTTCCAAAGGCTTTGACGTTATAGGTATTCATATTTTTAAAGGTTTTAAGATTGATCTGAGTTAATTGGTATCCCTAAGCAAAAATCACTCCCTGTACTTAACTGTGTAAATTGATGGCGCAAAAAGCTATCTCTATGACTTAACGTTCCAAGGCTTCCCTATCCCATCGGCCCCAGATAGCTGCAGCCTCGTAAGTGCTCCTGAGAAATTGTAACAAGGCTTCATCGGAGTTGGCAGCTTGCACAACCGCCGCGTATGGCAATAAGTATTCCCCCATATCTTCCGCATACCAAGCACCTTCTGGCAGACCCTCTGCCTGCCTGTAGCCATCTGGCTCGGGATAGGCATACGCATAAAAGGCTGCTTCTCCCAAACCCGTACCGGGCCAAAATCCCGCACTGGATAGTTCATGAGAATAGCTCTCCTGCATGACATAGTCGGGACAGTTGGGTACACCGCCCGGATGTGTTGGGGCCTTCCTACCGGAAAAACGTGTCATGGCGAGGTCAAAAGCACCCCAGAAAAAATGGATTGGACTGACTTTACCTACAAAATCGTTGCGAAAAGATGCGAACACCCGTTGGACATTCGTAAGGGCTAGCCAAAAGGCATGAACTGCCTGCGCATCATATGGAGCTTTTTCCACATCTTCAGGGAAAGGAAGTATGGGATCCGGTAGCTCTACAGGTTTTGGATAGATGCTGGTGTGAAGCCTCAACTGGTTTAACAAATTGAAGGTCTTGTGGTAGAAATCCGCTGCGGACATGGCTTCTAATGGAAAGCTACTATGGGTTCCGTCCACCTTCTGGATATGAAGTTGATGGTTTATGAAGTCAAATTCAATTTCGAAAGCACCGGCTGCATGAGGTATAAGATGGGTGCTTAGGCCTTTGGCTGACACATATAGGGTGCTGTGCCAATAGTGGTTCATAGGTGGCATATGGGCCAACCTGACTTTGCCGATAATTTGGGACCAGAGATGAACAGCATGAAGACAAGCTTCCCATTCTGCGGTGGCAGGCAATTGGGGCCAAGCTGAGTTTGTTGATGAAGGCATGATAGAGTGAGTTTTTATTGTCCAAGTAAGCCGCTGGCTTTACAAATCATCTATTAGGCAGCTTTTGTCGCTGCCAGCATCCCAAGCTCAGCCTCTGTCGTTGGCGGTTCTCACTTTTTGCTACCCAGATAATCCAAGGCTAAGTGGCTCAGCGCCCGGACGCCTAGGACAAAACCACTTTCATCCAAATAGAAATCTGGAGTATGGTGTGCCGGTGCGGTGGCCGGATCCTGATCCTTAGGCATTCCTCCTAAGAAGATAAATAAACCGGGCTTTTCAATCTGGAAGAAACTGAAATCTTCCGCTCCTGTAAAGGGATCGTGCAGCCATAAGTTGTGCTTTCCAGCCACCCGCTCCAAAGTGGGTCGCATCTGCTCGGTGAGTGCAGGATCATTGTGTGTCACCGGGTACATCTTTTTGATACCCACCTCAGCCTCTGCACCGGCACTTTTGGCAATGTTGACCGCTATTTCATTGATCCGGCGATGTACCAATGCCTGCTGCTCATCGCTATATGTACGGATGGTGCCGATCATGTTTACTTCCTCTGGAATGATGTTTTGCCGGACACCTCCATTGATGGCCCCGACAGTAACAATGGCCGGAATTTCTGTGATATTCACATTGCGGCTCACGATAGTTTGCAGCCCTAATACGATTTGAGAAGAGGTGACAACAGGGTCAATGGAAGACCATGGGTATGCCCCGTGGGCTTGTTTTCCTTTTACTTTGATGCTGAGATTATCCACGGCGGCCATGGCAGGACCTGCTTTGTAGCGGAGCACACCCACGGGTGTTTGGGAATTGATATGCAGACCAAAGATAGCATCTACATCTTCCATCACCCCTTCCTCTACCATCTGTTTGGCACCCCAAGTGGTGATCGTTTGATCTTCCAGGCTTTCTTCTGCAGGCTGGAAGATGAATTTGATTGTGCCCGGAATTTCATCTTTTATAGATGCCAGTATTTCCGCCACACCCATCAAAATAGCCACGTGGGAATCATGACCGCAGGCATGCATCACTCCTATTTCTTGGCCATTATACACGGTTTTTGCAATAGATTTAAAAGGCACATCCACCCTTTCGGTCACTGGAAGACCGTCCATATCTGCCCGCAATGCTACGGTAGGCCCGGGCTTACCGCCCTTCAATACACCTACCACACCGGTTACCGCGACCTTTTCTTCCACTTCCATTCCCAATGCACGCAGATGCTTGGCAACAATGCCCGCTGTACGCAGTTCTTCATTTCCCAATTCCGGGTGTTGGTGAAAATCCCTGCGCCACTCGATGACCTTCTGTTCTATGGAAGCAGCTTTTTGGTCCACCTGATCCAAAAGTGGGGATTGTGCAGTGACTGAAAAAGAAATAAGGAGAAAGCAAAAGCCTAGAAAAGGTCTCATATGGGATATCGTTTTGGGTTGTTGAATGTAAATAATTTTGCGGAGAAAACAAGGGTATGATCCATTGATAATCCATAGACCATAGTCAGCGATACCTGACAGCGGCATGAATCATCCACGAACAGCTGATTCCCCTCTCCTGTCTTCCGCCTTCCGTCACCAGTCCTTCCTACTTCCCACTTCGAGCTTCCCACTTCCCCACGGACTACAGCCGACAGTACCACCGACCGACACCGGTCATCTGCCATCCGTCCTCCGACATCTGTCATCTGTCATCCGCCTTCCGTCACCAGTCCTTTCCACTTCCCTACTTCCCACTTCCTACTTCCCACTTCGAGCTTCTCACTTCAAGCTTCCCCCTTCCCCTCCCAACTTTTTCCCCATCCCCACATCCTACCCAAAATGATTTTCCTTATCTTGTTTCGTCAATTATTTTTCACCAGATAAACCCAACTGATGATATGAGAATTTTACTTACCCTAGCTCTTTCGCTATCATTGCTCAGCCTACAGGCACAAACCAAATCCAGCCAAAAAACCCCACCTCTCAGTGAAGCCAGCCCCGCAAGTGTTGGCATCTCCGCTGAAAGATTAACATGGGTAGACCACATGCTCCAAGAGTCAGTAGAAAAAGGGGATATTCCCGGTGCTGTGGCCTTGATCGCACGCAATGGGAAGATCGTATACCATAAAGCCTTTGGCATGGCGGATACGGAAAAGAACAGGAGCCAAAAAACGGATGATATCTTCCGCATCGCCTCCCAAACAAAGGCCATCACGTCCACAGCCGTGATGATGCTTTGGGAAGAAGGCAAATTCCAACTTGATGATCCCATTTCTAAATATATTCCGGAATTTAAAGACCCTCAGGTACTCCAAACCTTTAGATATGCGGATACCACCTATACCACACGCCCCGCCAGCAGAGAGATCACCATCCGCCACCTGCTTACCCATACATCCGGATTGGGGTATGGGATGATCGATGGGGATGAACGAATCAGAATGATCTACCAAAAGGCAGGTACCACCGATCTTTTCACTACGGAGCCTGTCACCATTGGGGAAGTGGTGAAAAAACTGGCCAAGCTACCGCTGCACCACAACCCAGGGGAGAAATACACCTACAGCGTCGGCATCGATGTACTGGGTTATTTTGTGGAAGTTATCTCGGGGATGCCCTTTGACCAGTTTTTAGAGGAAAGGATATTCAGCCCCCTAGGGATGAACGACACGGGCTTCTATCTGCCTGAGAGCAAAGCAGGACGGCTGGTAGCCATACAGCATAAGCAAGATGGCCAATGGAAAAATTTCCCAAACACTTTTTATGAAACAGATTATCCTATCAAAGGCGCAAAAACCTTCTTTTCGGGTGGAGCAGGCCTATCCAGCACGGCCAAGGACTATGCCACCTTCCTGCAAATGTACCTGAACGGTGGCGAGTATAATGGGGTCAGGCTGCTAAGCAGGAAAACGATAGAGACCATTATGTCCAACCACAGCGGCAACCTTTATGGCGGAGGCAACGAACACCATGGACTAGCTTTTGGCGTATTGACCGAACAGGGACAGGGAAGAGGCGGCTTAGGGAGTGAAGGAACTTTTGTCTGGGGCGGCTATTTCAATACCCAATACTTTGCCGATCCCAAAGAAAATATCGTCGGCATTATCATGAAGCAGACCCAAGGGCCCACCGGCGACCAAACGGCTTGGAAGTTTAAGCAGATTGTGGGAGCATTGCTGGATGATTAACAGAAAATCCCGTTTAGCCTAATTGCTAAGCGGGATTTTTCTTTTTGGTGGCTTCATAAATAAGAAGTCAAAGCCTATTTACCCTTCGATCAGCTATCGAGTAACCTGTCCGGAGCATTTTTCTTACAGCTATAGATTTTTTTCATTGGATATAGGATTTTCTATGTCGGCCCATGGATTGGGAAACATGGATGGTCTATTTTTCAGCTCGGCCCGTCCATTGGGCAACTAGGATATAGGATTTTTCCCGTTGGATATAGGATTTTCCATGTCGGTCCATGGGTTGGGAAACATGGATGGTCTATTTTTCACCTCGGCCCGTCCATTGGGCAACTAGGATATAGGATTTTTTCCGTTGGATATAGGATTTTCCATGTCGGTCCATGCATTTTCGAATCGTCTCAGCTATTTAGCAGCCCGGCCCATGCAATTTTCAATCGGAATAGAGGATCTTCTTCCGCGCTTGTGGATGATTTGCATGAGCCTATTAATTAGCCCGCTTCTCCCCTATAGCATTCGCCTGCGTAAGACAGGTGGAAAGTTTTCCGGGTCATGACCGCCCGTGATTTAAAATCGCGATGCTTGATGAGAAAGATTCGTCAGTCAATGCTGTAATTTCGCCTTGACAATTTTCTTTTGGCTGCGACTGATCCCATAAATGATGGACTCATCCTCTGGATCAACAGCAATTCCCTGCCCTTCAAAGGGAGCAGGCCATGTCTCCAGCCATTGTAAGGTATAACCCATGGAAGGAAAAGCCAACCGGTATAACTCCCTATGATCGTGGCCGGTGATGATAATATCTCCCGCCTCCGTGATATAGCCACCCGAATTGCTCATTCCCGAAAACCTTTCCAGCAAATCCTTGGGAAAAATCCATGCCCCTACCCGCTGCCAATCGGATGTAAACTTCACCAATTGGCTCCAGCTATTGTCCTTGCCTGGCTCTTGACCAGCGCCTTTGGAATAATGCACGAAAGCAACATACCAATGGCCTTCATAGAAATCCAGCCAAGTAGCAGAGCCGATCATTATCCCCAAACTATAGCTTTCCAAATGGTCCAACGTCTCGGGATCGAAAACCTCAATAGAACTGGCCATCGGAATCGCGGGAAAATTGGAATGGGCACAATACAGCTTGCCTTCCCGCACCAATCCACTGTTCAGGTGCTTCAATAAGCCACTGTCATCTTTCCAGGACAGGCGCTTTTCACCCGTGGCTTTGTCATACTGCTCAATGGTGATATTGTCAATGGCGAATATATATCTGTCACTCACCGCCACTGCCTGTCGAGCCGCAGAGGCGTCAATAGCCTGAAGACTGTCGAGATGCTGGGCCCTTAGGGAAACGCAAAGAGATGAGCCAATGCAGAGAAGGAAAAACTTTTTCATCATTAAAAATAGAACCTTTGACTCCTCTTTCCAATATATGCGCTCTTTATGGAGCTTTTAATTGGACCCTAGTACAGCAAATATTTCTCCCTCACCTCACGGAAATAGCCCAACTCCTTGTCCCAAGCCTGGATGATCGCTTCGGGAGCAACGCCGCGGATGATCTGTTCCCTGATGGATTTCGTTTTCCACAGCCCATCCATCCTGCTCTCCCTCCATTCAAGCTGCGAGGGATAGCGCTTGTACAACGCGTCAAGCATATATACAGCGGCTTGTGCGGAGGCGAAATGCTTGCGGTCATCTATCTCTAATTCAGCCCCATAACACTTCTCTCCCAAATATTTGGGCGGATAAATCTTAATCCCATCGACGGTTTCTCCGGGGACAAGCTCTCCAGGCTTTGCCTGCAATCCAGTAATGCCATAAGTATTTAGCTGATTGGTCAATGCCTCCCCATCGATCCAAGGCGCAACGATAAATTCAAATGGCCGCAGGGTGCCTCTCCCTTCAGATACATTAGTCCCTTCCAGCAGACAGGTCATGGGGTAAATTGCGGCCGTAGTCAGGCTCAGCATATTGGGAGAGGGCTTTATCCAAGGCAGCCCCGTCTCATCATACCACATGTCCCTGCTATAGTTTTTCATCGGGACAACCGTTAAGACTGCTTTAGGCAATTGTTGCTTTCCGCGCTCTTCATTGAACATATAGGCGAGCTCCCCCACCGTCATGCCATGAACCACGGGAATTTGATCCACTCCTGTGACCGGCTCAAAGGCATGGTCACCTACAGGACCATCTACATATTCCCCTCCAATTGCATTCGGTCGATCCAACACCAGATAGGGAATACCTTGCTCCGCCGCAGCCTCCAATACATGCCGCATGGTAGCGATATAGGTATAAAATCTCGCACCTATATCCTGGATGTCAAAGATCAGCACGTCAATATTTTCCAACATCTCTGGTGTAGGCTTTCGAACCTTTCCATATAAAGAAATTACAGGCAGGTTGGTCTTTTGATCTTTTCCATCAGACACATGGCTGTCCTCCTCCCCACGAATGCCATGTTCTGGACCAAACAGGGAGCTCAGCTGGACTTCTTTATGTTTAAACAATACATCCACCAGATGCCTTCCATCAGGCAACAGGCCTGTATGATTAGTGACCAGCCCAATTTTTTTTCCCCTGATCAATGGAAAATATTCCGCAGCAAACAACTGTTCCGCCCCGATGATCACCCTGGTGCTATCCTTTGCCTTTACCCCGGTAGCCAAAAAGACAACCATAATCCCGACAAAAAGATATCGGATACAACCTCCCATGTTTTTTTCTTTAAGTTATAAATAACGAATTCCCCCTGCCCTGAGTCTCTTCCATAACGCCGTCCTGTACATTGATAATCAGCAGAAGAAATACATCCTATTCAATTTTTGTCCCTTCGTATACTTCTCTCAATGGCAACAAAAATTCAACTGTGGGTATGGCCAAGACATCATCAATTGATCTGTGCTCCTGCAATTCCCAATTTCCTTGAGGATTGATCCGAAAAACTTCCACATTAATGGACTCAGAATCAATGAGTATATATTCCCGCAAACTTGGAATGTCCCTGTATAAACGAAATTTGCCTCCTCGATCATAGTCCTTTGTCGCAGGGGATAGGATTTCTATAATAATGGAGGGAAGTGTAGCACTGTCGGCATCTATTTTTGAAGGAATAATGTCACCGCAGATCACTGAGATATCTGGATAGGTAAAAAGAGTATTTTCAGGAATCTGGATGCGAAGATCACTTCCGAAGGGTTTGCATGGGTGACCTTTTAGATGGTATGCCAGCTCCCGAAAAAGGTTCGAAAAGATGATATTATGCTTGGGACCAGCCCCAGCCATGGCATAAATCTCTCCGTTGTAATACTCGTGTTTTTGAACAGTATCCCTTTCAAATTTAAGGTACTCTTCAACAGTGAATATTGATTTGTTGTAAAGGATTATTGGATCCCTGACTTCCATAGCATTAAATTAAGCAAATTCATTGGTTAGTAGAAACTCCCTCGTTCATAAATAGAGACTTAGGGACATAGGAACTCAGTGATTTAGGGACTTAGAGACTTAGTGATGGCGGTGCAGTAACCGTCTCTCCGTCTCCACTGCTCATTCTCCTTTCATCGCCTGATACACCACTTCCAATACATCCGTCCGCACATTCATCTGGTACAGCTTTCTGTTTTCTCTGGTAGGATTCACGCGATTGGACAGGAAGACATATACGATCTGGTTGTCTGGATCAATCCAAGTGTATGTACCTGTAAAGCCGGAATGACCAAAACTGGAGGCTGGCGCACTGGCGGCGGCATTTCCATTGGGATCCCCCGGCTTGGAGGCACGGTCAAAACCTATGGCCCGGAAATTCTGCGGGCAAAACTGGCAGCGACTGTATTGGCTTACGGTATTGCCGGCAATATATTCTCGGCCGCCATATTTGCCATCTTTCAAGTACATCTGCATCAACTTGGCCAGATCATTGGCATTGCCAAAAAGTCCGGCATGCCCACTGATGCCCCCTAACATGGCCGCCCCTTCATCATGAACTGTCCCATGGAGCAGTTGGGTTCTAAAGAGGCTGTCATATTCTGTGGGCACAATGCGGGATTTGTCCATCTTCAGGTAGGGATTAAAGGTCAGGGTGCTGGCGCCAAGAGGATCATAAAAATTCTTTTTTAAGTAATCTGGAAAATACTCACCGGTAATTTCCTCCACCACTTTGGGAGCAAGAATAAAGGAAAGGTCGCTGTACACATAGCCCGGTTCTGGATTAAGGGGCGAATCAATGATCTGTTTGTAAATCTTGTTCGCAAAATTCCGGTGGATATACAGATCCTCCGCCACCTTGATGGGAAACCTTCTGGAAGAATCGCTCTTCATGGTGAACCATCTGAACGAGCCATTCTTCCTCTTTGTGGCTTGCCAAAATGAGATCCATGCCTTAAGTCTCGCCTGATGGGTCAAGATATCCTTATATATCAAGTGCTCTTTGTTCGAGCCCCTCGCCATGGGAAGGTAGGTTCCTAAGGTTTTGTTCTCATCAAACTTCCCTTCGCCTTTCAGCTTCATAAACGCCGCCAAGGCAGTGCTTATCTTTGTAACAGATGCCATGTCATAGACATCCGTAAGGCGCACAGGATGCTGCTGATCATAGGTATGGAAGCCAAAAGATTTGTGGTAAAAAACTTTACCGTCCTTAGCAATTAAAACTTGCGCGCCAGGTATGGCCTGCGCATCAATGGCCTTTTGGACAATATCTTCAATTTGGGTTAACTTCTCACTGTCAATCCCAACAGCTTCCGGCTCGGTATAGGCCATCCGTATTCCGCCCTCTGTTGTCAAGCCATCGCCGATTTTAAAGTCTGATGACACCGTCACCGGCAGTTTCCCTTTTGCTCCAACACCCCCAAAAATTATTTGAGCTGCCACATCCTGCATGAGCGCTGACTCTTGATAAGCAGCCAGCAAGCCCTGGGCATTTGCCAAGCCGTCAAACTTTGCCAAGCTGTACACATTCCCAAATACACTGACCACCGTCGGCACCTGATCGACTAGCTGTTTTAGGAAAAGGTTCATTTCTGGAGTGATACCAAAATTTCTGACGTTTGCTTTAAGGGCCAAATTATGTACACCGACGATCACCTGTTTATACTTTTTAAGCGCCTCAATCAGCTGCACCATGTCAGCAAGCTCCATCTTGGCCGGAGCAAAATATTGATCAGCTTCTACATAGCGGGATAACGCTTTTTGAAATTCGGTTTCCGAATCGGATCCAAGAGCAAGGAAAGCAATATTCCCCCGGGAAACATCTTTTATTGGCAGTATCTCTGCTTGATTGCGAAGCAGGGTGATCGAAGCTTCCACCAATTTTCGATGGAGGTGCTGGGCTTTGCCATTGTTGAGGTCTTCTACAAGACCCTCTGTCTCAATGGGCTTCCATTGGTCCAATCCCATCCAAGCTTTGGCGGCCAGCACTTTCAATGCTCTAAAATCAATTTCCTCTTGAGTTATTTCACCATTCTGAATGGCCTTCTTCACTTCTTCAATGGTGGTTCGGACATCCATGGTATTGAGCAGCATGTCATTCCCCGCCAGGAGGGCTTTGACATCTACAATGCCCGGAGGATATTGAGCCGCCACCGCCTGCATGTTCAGCGCATCGGTGAAAACCAAGCCCTCGTATCCCATCTCCTCCTTCAGCAGGTCAGTCACAATGGCTTTAGATAAGGTAGATGCCTGATATTCGGTGCTGTCCAGTGCAGGGATGCTCATATGTGCCACCATTACACTGCCCAATCCCTCCTTCATCAGGGTCTTAAAGGGATATAATTCAAGTGATTCCAGTCGCTGCCGGGAAAAGTTGATCACCGGCAACCCGTAATGGGAGTCCACCTCCGTATCTCCATGGCCGGGAAAATGCTTTGCACTGGCCAGAACCTGATGCTCCTGCATCCCTTTCATATAGGCTAAGGCTTTGGAAGTGACGTTTCGTTTATCTTCTCCAAAAGACCGAAATCCGATGACTGGGTTATTGGGATTGTTATTGACATCCACTACCGGCGCAAAGTTGACCTGAATGCCCATTCTTTTACTCTGGCGGGCAATTTCTGCCCCCATTTCATAAATTAAGGACTCATCTTCTATCCCGCCCAGGGCCATCTGGTAGGGGAAACGGATGGTGCTATCGAGCCGCATACCCAAGCCCCATTCGGCATCAATAGCGACCATCAGCGGAATTTTGCTTTCTTTTTGGAAGCGGTTGGTCATTAAGGATTGCCGCACTGGCCCACCTTGAAAATAAATCAGTCCACCAACCTTATACTCCCGAATTAAGGAGCTGATTGAATCCTCATGAACCTGGTCTTTATTGGAGTAAACCGGAATCATGATCAATTGGGCGATCCTCTCCTCAGGGCTCAGGGTCTGTAAGACCGAATCGGCCCAGGCATTTTCTTCTATTAAGAAAGGAATTTTTGTGGCCTGTCCGAGACTTGCGACTGTGGAGCCAAACAGGAATAGAATAACTATGATCCAAAATTTCCTCATTGATATGCTTATTGTTGGTGTTTTCATGAAGTTGTTTTTTTCCGCAGAACTTAAACATAAATAGGCTACTCATCTTTAGAGTACCAGATGGCTGCAAAAGGATGGAACGGAAGCGATTAAAAGAAAGAAGCGTTAGCCTTCCATCACTCTACATTTCCCGCAAAATGCGCCATCATCAAAATAGCCCCTGCGGTGCCATCCATGGTAGGCTCATTGGTGCTGTAATCGCCCACATCATCATGATAGGTGACGTGGTTGTTTTGCAAGTGTTCGAACTCATCCGGCTGAAGTAGGTGCAAACCCAGCAGGTTATTGTAGATGGATGTATATACGGGCCCATCTACCAAGCCGCCCGCAATATCCATCCCCAGCAAAACATAAGGAGCGGTGTGAACCTCCTCCGGAAACTCGCCGTGTTCAGGCATTCCCGTAAACATGGAGGTACCCCAGGGATTGCGGCCAAATAGCCAGTCACGCTGTGCGTGCATATATCCATTAAACTGCGTATCACCGGTCATCTTTTCGTAGAGGATCACCTGTGTGACAAGACCCGTCATCAGGTTATTGGAACACCAGATAAATGGCACTCCCACATGAAATGTATTTTTCTTCGCCCGCTCCAAGGTATAAAGAATTCCTTCCTTATAATAATTCGCCAGCTTTTCTTTGAACTCATCCTCCACCAGTTCATGAAGCGCATAATGCCCCATATTGATAAAAGGATATAGGCGGTAATGGTCAGCAGAATCCACCACTGTCCATGAATCCGCTGTATTGCTTTTTAAAGCATATTCCTTTGCCTGCTCCAAATACTTCTTGTCACCGGTCAGCTTGAATAGCTCCGCCCCGGCCCATTCCATATCATCAGCCCAAGTAGACTCATTGTAACGATAGGGCGCGCCATAGGAATTGCCTTGTTGATAACCTTCTTTTTCCCGGCCCAGCTGATAGAGACTGATAGCTGCACGTCGGCATTTTTCCGCAAAGGCTTTGTCCTCTAAGTGCTCCTCCCAGATCCTTGCCGCAAGTGCCATGGCCGCCGCGCTTCTTCCCGCCAAGTTGGACACGCCCGTGGCTTCGCTTTTATATTCCCGCAGCCCTTGAGGCGCTCCAGTGGCAAAGTAAGCTGCCCGGTAGCTGTTTTCTCCCCAGCCATAATCCGAGTTATCCTTATTGGGTATCTTAAACCCTCTGTGATCCCGATCATCGGCCACCTGATGAAAAAGCTGGTCTGGGGCAGGATGCATTTTGTGGATCCAATCCAGTCCCCATTTGGCCTCGTCCAACACGTCAGGAATACCATTGGCGCCGGGTTGTCCCAAGGCGTTATATTCATCTGCAAAACGATCGGGATACAGCTCAAACGCCATCAACATATGTGCTGTCGCATAACTGGAGGTGATCAGGTATTTTAATTGATCACCTGCATCATGCCAGCCTCCACTCAGGTTCACATAGGTACTGTCGGGCATGGGACCAAAAAAGCTCCTACCGTCCTTTGGATGGCATACCATGTCCAGTGTTGGATTATAGCCACAGCGTTGCTGGCGCATAAAACCCAACAAAGTCTCCTGGGCGCCATGATACGCTTCATGCCCTATGGTAAATGCGGATGATCTAACTTTGCTCTTTTCTCCCTGCAACAAATACCTACCCTCCTGTTTGACTTCACTAAAGTCAATGGCATAGTAGAACTCAAAATTTCCCCAAGTGTCACGGTTAATCTTTTGCGGTCTTCCTTCCCACACAACGGTATTGGCTTTTTCATCTATCAATTGGACATGCTCCCTGATTCGTTTGTGGGAGAAAGCGATGGCTACCTTATGGTCATCTTGAAGATAGCCCATCTGGTTGACCCGCAGGTACAAGTCCTGCACGCCCTCTTGGGAGAATGCTAGCAGAGGTAAGAAATAAAATAGAAATATCAATTTGGTAGCATGCATATCGATTAAGGTATTGGTTCTAAAAGTTCGTCAATGCGCACCAAGCTATAGTTGCGTGCTTTTAAGGTCCGCAGCAAATCAGGCAGCAACAGATGGAATTTATCAGTCCGTTTGGGGCCGACGCCTAGGTGCAACAGCAGGATAAAGCCGTTTAATCCATAAGGATTCTGCTTCTCGTAGGCCAGGATTTGCTTAAAGATAGTTTCACTGTCCACATAATTAGCCATATCGGGAGTAGTATAATCCGCATTAGACCTTGTTCCTGGGCTGAAGTTGACCAATGTGAGTCCCAGGTCCTCGGTCCAGCGACTGATACTGTCATTATACCATTCATAGGGAGGAAGAAAATATTCGGCCTCCTGCTCATTTATACCGAAATTCCGCATTTCTGAATAATTATCGGTGACATCTTTTACAAAGGTGGCTTTGTCCACAAGTAGCCTTTGGCGGTCTTCCCAATCACAATAAAGCAGATGCTGATCGGAGTGTGCCCCAAGATAGTGCCCTTGATTCCGGACTTTTTGAATCAAAGGAACAGCTTCCTGTTTTCTACAAAATTCTCCGGTGAAAAAAAAGGAAGCCTTGATACCATTATCCTGCAGGGCCTTCAGTATAAATTCGCCACCTTCTGCATATTCATGAGCCGTAAATACCAAGGCAATCCTCGGATGTCGCTGGTCAGCCCTGATAATTCCTCCATGGGCATAGGTGAAGTCTCCAACCTGAGCCCAAATGTCAAGGGGCAGGGTAAGAAAACTTATGAATGTAAAGAATAATACAACAGGCGGTCTGAACATAGGAGATAAGGGGTATTCGCTAAAGCGTTCATGAGCATGTACTAATATAAGATAATGGGAGGGGAAAAGCGAACGTCACCCAAGTCCGCAATTCCACCTCCCTCATCCAAATTAACCCCAATTAAACGCTTATTCCCAACCCGGATTTTGGTCCAGGCTTACTCCATTTTCTTTATACAAAGCAATTTGATCCAAGGGAATCGGTTCTAGGTATACCTTAGGATCTGTAAACCTTCTCATTGAGGCGGCTGAAGTAGAAGGGATGATGTAACCCTCTTCTCCATTGGTCAGGGTCACGCTGCTCTGCAATTCAGGATAATCGGCCCGTTTGATCCACGCGCCTCTGTTGATATTCACATTTTCTTCTGTGTCTACATAATCCAACTTTTTCCACCTTTTAAGATCATCCAATCGGAAGCCTTCCATCATTAACTCTATTCTTCTTTCCCTGCGTATTTCCCAAATCAAACTGGGCACAGACTCGTCTCTATTAGGATCATCATAAACTTGACCATTGACGGCAGGCTGCCCACCAAACACTTGGAGATCAGGCATGGCTATGCCAGGTCGGGCGCGCAACACATTAATAGAACGATCCAGATCTTCCTGTGTCATTCCAGGCCCTCCCACGGTGGCGAGCTCTGCCACCGCTTCTGCATAATTCATCAATATTTCCCCATAGCGCATCACGGGAGCATCGGTAGGATTCAAGCTTGAACTTCCTTCGGGCAAATCTTTGATATCCTCGTTCAAGAATTTATGCGTAGCATAGCCGCTGGTAGAAAAATTAACAGAAATACCGTTGAGGCGTAACTCGTAAGGAACTACGGTCTCATGAAGCCTAGGATCACGGTCAGCCATCACGTTGTCGATACCCTTATCGCCTTTATAGAGAGGCGAAACAGCGATGGGTAAACCATCACTGGCCAGGTAGCTGTCGATGGCATCTTTGGATACACCGGTCTGTGGCTCCATATTGTTGTAGCTATTCAAGGCATGGGTGAGCAAGCCTACCTCATATTGCCTAAAAAGAATAACTTCTGGATTTCCAGCCAAGTTGAGGGAATTAAACACTTCCCGATAATTATCCAGCGAGTAATCTCCCGATTCCATGATTTCGTTGGCGGCCCACTTCGCTGCCTCCAAGTAGGTTTTGGCTTTTTCGTTGTTGCCTTCGTGGTATTTCTGCCAGGTACCCTCATACAACATGGCCCGAGACATAAATGCCAGCACCGTGGCGCGATTTACCGTAAGGCCTTTGGTGCCATCGCTGAGGCGTACATTTTCGGCAGCAAATTGAAAATCCTCCAACACCCTATCCATGACTAAATCCCGTGGATCCCTAGGCTTGTATAGTTGCTCCATGTCGGTGTCGCTAAGCTCTTCTCCAAACCACGGCACATCACCGAACTGCTTTACCAAATCATAGTATTCCAACGCGCGGAAAAAACGCGCCACACCTGACCAATGTGCTATAGCTTCCTCTTCCATTGGTACAGTCTGTATCCTGTTTAGGAAGATATTGGCCTTCCGTACCCAGCTGAACGTCCAGTAAGAGCTGCTGGCCGCGGAGGGCACATTGATCCTGAACTGTGTCGGATTGGTGGGGGCAAAATCATCATTAAGGCTCTGTCCTGTAAAAAATTTGCCCCAAGCATATCCTGATCCATAGCCACTGAAATAGGCGGGGTAAAATCCCCATGCAAAAGTCCGCACGTTGGACTCATTTGTCCAATAGGTTTCGTCAGTAAGTCTGTCCAATGGTGGCTTTTCCAGAAAATCCTCCTGACAGCCCACCAAAGCCACCATGCACACACTGATTAATGCAAATATTTTGAGTTTCATCTTTCCGATCATTTAAAAGGTTAACTGCACGCCAAAAGAAACAGATCTGCTATAAGGATAAACCCTACCAAAGGTGTTGGGATCATTGAGCCCTGCAGGGGTGTAATCTACCTCGGGATCAATCGGCAGATCCAGGTTGTCTATCTCAAATAGGTTTTCGCCGCTGGCGTAGATACGCACCCTATCCAAGTTCCACTTGCTGATCAATGAAGCAGGGAGCGAATAGCCGATGGTGATGTTTTTCATCCTCATATACGAAAGGTCAAGCAAGTAGCGGGTTTGAGGCCTGAAATTGGTGGGGCTAACCTGCTGGCCCGCATCGGTGGGGCGTGGATAAAAGGCATCCGGATTTTCAGGCGTCCAATAATCCAACTGGTGAGCAAACCAAGCTTCTCCTGGGCGGTATCCGGGAACGAAGATCGGACCATTGGCCCAAAAGTCCCTTTTTCCTACGCCCTGCACAAAAAAGTTGAAGTCAAAGCCTTTGAAGTCTCCCCCCAGTCGCAACCCGTATTGGTAGCGGGGGGTGGAATTGCCGATTACCTTTTGGTCTCCATAATCGTCGATGGTATTCGCACCAAAATCCACGACGCCGTCACCGTTTAGGTCTTTGTATTTAACATCACCCGGACCGAAGAAGAACCATCCGCTTTCAAATACGGATTGGGAAGGAATGCCCTCCTTAAGCACATATTTGCCATCGTTTAACACAAATTCACCGTTGGCATCCTTGACAAAATCATCCTCTGTAAACAAACGATCGGTCTCATAACCCCAGATCTCCCCCAACACACGGCCTGGCCGGTTGGAGTTGATACCTCTGTTGTCGGCAAACTCGGTAATTTTCTCCTGGAAATCCGATAAAGTAGCCGTTACGCTCAGGTTAAGCCCGTTGCCAAAACTTTGGTTGTAATCCACTGACAATTCCCAACCCGTGGTCTGCAGCTCTCCCAGGTTTTGCTTGGTGGCGGCTGTACCATAAGATGCGGGCAATACCAATCCTGCACTATGCATATCGCTGGTGGTCCGACGGTACCAGTCAAAGCTGGCACCCAGGCGGTCTTGGAAGAAGCGCACATCCGCACCCAAATCCAAAGTAGTCACCGTTTCCCAGGTTAGTGAGGTAGGCAAAGCACCAGGAGTAGCTACAGTCGGTTGATTAATCCCACCGACCAGCCAACCGGAATTGGAAGTAGCCATGATGCGATAGATGTCTGCCATAAAAGCATTTTGGTTGCCTATCGCACCCCAAGAGCCTCTCAACTTGAGGAATGACATAACCTCTGTAACAGGCTGCATGAAGGGCTCTTCCGTAATGACATACCCCGCAGACATGGATGGAAAGAATGCCCATCGTGAGGTGGGGGACAATCTAGATGCCCCATCGTAGCGGCCATTCACTTCTAGAAAGTATTTGTTTTGGTAAGCATAGTTCAGCCTGCCGAAGACCCCCAGGGTAGACCATTCGTCGCGGCCTCCGTCCACAAATTGGTCACCAGTCGCCAAGTCCAATTCGCCACGGTCAGGATCCATCAGGTTTCTTCTTTCGGACATTTGCATCCAATATTCATAATGCTCCGCATCCCCACCGGCAATAGCCTTGAAGGAGTGGTCTCCCCAAGTTTTTTCATAAGTGGCAAACAATTTACCCACGTTCCTATTGCTCCAAGAGGAGGTGTACCTCACCCTATCGTAAGCAGCACTGGTGTATGGTTCATAAATCAAATTGGCACCCGTCGACCAAAAATTGTATGCAGAAAGTACCCCACCAGTTTGATGCTCATGGAAGTTGTTGGAGTCAAAAGTATAGTCCGCATCAATGGACAATCCCTCAATGGGGCGTAAGGTGGTCCCCAAATTGATCCTTGCCAAGGAGTTGTTTTCTTCATTCATTTTGGCCTGTTGCACTTCTTGAATAGCACTGCGGAAAGGGTAGCCTTCGTAAGTGCCATAGGGATAAACTTTAGGCCAACGGTAGAGATAATACCAAGGGTCATATGTATCTGTGGAAAAATAAAATGGTCGGGTAAAATTGGTCTTGGAATAAATCACCTTTCCTCGGGCTTCAATCCAATCCGTCACCTGGGTGCTTATGTTCAAGTTGAGAGAGTAACGGTCAAAATTATCCGGATTCACCTTCAACACACCATCCTGACCCAGATAGCCTATGCCTAAGCGATAGTTGGTCCGTTCAGTGCCACCGGCAACGGATAGATCATGTTTTTGCTGTGGCGTCCATTTCCGCATAAACATATCCCCTGCATCCCAGGAGCGGTAAAAAAACAAGCGCCCGTCGCGGATTTCGAAATCCCTTCCCATGACCATCTCATCTCCCAAATCCTGTCCGCCGTAGGCAGCATCCCATTCCCTCATCTTTTGGATCGAGGCCTGATCGATATACATGCCTACCACACCGAAAACATTGGTGGAAGGGTTGGTTCTTTGCAATGCCTTAAAAGCCATTTCAGCACCTTCTGCCGCAGGGGCAATGACCGGAGTAGTGGTAGGCGTAGCCCAAGCAAAATTATTGGAATAGGTGACTTTGGGAACATCTCCTCTTTTTCCGGATTTGGTGGTAATCAGGATCACCCCCCATGCTCCCCTAGCGCCGTAGATCGAAGCGGAAGCCGCATCCTTTAGCACTGAGATCGATTCGATATCCTCTGGGTTGATCATCTGTAGGTTTGGAATTTCGACGTTGTCCACTAAGATCAATGGCTGAGCACCCCCAGAGTTGCTTAGCGTACCGGTCATCCCTCTCAATCTTATGTTGGGATTTTGGCCGATCTGCCCGGTGGGGGTAGTGATGGTCAAACCCGGCGTTGTACCCTGCAAGCCCCTAGCTACGTCAGGAATGGGGCGGGATTCCAGCACCTTGGTATCTACTGTCGATACGGCACCTGTCAGGTCACTCCTTCTTTGGGTTCCATAACCTACCACGACCACTTCGTCAAGTGCTTGTGCATCCGACTGTAGGACGACATCGATTACCCGATCATCCCCTACCACCTTTTCCTGTGGCACCATACCGATAAAGCTAAATACCAACACGCTGCCTTTTTCGGCACTGATTTGGTATTGCCCGTCGATATCAGTAGATACACCACTAGTTGTTCCTTTGATCAAGACGCTTACTCCTGGCAGACTGGTTCCGTCATCGGCGCTGGTCACCGTTCCGGAGATGCTGACCATCTGCGCTATCGTCTGATGATAAAGCAGGAGCAAACACATGCAAAAGAACCCTGGTAAAAGTTTTTTCATGTTAAACATCGTTTTTTGGGAATAAGAAATTGTTAAATGCGTTTTTGAGGAATGCCTCCCGTCAAGGATTTAAATGCCCGGCTTTTATTCCTGCTTCCAAATTTTCCTATAAAAATAACGGCGTCCATCCCTGAAAACAGTGATTTGGCAATATCCCTGTATGGGGAGGCGGGGACTGCTGCCATAGCGTTTCAAAGTGTTCAAACTGCAGGGCCATCCATAAAATTAACCCAAAAAATAACAGGGCTGGGATACCTGGAACTACACCTGGTGAGGCTTTTCCCTCTTTCGATTATAAATCTCCTTGCCCACCCTATTGATATGGTCAAGGAAGTCATCATTGGTGATTTTGTTATAAATAGAAATATCGAACTTGTAAGGCAACATCAAGTCATCGAGATCAAACTCAATTTCCGTCAGCAAGCTCAGATCAATATTCTCACCCTTTAAGGTAAGATCAATGTCAGAAGCAGGTTTAAAATTGCCCATTGCCCGTGAGCCATAGATCAACACTTCCTCAATGGCTTTATATTTTGAGAAAACTGCCCGTATGCTATTAATTTCTTCTTTGGCCAGTCCTGAATTTTCCATCTTATAAAAGCTTGCCTTGTTCGCCGCTTCTTTTCGCTTCCATATTCTTTTGGAATTCTAAAAAAGCGGGATAATATTCATTCAATATTTTGGAATAAATTTCATCCGCAGTTTCTTCATTGTAAGTGTGGGAAGTTTTGTTGCGGCTCCCGATCATATCCATCCAAATCTTTCCATCAGAAATTAATTTAAGCTGAAAGGCTTCCCTCGTGGCATCCCGACTTCCTCCAACATCCGTATTACCTTGGTAGGCGGCATAATCCTTCATCACATTCCAGGCCAGTTCGTGGGTGTATTCAAACCGCTGTATTAAACCCTCTTTAATTATCTCATCCAATACGAAACCTAAGTCGTCATCGTCCATTGGCTCGTCTTCATCTATTAAATTATGCCTGATGTACTCAACCGCTTGTGAAAGCTTTCGTAGTGCTTTTACAAAGTTGGAGAATCTCTGTTTCCACCTGATATCTTGTTCCATATTGTTCGATGATTCCTTGACTGCAATATCGTAATTAAATTTTTAGAAAGCCATCCAGTCTACCACGATCAATTACGACTTCTCACATTTGAAATTTGGCTTCCTATCCGATTGGTTTTGATCAACCGCCTCATAATTAATCTTTTGAATTTGTTAATCTCTAATACATCGACCAATAGTCGCGGACGGTGGGCCAGTTTTTTTGCCAATTGAAGCCAGGATAAGCTTCCACTCAAAGCTTATCGCTCCTACAAATTTCTCTTACTGCTTTCTATTTTAATAAATTCCGGCAGGTAGTCCGGCGTACATCCTTTGGAAACCATTTGCCCTTTATAAAGGCCGGTCTGCTCTCCCGCTAGGATATAGCGTGTCCGGTACTTTGGATCAAAAACTCCGATCCAGCCGTCGGTAAAGTTCATCGCCAATTGCACTTCAGGCTCTTCGCTGGCTATCCGTTGTTCAATGGCGACTATTAATTCTTCGGTATTGGGCAGAGGCGTTTGTCCCATCCAACGCAATCGTGCTTGGTAACACCAGAAAATCCTTCTTTGAAGTGGAGAAGGGCTATTTTCCCAGGGTTCGATCAAGGCAATGGATTTCTTATATTATTCGGAACAAAATTTTTAACGCTACAAATCACCAATGATAAATTCAGCTTTAAGCCATGCATTTGTCAATTCTTTTAAGCTGCTCCCTGTTGTCAGCTTATCGCCTTAATATGTTTGGTTACTCCATCAATAATAGCATCCCAATCGTCAAAATGCAATTCATGTCCCGTGCCCTGGAGGCTAATCATCTTTGAGTGTTTTATATGCTCGAGCAAAACACCGGCATTTTTGAAATGCCAGATTTTATCCTCTGTACCGTGTATTACTAAGGTAGGTTGCGATATTTCATTCAATCTATTCAAAAATTCTTCTCCCCCTTGTAATGTAGCGTGATTGAACATGGTTAAAAAGTTATTTGCCCTGCTGAATTCCGCTCTGATTAATTTTTCACTTCTATTTCTGTCAAACAGCTTTCTACCACTCATAAGCGAAGCACCTTGAATCATATAATTTACAACATCATCCTCATCTGACCAATCCACACTACCAGACTTGCTGTGAAAATCCAGAATTCCTTTGTCCATCTCAGGGATTGTTGGATCGGAATCGCCCCAAGGTCCGGTTGCTAAAAGTGTTAAAGTAATTACTCGCTCGGGATATTTGATGGCGGCAATTTGAGTTATAAGTCCACCTAAGGACATGCCCAAAAAATTGGCTTTGTCAATTTGGTAAGCGTCTAATATCGAAACGGCATCATTTGTTAAATCAACAATATCGTAAGGTGTAGTACCCACTTCATAAAATGTAGATTTTCCCACATCTCTATTGTCATACCGAATTACAAAAAATCCACTATCCGCCAACTTTTGGCAAAAATCCGCATCCCAAAAAAGCATTGAAACCGTTGCACCTGCTACTAATAGAATGGCAGGATCATTTTCGCTTCCAAAACCTTCCGTATACAATTCGATTTCGTTTATTTTAACTATTTTCTCTTTCATGATGTGAAATGCGGTTTTACTGAAATGGTTGTGTCGCTTTTGTAAAAACTGTTAGCGGGATTGTTAAAGCATGCGAAAGCCTTTTTTTCTGGCAAAACTGTGGTTCGCATGCGCTATTCCATCCGTGTTATTCCAAAGTAGCGTTGCCAACCGCTATTTCCTCGACGGGTTAATGTCACAATATAGGAAAAAATGATGACCCCATTTTACCATGCCACTAAAGCGGGGTTAACCTACCCCGTGTCCAAGACCAGATGTAAGATGCCCATGTCTCCCTCCTTTGCAAAAATCTCCGTACATTTATTCCATGATTAAAGTACTGATAGCAGATGACCACCGGCTCTTTATCGATGGACTAAAAGCCATGCTGGAAGGGACGCCGGAAATCGAGGTGGTAGGGGAAGCCATGAACGGGCAGGAAGTGTTGGACTTCTGCGCTGAAAATGCTGTGGATATTGTCATTATGGATATCAGTATGCCGGTGATGGATGGCATTGATGCCACCAAGCAGTTGGTAAAAACTTACCCAAACCTAAAAATCCTCTGCCTATCCATGCACAATGACCGGAATTATATCTCTGATATGCTAAAAACGGGGGCACAGGGATATATTCTCAAAAATACCGGCAAGGAAGAGTTGATTGAAGCACTCAACAGCCTACAGGCAAGAGAGAATTATTTGGGGGAAGAAGTCCGAAAAACCCTGCTCAACAGCTTTATGAAGCAGGACAAGATACCCCCCACGGAAAAACTCTCAGAACGAGAAAAGGAAGTGCTGGAATGTATCGCCGGCGGACTTACTACGCAAGAAATTGCTGATCAGCTGTTTATCAGTAAAAATACCGTAGAAACCCACCGCAAAAACCTCCTTTACAAGCTTCAGGCAAAAAACACAGCAGAACTGGTCAATAACGCTTACAAAAAAAGGGTGATTGGTTAAGCAATTGGGACATCAGCCCTTTGGGTATTGCTTTACTGGGTAAATGCTTGATATTTTTTTGCAAAGCAGCCTATCCATTAAACTTCCATCATTTACCAACAAAATCTGCTGATCCTGGGACTTTCCGCCACAAATTCCTTTATTTCCCACATATTTGCAGTATGATATCATCCATTGCTTCCTATACAAGGGCATACCAGCCCCCATTCAACTTGCTAAGCGTCATGAGTATTTTGCTCATCGGCTGCCTATCGGCCTGCAGCCCCCACCCTTATGCGGCAACCAACAAAGTTTACAACAAGAAAGCCAAAGCATATGCCAAAGAGTACAGGCAAATCCCGGAACTAGCGCCCAATGATAGTCTGCGCATCGACCGCTGGGTGGGCACCACCAATTTCAATGTAAGAAAGCCTAACTATGTCATCATCCACCACACCGCCCAAGATTCAACTGAGCAAACCCTCCACACCTTTACCTTACCAAGAACTTCTGTGAGTTCACACTACGTAATCGGCCGGGATGGTGAGGTTGTCCAGATGCTTCACGATCATTTTCGTGCATGGCACGCGGGCGCAGGCAAATGGGGCAATACCAGCGACCTCAATTCCGCTTCTATTGGAATAGAGCTGGACAATGACGGCTATTCTTATTTTCCGGCCGCGCAGATCAACAGCCTGCTTAAGGTATTGGCCATACTTAAAGGAAAATACAATATCCCTACAGCCAATTTTATTGGCCACGTGGATATTGCACCCACCAGAAAAGTAGATCCCAGCCCCCATTTTCCCTGGAAGACCCTGGCCGACCATGGATTTGGACTGTGGCACAATTTGGATCCCAATTCCGCTGCGGAGCAGGAGCCTTTGCCGGAGTTTGATGTCAAAACTGCTTTGCGGATCATTGGCTATGACACCTCTGACCTGCCTGCCGCCATCAGGGCCTTTAAGATCCATCATGTGCAGCTTAATATGGATCCCGAACTGACGGAAAGGGACCTCAGAAAGCTCTACAGTATCTACCAACAGTCACTGTAATAAAAGTCCTTCCAGTGATTGTTCCAAATCCCTATTTTCAGGGATGCCTGAGCCTCCTATAAATGTCAACTTTGTTTGCTGGTTTTTTCTCATCATCATCTTCATTGGGTAAACGAAAAAAATAATATGTTATTGATTGCCGACAGCGGATCCACCAAAACGGATTGGAGATTAGTCAATGAAGAGGGAGCTACCGTCCGTACCATTCAGTCCAAGGGTTTAAACCCCTATTTTTTGTCGGAAGCAGAAATCGCCTCCACCATTGAGGAGGAGGTGTTGCCACAGCTAGCGCAGGTTGATAAGGTATGGTTTTATGGAGCCGGCTGCGGGCTTCCCGCCAAGGTCCAACAGGTACAAGCGGCGATTGCTTCTGTTATCCCTTGCCCGCTGCCACCGGAAGTGAACGGCGATATGCTAGGTGCTGCAAGAAGTCTTTTTCAGCATCAACCAGGCATTGCCTGCATTTTGGGCACAGGCGCCAATTCATGCGTGTATGAGCAGGGCCAAATCATCGATAATGTCCCTTCGCTGGGCTATATCTTGGCGGACTGGGGCAGTGGAACCGTGTTGTGCAAAGACCTGATCGCTTTGATCCTTCAGGAAAAAATCGATGAGGGGATCCGCAGTGATTTCTACCGCAACTACCAACTGGACCGCAGAGAAATCCTAGATAACATTTACAACAAGCCGATGGCCAATACCTTCCTGGCTTCTTTTACACCCTTTCTTCTAAAGCATGCAGAACACCCTGCCTGCAGGACAATCATCCTGGACAATTTCAGGAAGTTCTTCGACTATTATGTGCTGCGGTACGAACAATACCATCAGGGGGTAAAAGTCAGCTTTGTAGGATCCATAGCTTATCATTTTCGGGAGTATATGGAGATTGTTGCAGCCGAACTGCATATTCAAATCGGCGACATCGTCAAGAACCCTATGGAAGGTCTGGTGAAGTACCATTCGTCGGGGAGCGTGAAGTGGAAAGAGGAGAACGAAAGACCGGAGAGGGAAGTGGGAAGTAAGGAGTAGGAAGTGGGAAGTGGGAAGTGGGAAGATCAGAGACTGGGAAGTATAGTTAGAATCGGAAGAATGATTGTCGGAGGACGGAGGACAGATGTCCGGTGTCGGAGAATGGATGATGAATGACGGATGACCAATATCAAGGTATTGAAAGACATCCGGAAGCAGCAGTGGATACGCCGTGGACGGAAGTCGGCGATTGTGGACCGGATGACCGTTGTACGAAGTCTGTAACTTCTTACTTCCTATTTCAAATAGACGTCTGCAACTTTATAACGCCGAAGCCCCAAAGCAGCAAGAGGACTTAAACTGCTATCGGCAGGGCGGAAAAGACAAATAATTATCAAGCAGTCCTTCGGTTGTCGCCGGGCTCTATAGCCTGTCGACCATGGATATTGCTCAATACTTAGTACTATATACGCCTATGCACAAACTACTCACCTTATCGCTCATCTTTTCCATGCTCATTACCGTGGCCACTGCGCAATCAAGTCCAAAGCGGGAACTAAGAGCGGCCTGGATAGCCACCGTGGAATACATCGATTGGCCTGCCAAACCGGGACTCTCCACCCAAGAGCAGCAGGAAAGCTATGTGCAACTATTGGATCAGTTGAAAGCTGCCGGCATGAATGCAGTGATAGTGCAGGTGAGGCCTACGGCCGACACCTTTTATCCCTCCAGCTATGAACCTTGGTCGACCTACCTGACAGGCCAGCAAGGACAGGCGCCCGAGCCCTATTATAATCCCTTGGCATTTATGATTGCCGAAGCCAAAAAAAGAGGATTGGAATTTCATGCTTGGTTTAACCCCTACCGGGCCAGCATGAAAAAGGATTTTATTCCTTCAGCGGATCATCCACTTATCGACCAAAGAGAATGGTTTGTACAGTATGGAGGTAAATGGTACTATGATCCCGGGATTCCCGAGGCCAGAGCATATGTGCTGCAGGCGATCATCGAAACCGTCAAGCATTATGACCTCGATGCCGTCCATTTTGACGATTACTTTTATCCCTACCGGGTAGCCAATGAAGAATTTCCAGATGCTGCTTCCTTTGCAAAATTCGGTAAGGAGCGATTTAAGGACATCAATGAATGGAGGCGGCATAATGTAGATATATTTGTAGAAGAACTTTCCCGTAGGATAAAGGCGGAAAAACCTTTTGTAAAATTCGGCATCAGTCCTTTTGGCGTTTGGCGCAACAAGGATAAAGACCCTAAGGGCTCGGATACCCGAGCGGGTGTTACCAATTACGATGACCTATATGCCGATGTGATCAAGTGGCTGAAGGAGGGCTGGATCGACTATATCACCCCTCAACTGTATTGGCATATCGGATTTGAACTGGCGGAATACAAAACGCTGGTCCAATGGTGGAGCAAACATACCTATGGCAAGCACCTCTATATCGGTCAAGGCATCTACAGGATAGGGCAAAAGGGCTGGGAAGATGAGAATGAGATCATAAACCAGGTCAACTATAACCGGGAATTTGGAGAAGTTATGGGAAGTATGTATTTCAGCGCGAAAGTCATTGCCCAAAACACCTTAGGGGTTAACCAAAAACTTGCTAAGTTATACCCTGCTCCGGCCTTGGTGCCGACCATGCCTTGGCTTGATCCCATTGCCCCACCTGCGCCCCATATCATGCAAGCATCGGGGAGCCAAAGCACAGGCATTCGATTGGAGTGGGAAGACATTAGCCCTGCAGATCAGGCTTATTATGTGATCTATCGATTCGAAAAAGACGACACCGTAAATATAGAGGATCCCCGCCATATCGCGGCCATTGTCCAGCGGCAAGCTCAAAAGATGCAGTCTTGGACAGATACTCATGTGAACAAAAGAACCGAATACAACTATTATATCACGGCTGCTGACCGACTGCACAATGAAAGCCCGCTAGGAGACACAATCACCGTCACAACCCGTGGGAAAAACGGTGCTATACGCCTTCGATAAGGGGACGTGCTATCTCTAATACCAACTAAGATAGAGGCGGCAAATTATGTATATTTGATGTCGCAGTCTTAATCCTATCCCATGGACACCCTAAACAGCATCAGCGAGGGAAAGCCTCTTGCGGATTATAAGCGCTTTGGCAGACTGGACGAGTATATCCAAAATGCCTTGTTTTCCCCATCGATGAATCTTTGTGGGGTGCTCGTCAAAGGGCAGTCCGGCACAGGTAAAACTTTTTTTGTAGAGAATTATCTCCAAAAATTCGCCCCGCCCTATCCGGTCATTATCACTCGGCACAATCCTCAGCAGGAGACTATACCATACGCAGGCTTTCGGCATGGCATAGCCGATTTTCTTAACACCGCATACCATCATCTCGGAAAGGAAAAGTACAGAGCCTTCTCCTCGCTCCTCAAAAGTGAGCTGGGCGATAATTTTTTTCTGCTTTGTGAATATATTCCTGAATTGGCGATGCTTCTCGACAAACAGCCGGATGCTGGCGACAGGTGGAGCTTGAAGATCGAAAATCAGCTTTACCCTTCTTTCAAAATTCTTTTTAATACCATTAGCAAGTTTTATCACAAACCCATTCTCTTCTTTAGTGACGACCTTCAGTTTATAGATGGCCCAGGCATGAACCTGCTGAAATATCTATTGATCCAACTTGCTCCGAAAAATATGGTTTGGATAGGCGCGTATCGCGAAGGGCAGGGAAATTCTTTTTTGATCAACCAACTGATGGAATCCCTCAACTTGGTCAAAAAGTATGTGGAGTATATATCCCTTAAAGAATTTGCCCTCTCCCAGGGACATTTTTTTATGGAACGGTGGCTCGGCGGAACCTGTGCCCCGGAGCTAAGCGAATTATGTCATCGTCTGAGTGAAGCCAATCTTGCTCAACTGCAGGTCTTGGTGGAAAGCCTCAAGAATGACCGGCTAATCTATGAAAAAGAAGGTGTGTGGCAAGGAAATTATGCCGGCATACAAAAGCGTTATCAAGGCCAAAGTACCTTGCGTATTGTTCGGGAAAGATGGGATGCATTGGCGAAAGAAGCCCAGGAAATGCTCTGTCTGGTTGCCTGCTTAGGGGGCTATCACCGCAGACTGCTGTTAGAGCATTTTGAAGAAAATGAGGCGCTATTAGAAGCTTGTTTGGTGCAGGCAACACAACTGGGGCTGTTGGTCTCAGAAGATAACAGCTATCGATTTTCCGAAAGCCACTTTGGGGAGATGGTATATGATTGGATGGATGCGGGGCAAAAGTCATTTTACCATTACCGCATCGCCAAACTGCTCCAACAAAGACAAGGCAGCCGGATGACTTTTTCTAAGCAAATTACCATGACCGGCCATTTCAACCAGGCTTTGGATCAAGTGCGTAAAAATGGGGAATTGGAGTTTTGTGCGGCGCTGAATTTTCAAGCGGGGAGTCTGTACAAGCAGGATCAGGTCTTTGATCAGGCAAAGATGTATTTCAAATTCAGCGCAGACCTCTATAAAGAATGTGCTTGGGAAAAAGTCCGGGATCAAGTGTGGCAGGTTTATCTGGAAAGGGCAAAAGTAGAATATGCTCTAGGGGAATACGATCTTGCCGAAATTCATTTGGACTACCTGCTCGACCGTTTTCCCGAACCGGTAGCCCGCACAGAAGCCTTTGAACTTAAAATTATCATCAATAGCCATTTAGGAAGATACCGTAAGGTAGTGGGCATCCTAATAGAAAGTCTCTCCGAGTTGGGCTTGGAGCTTCCTCTGGAAGAGTCGGTCCTTTTGGAAGAGATTGAGGCGCTGAACGCGCAGTTCTCGCATGCTGAAGAAGAACTGCCCCCTGACGAGGGTACGGAAGTACAACAGGCAATACTTAAATTGCTATCTGCGGGAGGCA
This sequence comes from Cyclobacteriaceae bacterium, assembly GCA_035303945.1. Taxonomy (GTDB): domain Bacteria; phylum Bacteroidota; class Bacteroidia; order Cytophagales; family Cyclobacteriaceae; genus DATGMS01. Next base: position 41,841 of record DATGQZ010000060.1, read on the forward strand.
TGGGATTACACCATACCTCCGATATTCTGATGACATGGGCAGCTTTGCAAATTATCAACCGTTCGAAACACTTCCCCTCACCCGTTCGCGCAATAGGATTTGTCAGCTATGGAAGAATGCGGATCATTGCCGGAGAGATTCAAAAGGGAGTGGAATTAGGTAAGGAAGGCTTGGCCTATACTATCGCCCAACATGACCTCCAATACCGTTGCCGGGTATTTGGTGTATATGCATTTTATATACAGCCTTGGCAACGGTCATTTCTGGATAGTTTGGGCTTTCTGGAAGAAGGGATGCGCGCAGGAAGGGAAGCGGGGGATCTTATCGGGCTTTACATCCTAAAAACCCACCAGTTTAACCTCCATTTTATTTCAGGAGCGCCGATTGAAGAGTTGCTGCATTATGACTTTGAGGAATCCTATCCTGGACGAGAACTGACGTATTACATCACCCATTATCAGAAAAGCCTGATCCGATTTTTGACAGGCGAAACGGCTGCTTTCTCCATTCCACGGCCACAGCCTTCCACTTTGGCAGCTCATCTGACTATACAGGAGGAGAAATTTTACCGCAACCATGTATGGGCCCGATATTACTTCCTGTTTGGTTATTATGAGCTGGCCATGCAGTATGGCAAAGAGGCTCACCAAAACCGGAAACTTCAGGAAGGCTCTCCCTTAGTACCGGCCAATCTGCAGATCATCTACCTTTCCATTACGCAGCATTGGCATAATTGGAACCAAGAGCAGCGTGCTCCACTTGTCAAGGATCTTCAGGAAATTTTGCGACAAATGGAGCTTTGGAGCGCCCATGCTCCTATCAACTACTTGGGTATCTTGGATCTTTTATATGCGGAATGGCACAGGATTCAAGGCTCGGACAAAGAAAAAATTGAAGCCTTTTACAAAAGAAGCCTAGATCATGCAGGTGAAAATAGCTATCTGAAGGCGCTCGCTCATGAATCACTGGCTCGGTACTACTTAGGGAATTTACCCTCTTCCGACAAAGCTGCCTTTCATCTTGGGCATTCCATCCGCGAGTACCGCAAATGGGGAGCAGTAGCTAAAGTACGACAGCTGTTCCAACAATACCGGTTCTTGCTCAAAGGCAACTTCTCCCATAAACATGATCTAGACATTGAAATGGTCCTGAGAGAGTTGAGTGGCGACCTGAGCTTCAAATCCCTTATCCATAAATTAATGACCCTGCTCCTGAGGGTTTCAGGCTCTACCAAGGTGGTAATCGAGTGGGTGGAAAATAGCGGAGAAAGTAAAGGACAAGAAGTTATGAACCTGCTCAATACTTCAACCGTGCATAGGCTCCCCAAGGCCATGATGGTGATGGCACGACGGACGCAAGAATTGTTAGTGGTTAATGATTTACAGGACAGTAATCTGATGTCGGAGGTTATCCTGTTGGAAGAGCAGGGAGTAAAATCCTTTATAATATTGCCCATCACACTTAGTGACAGCTATGCCATGACCATCTATCTGGAAAACAGCGTTAAACCCGATTGGTATCAAAAGGATCAGATCAAATGGACCCGCATTACTGCCAATCAAGGTGCGGTTGTTATTGAAAATGCCCGCACGCATGAAAGAACAGTGGAGTTGAATACCAAACTGCAGCAGGAGATAACTGAAAAACAAGCGCTTGCCTCCCAAATGGAAGCACAAAAAGATGCCCATTTACAGCAATTGATCGATATGCAGGAAAGTGAACGAAAGCGAATCGCCGGGGATCTGCACGATAGCCTAGGATCCCTGCTTTCAGGAATCAAGTTGCGCTTTCATGGTATTAAGGCAAGGTCGCGCCAGGAGCAGGACCTTCTGCATCGGGAGATGCTGGCTCAGCTGGACGAAGCGGTGGAAGAGGTGCGCCGAATCGCACACAATATGTCTCCGGTGTCCCTGCGCAGGTTTGGCTTGCCCAACACCCTGCAATCACTGATCGAGCAGATCAACGCCAGTGAACAGCTTGAAGCCGAGCTCCAAATGTTAGGTTTGGAAGAACGGCTGCCAGAACAGTTTGAACTGACACTGTACAGGATCTGTCAGGAGCTTGTGCAGAATGTGCTTAAGCATGCGAAATGCAGCAAGCTGCACTTGCAGATCATCCTTCATCCTGATACGCTAAATCTGTTGGTGGAGGACAATGGACAAGGGATGGATATCAGTCAAGTGAAGCCAGGCTTTGGCTTTGCGGCTATACAGGCCAAAGTTAAGCTGCTGAAAGGCAATTTTAGTATTGAAAGTCACCCAGGTAAGGGTTGTATGGCCATCGTCGATATTCCCTATCGTCCTGCTAAGACAGGAGCCAAACGCTAAACTTATCCACAAGCTATCTCTCTGTACGATTAAGCGATAAATGGAGCCATCTATTGTATTTCATCAAAAAAATAACACGGCAAGGTAATCGACTTTAAGCAATTCAGAACGGATTAAACGAAACCCAAATAAAAACCACAGAGGCAACTGTTGCTCCGTGGTTTTATTTCTTGCCCAAAGAAGATATTATCTTCCTTCGCAAAACAATTCTACTTGCCAAAAAGGTATTTCTCCAACAACGATTTTCCCTGTTTGATGGCATCCCGCCCGGAGGACTCTATGCCATACCAACCCCTATAGCCCGAATCTTTGGCCAAGGCAATCATTTTGGCAGTGAGTTCTTCCGTCGGCTGATTTCTATAGGACATCCCTCCCGCAAAAGGCAAAGTCTTCTGCAGATAGTCAACATTGTCGAAGTCAGCAGCTGGCTCGCGCCAGTCGGGATAGGTACCAAAATAAAGGTTATTTACAGCCTTCATCAATTCAACCGTCCAGTCGGCATTGTTTGATAGGCCTCCATGGTTTTCGATAAGTACACTTACCTTGGCAGGCACCGCATACTCCAACAGCATTTGATAAGACTCTATGCCCCACTTTAGTGCTTCTTTGGGATCCGCTCCTTTAGGTCCAGTGCAATTGGTTCTAATCGCATGACAGCCCAGGTATTGCGCAATATCAATCCATTTGCGGTGATTGATGGCAAATTGCTCACGTTCCTTTTTGGTGCCGGATGCGCCTTCCCCCTCGCTATCTACCATGATCAATACCATGGTCACCCCATGATCATCCGCATTTTTCTTTAGCTGATTCAGATAGCTCATAGTAGGTACTTCAAATAGGGTATTGACAAATTCGATCCCGTTGATGTCAAACATTTCCCTGGCTATTTTGGGGAAATCCAAGGTTTTCCACAATCCGCTTCGAACTTCATCTACCAAAGCCCATTGGGCTATAGATATATCATCTTTGGTCATTCTGGGTGTGGCTCTCGCCTCATTGGTTCCTACCATGGGGGGAGCGACCATTCCGGCCGCTCCCAATAGCAGGGATTTTTCGATAAATTTTCTTCTATCCATCATTTTAATTGGTCATCGACTGTTGCTCAATGATCTATCATGGCTACACGTCAATAGTTAGGATTTTGGGTGATTTGTGAGTTGATCTCGATTTCGCTTTGAGGGATAGGCCACAGGTAATCCCTATCCGCCCGGAATCTTCTGTTGAAGCCGTTGTTATAAACCCTCCATTCATTGCTGTTGGCAGGTTTATAGTACATGCCTTCTACCAAGCCTACTTTTTCTTCGCCGATTTGCCAACGATTCATATCGTACAACCGCAAACCTTCAAAGGCCAACTCCACGGCCCGTTCATCACGAAGGATTTGTCGCAACTCCTCTTGGCTCTTGCCTGGTTGTATAGGTGGCATTTCTACGCTCGGACGTCCCCGTACTGCATTAATGGCCTCATACACCGATTGGTCTATTTCATTCAATTCAATCTTTGCCTCAGCATACATCAGCAGTACATCCGCATAGCGAATAAGGATCATATTGATCGAGCTGATGTTAGGGTTCGCGCGATCATTTTCGTAGTCGACCCATTTTTTAAGATCATAGCCATGGTCGGTAGCAAACTCATTGCCGCCTACCCTATCAGGGGTGTTGCTGTCAGGCCAAGAGTTATAGGTACTGGTGCCAATGGGCCTGCCGGTGTAAAAGACAGTGAAGTCCCAGCGGGGATCGATATTTTCGTACGGATCATTGGGATTTCTGGGCCCCTTGAATCCATACTTCAAAAACAGGTTATGGATGGGCTCGACTACAGCACTACCACCGATAGATGCAGCCGAGTAAGAAAATCCATTGTAGGTGTTGCCCCCTACGGCATACTGGCGATCAAAAACAACTTCGCTGGAATTTTGTCCTTCATATTTAAACAGCCCTCCATAGTTGGGGTATAAGGAATAAATGCCCAAATCCATTACTTGCTTTGCCGCGTCACGGGCTAGGGCATATCTGCCATTCCTTATGGCTACGCGCGCTTTCAAGGCCATAGCTGCCCCACGGGTGGCTCGTCCTACCTCAGTGGCATAAGACAATGGCAGAGCATTTTCATTGATGATGGCATCGAGCTCTGCTATGATGAAATTTACGATTTCCTCCTTGCTATTTCGAGGCCTATGGTCATTGATCTCCAAGGGTTCTAATATCAATGGCACATCGCCCCAAAGGCTTGTCAATTGGGTATAATAATAAGCCCGCAAAAATCTGGCTTCGGCTTTTACCCGGTTCAGTAAGGCAGGATCACCTTCTTGTATCCGGTCAATATTGACGATTACGTCATTTGCTTTTCGGATACCTCTATAATAGCGATCCCAATGGGAATTGATCGCACCATTGGTGGGATCGATATTACCTGCCCCTACATCATGAAATGTCCCAGGTCCGGAGGAAGCGCGGTATCCTATATCCGTCACCCCATCAAGCTCTTTGACCATCGAAGGTCCGTCAAGCTCGGCATACGCCGCATTCACTGCCAATACCGCATCACGTTCTCTCTGCCAAAATATGGCTTCGGAAACTTCTCCGGGAGGCATAGTGTCCAACCCATCATCACAACCGAAAAAGGTGAGCAGACCCATGCAAAGTATTTTTGGAAATATATGTGTTATTCTCATTGTCTTGAATATTAGGATTAGAATCTGACGTTGATACCTGCACTAAAGATTTTTGAATGGGGAAAAAATTGGCTCCTCCCCCGCGGCGTCTCCGGATCAAAAAGCTTGGTAGGCGTGAAGGTCAACATGTTTTCGCCGGAAATATACACCCTAAGGCTTGATACCGCTCTTTGAGGGATGGTGTAGCCCAACTGGAAGTTTTTCAAGCGGATATATTTGGTATCCTGCAGCCAAAAATCCGCCTGCACCAAATTCCAGGTGTTGCCCGCGGTGACAATGGGCCAAGTACCGTTGGGGTTTCTTTCAGGATGGAAGGTTTCCCTTGCCATTTCCTCGTGGATAAAGTTCTGCCAATTGGGCCCTTCCATCAAAGCGCCATCCAATGCATGGAATTGCTTCAGGACGCCCTGCCAAAACATGGCAAAATCAAAACCCTTATAGGTGGCATTAAATCGAATACCGAATTCATACCGAGGATCTTCACTTCCCATGATATACTGATCACCAGCAGGATACAGGGATTGGGTGATTACGCCATCTCCGTTCATATCCTCATAGATGATGTCTCCTATGCCGACGTTTGGATTGATGACGGCAGGATAGTTATCCAGATCTTGTTGGCTCAAGTACAACCCAGGAGATCTAAGTCCGCGTAAAGAATTGATTGATTCCCCTTCTGTCCAAACTGTGAAGTTATCAGGGAAGAAGGGTCCAGCCCCTTTGAGGTCTTCGATTTTGTTGATCACATCTGAGAAGTTGATCCCTATGGTATAGTTGAAGCCGTCGCTGGATCTGCCCGACCCATGGTAGTTAATGGCCAATTCCCAACCATTGTTGGATACTGCTGCCGCGTTTTGCACGGGAGCGGCTACACCTATGGTTCTTGGGATCGGCAAGTTGAGCAGGATATCGTCTGTATATTTCCAAAAATATTCCCCTATGACTTCAATTCGATCATCCAAAAAGCCTAGGTCCAAACCAATATTGCTCATCGTAGCAGTTTCCCAGGTAATGAAGGGGTTACCGGCACGCGTTACTGCTGCACCTTGCACCACCACGCCGCCGAACTGATAGCCTTGGTTTAGATTATAGGTGTTCAGGAATTGGTATAAACCGATGCGTTGGTTACCTAATTGTCCCCAAGACCCTCTTAACCTCATGTTGCTAAACAGTCCATTGTCGGCCATAAAGCCCTCTTCAGAAATTCTCCATCCGGCAGAGAAAGAGGGGAAAAGCCCCCAACGATGACCTGATCCAAATCTGGAAGATCCATCATAGCGGGTATTCACCTGAAGCTGGTAGCGGTCTTTATAGGAATAGTTGACCCTGCCAAAGAATGATCTCAGACGCCATTCTTGGTTATAACCTCCGGTACTTTGATTCTGTACGCTGCCCGCACTTAGGTCCCGAAGTTCATTGCTGAAAAAATTGTCGCGGGAAGCCGAAAACTGTTTGACTTTGTTAAAGATTTCCTCGTAACCCACAGTAGCCTGGACATTATGATCGCCAAGGGTTTTATTGTAGTTTAAATAAGCCCTCTGGCTCCATTCTTTGCGATTGTGTTGTGTTTCACTTAGCGAGGAGGTGGCAAACCATCCCGATACGGGGACCAATTCGCCTGTAAGATAATTTCGCATACCGGCCAATCCATCCATGAATACGGAGCTTGTACTATCCGTGGCACTCAGGGTGACGTTGCCCTCAAATGAAAGGTCAGGCGTAATATTGTACTTAATGCCTGCCTGGGCCACCACATCATTGCTGATTCTGCTGGTTTCTCCTTGATTGGCCATGGCATGGGGATTCCATTGACCTGAAATGAGGTCATAGGTGCCATCCGGGTAACGCATCACCACGTTTCTATTCATATGCAAAAGACCTTGCACAATCTGCTGGGCGGTGTGGCCTGGCCCGCTGAAGTCGCGGTTTCTGTACATCAGATTGGTGATCATGGTAAGCTTATCCGAAAGGTTAAGATCGGTGTTCAACCGCATAGTTACCTGCTGGTTGTTGAAATTCTGGATGATCCCGTCAGTGTCGGCGTAATTAAGTGAAGCGTAAACTTTACCGTAGTTTCCTCCGCTGGACACACCTAAGGAATGCCGGTGCTGGAAGGCATTGTAATTAAAGATCCCTTCTTCCCAATTGGCAAATGGATATTCCAATGGATTAGTGCCTGCAAGTACATTTTCAATATAGGTTTCACTATAGATAGGCTGGGCGCCGGCGTTGATTTGGGCTTCATTTTCCAATCTCATCCAAGACTCTGGATCAGCTTTTTCGGGAAAGTAAGTAGCGTTTTGCCAACCAACATGGTTGTCATAGGTAACAGACACGCCACCTTCACTACCCCTTTTGGTGGTAATCAATATAACACCGTTGGCGGCCCTGGACCCGTAAATGGCTGCTGATGCCGCATCTTTTAATACCGTAATCGACTCGATATTGCGAGGCTCAACGGTATGCAACGACTGCTCTACCCCATCCACCAACACCAAAGGATTGGCGTTGTTTAGCGTGCCGGTACCCCTAATACGGATCGCGGTGGTCTCGGATCCCGGAGCACCCCCTTGACTCTGTATAGTCAAGCCCGGCGTCATCCCTTGTAAGGCATTAGCTGCGTTAGTCACCGGCCTTCTGGCAATATCTCCACCTGCGAGTGTGCTGACAGCTCCGGTTACATTGGCTCTTTTCTGTGTACCAAAACCTACAACAATTACTTCGTCCAAACCTTGGATATCTTCCGCTAGGGTAACATTAATTACTGAGCGGCCATTGATGGGGACTTCTTGGGATACAAAGCCGATGGATGAAATGACCAACGTACCCGATCCATTTCCCACGTCTAACTGATAATCCCCATTAACATCAGTAACCGTTCCGGTAGTCGTACCTTTTAGAAGAATACTTACACCTGGAATTCCCTCGCCATCATTTGATGAAACCACTCGACCGGTAACGATGATAGCCTGCTCTTCCAGCAGTTCATCTAGGGGGAGGAGGTGTGCAGGCAGCGAGTTTGCCTCCCAGTGGGACGCCGGGCTTGTTGCCGACAGTAAGAGCGGCACACACATGGCGGCGAAAAGGCCACCTGCCACTTTAAAACTTGAACTGTAAAATGTTTTTTTCATACATTTTTGGTTTTAAGAAACATACAAACTGTGTTTAATTGAACAATGATTGTGTTAAGTGTACACCCTCCCGCGTGTGGACTCTACGATAACTATGTCAACAACCATCAAAAAAAGCAGTGACTAAAACGGTCATGACAATAATCCCAGAGCCAACCCTAGAAATATAAGCGGAAAAAATGAATTTCTACAAACCGCCCAAGGATTATCAATCTTTTTATAGCGTAGGTAGTGAAAAATATTAATTATTTTTGGATGTCTATCATTATTTATTGAGCAACTTTTCGCTATTGCGGAAATAGCGCATCCTATAGCTGTTTATCGCTGTATCACCCAGCAGGTTGACCAACTTGTAATTGGCAATGGCTCCTACACCGGCTCCGATTACCGGAATCAGCTGTGCCATCTTAGCTAGATCAATAAAATCCCGATATTCCAGCTGAAAGGTTCTCCAATCGAAATCATCTACTTCTTCAGATAGCCTTTCGCTATAATCATCAAAATTGGCAACAAATTCAATGACTTCATTTCGCCCCCTTTGGCTGGAAAAGGCCAGTTGAAAGATATAAAGGATAAACAAGCGTTCTTTATAGTTTTTTACATCATAGCCGTAAAGTGCGGCAATATCAAAAAGCAACTTCATCTTAATCGTCAAAAAAGCAGGAAAGTCAGCAAATCCCCACAAAATGCCTCCCGCTCCAGTAATGGCTCCTTCGGCTGAGGCAGTATTTCTATACGCTTCTATTCGCCGTCGTACCGACGCCTCACGCACTTCCAATGAAGCCCCTTTAAGAGGAGATGGGGCTAGATATTTGGAGCCAAACAGCACCCCCTTTACCATCTTCTCAATGGCGAAGGTGATTCCTTGATGAACTTTTTCCGGAATAACATTATTGATTTTCGTCTGAGCATACTTGGCCACGCGATTTCCGATGGATGGCTGCTTGCGCATCTTGACCTGCCAAGCGCTCATTTCTGCAAAAGCCAGCTGTTCGTACAGTTCCATGAGGTGGGTCAAGCATTTTGAATGCCGAATTGCTAATTTTCTTTCAATTCATACCATTTAATGTCTGTAAGAGGCATCCTTCTGCCAGAAAACTCTGGTGCGTAGTTCTTGCTGAGGTAAGCGACTATCGCTTCCTCGCTTTCCCCCAGATCCCACAGATTTTGTGTTTCCTGCATCCATCTGATGACGCGCAGCCATCCCTCCTCGTTAAATCTATTTTGCGTCACCAGCTTTGCCGAGTGACACCCTGTGCAGTGGGCAATGACCAGATTCAGGCCTTCATCGGCTATTAATCCCGTCGCCACATGTTTCCCATCGACGATTTCTTCGTTCTCACTCACCTGCACAACCTTATTCGGCTCCGGATGCTCGGCTGGTCGCCGCGTTACCATCAGGACCACCAGGCCAATGATTACCAGCGTACACACGACAAACAATATACTTCTTAGGCTATTTTTTCCCTGCACCATCTTCTATACGACTTTGACCGCTATCCTGTGACAGGCGTTGTTTAAATAACCTTTGGGATTCCAGCCGGGACTCAGCATCGGTTGGCTCAATCCCTGACTGTCAGTAGCCATGGCCCATATTTCATAGTATCCTTTTTTGGGGAATTTCACTGTTGCTTCAAAATGCTGCCAAGCAAACTTGTTGACGGGGGAAGATAATTGGCAGGATTGCCAGGTCGCTCCAAAGTCGATGGAGTATTTCACTGACGATACTTCAAACGCTCCCGCCCAAGCATGGCCTCTTATGCCAAGGCTATTTTTTCCCGTCAAAAGCGCACCGCTCTTGGGGTAGGTGATAACTGACTTTACTGGCATGGATTCAATAATGCACATATCTTCTGGATCCACATCGGTACCAGGGGCAACTGGTTCACAAGGCATGCGGTAAGAGGGAGATTCCATTTTGGCTCCATCATGCACCTTATCTCTAATAGACAGTCGGGTAAGCCACTTGCCGGAGACGGATGCTGGATAACCTGATGCAATCAGTCGAAGCGGATGTCCATGTGCCAGCGGAATATCCTCTCCGTTCATTTGGAAGGCAAGCAATGTCTCATCCTCCATGGCTTTGGCAATAGGTACGCCTCGGGATATAGGCTCCTTATTAGGGTCTCTGCTTATATGGCTGTCGGCGGCGTGGTAGCCCAGATACACGGCATTGGATTTCAGTCCTACATCTTCCAAAAGATCGCGGACACGAATCCCTGTCCATTCCGCACAGGACACTGCTCCGACCTCCCATTGGTTACCTTCTGTCGGCGGATAGTAATCCTTTCTGCCGTTGCCGCCACACTCCAGCGTCAACTGGTAGGTATATTGCTTAAACTTTGATTGCAGCTCTTTGAGACTGTAAGTTTTACTTGCCTTTACTGCCTCTCCATCTACCGTAAGGGTCCAGGAATTGACGTCAATCTTGTCTGGCACCAAGCCATTGTTTCGGACAAACATCTTGCTGGACGGTGTGACTTTATCATCGAGCAAATGAGCGGGCGACTCTATGTTCCAAGGTTGGTCGTTCAGGACCATCATCTCTTTATGTTTCCCAAATAATTTCACCGGGTCATTGTCCTGAAGAACAACCGGAACGTAATCTTTGGGCATATGAGAAGCAAAAACGATATCAGCACCTACCACAGCAGCTAAGGATGCTAAGGACATTTTCTTCAAAAAGCCTCTCCTGGCATTTTGAGTATTCAATTCTTTATCCATTTTCCACAATCATGAAATAACCGTAAGGTACGGCACATTGCTTATTGATCAAAATATTGAAACAGTTCTGTTACCATTTGCTCCTTATCCACAAGATCCTTGATGACTTTGCCTTTTTCCAGTAACACGATGCGATCACATATATCTGTCACGTGGGCAAGATCATGGCTTGAAAGCAGGAAGGTGATATTGCTCCTTTCCTTCTCTTGAAGAATAAACCGTTTCAAGCGGTTTTGAGAACTGGGATCAAGGTTTTCAAAAGGTTCATCCAACAACACAGCCACAGGACGGCCAATCATGGCCGCCGCAATACCTACCTTTTTTAGGTTACCCTTAGAAAGATCTCTGATATATTTCTTCTTACCGAGGATCTCATCATTGAACAACTCTCTGAACTTCTCCAAATGCTGGTTCAGATCATCTTGCGACAGGCCATAAATGCGCCGGAGGGATTCGAAGTATTCGTCCGCAGTTAGGAAGGAAAGCAGCATATGTTCATCCAAATAGGCGCCCACCCTCTGCTTCCAGTGCTCCGTTTTGGCTACATCCTCTTCTTCGAAAAACACCCTCCCCTCTGTGGCCCGCACAAGGTCTAGCATAATTCTGAACAAGGTTGTTTTGCCTGCACCATTGTTGCCTACCAAGCCGAAACATTCCGAAGCATTGATCTGGAGTGAAGGCACTTCCAATACAGTGGCATCTTTATAGCGCTTTACTAATCCTTCTATTTTAATCATAATTCCTGTCTAAAAGATGAAGAAATTTCATATTTGTTTCGGAGTACCCGTTGGATTGACATATCCGACAAGGGCTTAAAAAACAGTACTCCCACTGCTCCAATTACAGCCAGTGCGAGAATGCCTGCGTAGTCATTGATCCAAAAGGCAAAAGGTAAATACACGATGTAAGGTGCAACCATCAAAGGGATAAACATGAGAAAATGGGACATTCCCATACCCTCGTAATTGAACATCCCGCCTTTGTTTAAATCCATGGGCCTTGGTTTCCATAATGACATATATACCACCATATGCATCACCACCCCAATATTAAAAATAAAAGTGGCCAGATGTATCAACAAGATGTCCCATCCAAAATACACATAAGGTATGGAAAGCAGGAAGCACAGTGTTGAAATGGCAATGAACAAAAGATATTTGCCTTTGATCAAAGCTTCTATGCCTTTCCTTTGGTGAAGGAAAAAATCCAAATTGGCGGAATTCCAGCTGAGAAAAAGCTGCCCGTACTGAAGTACAAAGATTCCTGTAATAAAAGCACCGACAAAAATAAACATATAAGAAAAGCCCTGTTCCGTTTGATAGGCTGGATTGGCATAAAATATCAGTCCGTACAGTAGAAAGAAGCCACTGAGCATGAGGAAGCTTCTGCTTTTCTTGTGCCGGATAATCAACTTCCACTCCAGATCCGCCATCTCACCGGCCAAGCCAAACCGGGAAAAGAGGCCTAAGGATCGATTGGCAAATCGGATATCCTCATCAGAAGTCAGGTCTTCCAGATAAGCATGCCGACGGTAATATGAATAGCAGAGGTAAAAGGCCGCGAAAAACAACAGCAACATAATTACAGACGGAAGGTAGCTGTGCAAGGCATAGGAAAAAACCGGTTGAAAGATCTCTCCCATATTAAAATATCCGAAATAAGAGGAGCCAGTGCCCACCAAAAACACCACAAACAGCATCAATATGCCTATCAAGCTATCGTCAAAGCGTTGCTTAAACCACAGCATCAGCCAATGAAGTGTCCAGCTAAGCAGCAACAACAGAGAAAGCCAAGATATCGCCGCGCTGTTGCCAAGGACCACCGCTATTTCCATTATTGCAAATGGGCTGAACAGGAGAATCGGAATGAGGCTGAGGGGAGAAATAAAAGAACGTATCAGCATAAAGCGGATGATCCAGGATTTGGCGATGGGAAGATGGAGTAAGCTCTCCAAATCCATTACAGGCAGACTCTGAATAAAGTACCTGTAGATAATCTCAAATAGAAAGAAATATATGAGTAGTCCGTTGAGAAAGCGCGCAGGGTCCGACTTGTGGAGAACATCTGTAATTAATGGCTTGAGGACTATACCCACCAATAGCACGTAGGACAGCAGAAGGAACGCTAAGGCACCCATTAAAATGCCTACAGCAAGGCTCCGGGCATAGGATGTAGAACGGGTAAGCTTACGGATCTCCCATTTGATCAGCTGTGATACCATAAAAGTTGGTTGAAGAAGAAAGGTTTTATCTCCTAATATGGCAAAAAAAATGGAAAAATAGGGAGTTAAAACATTTTAGCAGGAAGAATCGTGGCCTTTTTTTACCTAAGAGGTCTTTATGGCTTTAGGTATAGTATCTTGTGAGAAGCGCTCCTTTTGAGGTTCTAATTAATTTATTTTTTCACTACCTTTGCCCCACTATTCCAACCAAATTATCATCATCCAAACAACATATCGAATATGGCAGAGGTAAAACTCTTCTCCGGAACCAATTCCCGTACGTTGGCCGAAAAAATCGCAGAAGCTTATGGACAGGAATTAGGCAAACTCACCATTTCTAAATTCAGTGACGGGGAATTCTCGCCGAGTTATGATGAATCAGTCAGGGGCTGTAATGTGTATTTGATCCAATCCACAAACCCATCGGCGGACAATATTTTGGAACTCTGCTTGATGATAGACGCTGCCAAACGAGCTAGTGCGTATAAGGTCTGTGCGGTGATTCCCTACTTCGGCTATGCCCGACAGGACCGAAAGGATAGGCCCAGAGTATCCATCGCCGCTAAATTGATTGCCAATATGTTGACCTCAGCAGGCGCCGACAGGATCATGACCTGTGATTTGCATGCCGGTCAGATTCAGGGATTTTTCGATATTCCCTTGGATCATTTGAATGGAACATCTATTTTTGTGCCCTATTTGAGAAGCCTGGATTTGGGTGACTTGGTTTTTGCTTCCCCTGATGTAGGTGGCGTGGGCAGGGCCAGATCATTTGCCAAGCATTTTCAAGTAGAAATGGTGCTTTGTGACAAGCATAGGAAAAGAGCAAATGAAATTGCTTCTATGCAGGTCATTGGGGAAGTGGAAGGCAAAGACATTGTGCTGGTGGATGACATGGTTGACACCGCCGGCACCATCTGCAAGGCTGCTGAAATCATCCTCGAAAAAGGGGCCAATTCGGTAAGGGCTATTGCAACGCACGCTGTGTTATCCGGAAAAGCCTACGAAAACATTGAAAATTCGGTTTTATCTGAGCTGGTTGTCACTGACACCATCCCACTGAAACAGGAGACTTCAAAAATAAAAGTATTAACGGTAGCGGATCTATTTGGAAAAGCCATCCGGGCAGTGTCGGGGAATGATTCTATCAGCACCCTGTTTATTTAAGCGGAAATTCAATTATTATTTATATCAACTCATCTATTTATGAAATCATTAGAGATTATAGGGTTTAAAAGAGCAAATCTCGACAGAAGGGAATTGGCTGCGATCCGTGAAGAAGGCAATGTTCCATGCGTGGTGTATGGCCCAGGTATCGAAGAGCAAATCCACTTCACAGCACCTGCTATCCTTTTCAGGGACCTTATCTACACGCCTGAAGTACATACTGTTGACCTGAACATTGAAGGACAGGTTATTAAAGCTATCCTTCGTGAAGCACAATTCCACCCAGTAAGTGAAGTTCTTCTACATGCCGATTTCTTGGCGTACAGCGATAATAAACCCATCAAGATGGATATCCCTGTTAAAATTGAAGGTACTTCTCCCGGTATTATGAAAGGTGGTAAGCTGGAACTGAAAGCCAGGACATTAAAGGTTAAAGGCCTTGCCAAAGATCTTCCTGATTTCATCCCGGTGAACATTTCCAAATTGGAACTCGGCAAGTCTGTTAAAGTTAATGAGGTAAAGGTAGAAGGTTTCGAAATCCTAACCAGCCCAAGTGTTTCTATCGCTACCATCGGTATTCCGAGAGCGCTTAGAGGCAAAAAGGATGAATCAGAAAGTTAATCTTCCTCGAGCCATTCAAGAATCCTGTTTCCTTCTAAGGGGCAGGATTTTTTGTTTATGCAGCAGGAGTTATTTAATAACACCATTATTAAACTGCCATGAAATATCTAATCGTAGGGTTAGGCAATATTGGACCGGAATATGAGCTTACGCGACACAATGTAGGATTTTTGACTTTGGATCGCCTTGCTGACAAGGAAAAAGTAGCCTGGTCCAGTGACCGTCTGGCCTTCACAGCGGAATATAAATTGAAGGGTAGGCAAATTCACCTGATCAAACCCACCACCTATATGAATTTGAGCGGCCGGGCCGTATCCTATTGGCTCAAGACGCTTAAAATCCCCCAAGAAAACCTCTTGGTGGTGGTGGATGATGTGGCGCTGCCATTTGGCACCCTCCGCATGAGAGAAAAAGGCTCCTCTGCGGGCCACAATGGCTTGAAAAATATAGAGGAAATTCTAGGAGGACAAAATTACTCCCGGCTGAGATTTGGGATTGGCAACGATTTCCCCAAGGGCCGCCAGGTGGAATATGTACTTGGCCGATGGAACCAACAGGAAATTGATGAATTACCCATATATATGGACAAAGCCATACAAATGATCGAAGGGTTCTGTACTATAGGGGCACATCTAACCATGACCCAGTATAATAAATAAAAGGCTCAGCCTAAGGCATCACTTCCATAGATAACAAAAAGAAAAGGCATGGGGTTGATCCCCATGCCTTTTCTATTACCTGTACCTGGTATTATTATCGTTCCAATCTGGTGTTGGTTCCGTCCACAGGTGTCCGCTGTTCACGGTTAGCTAAATCCCAAGATGTATGGAAGATCAACTTGGTTCTCTTTTCCAATAGGTCGAATTCGATTTTATCAACCGTATCAGTGGGTTGATGGTAATCATCATGTACGCCATTGAAGAAGAAAATCACCGGAATATTGTGCTTGGCGAAGTTGTAGTGATCCGAACGGTAGTAGAAACGGTTAGGATCGTCTTCAGCATCATAACGATAATCCAAAATCAGGTTGGTGTACGTGATGTTGTTGTATTCATTGATCTTCTTTAGGTGGGAAGACAACATTTCAGAACCTATCACATACACGTAATCTTTGTTTTCGGCATCTTGATATTCATAGTCAATCCTGCCTATCATATCAATATTGATATTGTTAACCGTATTTTCCAGCGGAAATACTGGGTTCTCGGAATAATACTCAGATCCCAAAAGCCCCTTTTCTTCACCAGAAACATTGAGGAACAGCACACTGCGGCGTGGTCTTCTTCCTTCTTTAGCTGCCGTAGCAAAGGCTTCGGCGATTTCCATCACCCCCACTGTGCCCGAACCGTCGTCATCCGCTCCATTATTGATTTGTCCGTCACTGCTAATGCCGATATGGTCGTAGTGGGAGGAGATTACCAATACTTCGTCTTTCTTGTCAGTACCTTCCAAAAAGCCCATTACGTTTTCTGTCTCCACTATTTCAGTCTCTTTCACTACTTTGAAAGTAGCTTTCTGAGCAGGAATGGCCGCTGGATTATTTTTGGCAGCCTCTTTCAAGTCGCTGATTGACACCCCAAATAGAGAGGCCATTTTATCCGAACTCACCATAAATACCGGATCCTGAACAGTAGCTTTTTCAAAGCCCATGCGTCCTTTGCCGCTCAAGGATTTATATCGGTTGGCAATACGGTCAAAGTTCGCCTGACCTTCCATGGTAACGATGACGATGCCCTTAGCTCCTGCGTCCATTACTTTTTTGCGAGCCTCCTGAGCATTTTCTCCAATGGTCCACAGACCAACCAGCTTATCTTTGACATTCACCTTTTTCAGGTTTTCATCACTAGCCAAGCCTAGAAAAACCAAGTCTGCTTTTTGGTTTTTCTTTACATCAGCGTCACCAATAAATACAAAATCTTCGTTGTTGAGCAGTTTTTGCTTGCCCACTTTCAGTTCTACAGCTGTATACTGCACACTGGCAAGTTGAAA
Organism: Cyclobacteriaceae bacterium; assembly: GCA_035303945.1. Classification (GTDB taxonomy): domain Bacteria; phylum Bacteroidota; class Bacteroidia; order Cytophagales; family Cyclobacteriaceae; genus DATGMS01. The sequence goes on from DATGQZ010000060.1 coordinate 58,698, forward strand.
TTTCTGGAAATAGCTGCCATCTACTGGGCCGGTCAATCCCAGGTTTTTGTAAAAATCGGCTAAATATTGTGCAGCAAGTTTTTGCCCCTTGGCTCCGGTGTCACGGCCTTCCAACTCGTCTGAGGCAAGGTAGGTGAGGTGCTTTTCGAGGTCAGCCACTTTGATGGTGGAGGCATACTTCACCGCCTGCACATCCTGGGCAACCACCTGCCAACTCAACAACAAGGATAAGGCGCTTCCTATGATGGATATTTTCTTCATCTTGAATAATATAAATGAAAACTAAATTTGCCAAAAATAGCAAAGAATTTCCAACAGAAGCTAACCACTTATCAATTAGCGCTGGCAGAAGTTTCTACTGAAATTAAAAAATTAATTTCCCCTGATATTTAATATCTTTGTGGCATTCATTTAAGGATTTCATATCCTGTTCCGTTACAATTCTTGCGAATGAAAATCAAGCTAAATTCTCCCGTAAAATTTGAACATCGGCACAATGGTCCTACAGCAGAGGAAGTCTCATTGATGTTGCAAAAAATAAAAGCTTCTTCTTTGGAGGAGCTTATTGACCAAACCATCCCAAAATCGATTCAGCTGGACAAGCGGCTCAACTTGCCACAGCCATTGACGGAATCAGAATTCTTAAGGGATTTCAGAACTTTGGCAAAGAAGAACAAAATCTATAAATCCTTTATTGGCCTGGGCTATTACGACACCATTCTTCCTTCTGTCATTGTAAGGAATGTGCTGGAAAATCCGGGGTGGTATACGGCTTATACGCCTTATCAAGCAGAGATTGCCCAAGGTAGGCTAGAGGCGCTGATTAATTTCCAAACTTTGATCTCTGACCTTACCGGCATGGAAATCGCCAATGCTTCGCTGTTGGATGAAGGTACTGCTGCGGCAGAAGCGATGACCATGTTACATGCTGCCAAGCCTAAAGAAAAGAAGAGCGCCAATAAATTTTTTGTGGACGAAAAGGTGTTTCCCCAAACCATAGATGTTTTAAAGACCCGATCGCTTCCCGTAGGCATTGAATTGGTGATTGCTCCATTATCCTCCCTGGACCTGGCTGACCCTGGGCTATATGGTGTCCTGCTTCAGTATCCCAATGCAGATGGGGAAGTCATTGACCACCGTGATTTGGTAGCTGCGGCCAAGGAACATCAGGTATTCACCGCTTTTGCGGCCGACCTACTCAGCCTCACCCTGTTGACCCCTCCTGGTGAAATGGGAGCTGATGTAGTTGTAGGTACCGCTCAGCGTCTTGGCATTCCCATGGGTTACGGCGGCCCGCACGCTGGATATTTTGCTACCAAGGAAAGTTTCAAACGCCAAATCCCTGGAAGGATTATCGGTGTATCAGTGGATAAAGATGGGGATGCAGCCTATAGAATGGCGCTGCAGACCCGTGAACAGCATATCAAAAGAGAAAAAGCCACTTCAAACATCTGTACGGCCCAAGTGCTATTGGCAGTGTTATCCGGTATGTATGCGGTGTACCATGGCCCAAATGGGCTAAAAGATATCGCTGCAAGGGTACATGGCTTGGCCAAACTTGCTGCTAAAGGGCTGGAACAATTGGGATATGTACAGGAAAACAGCCTTTACTTCGACACCTTGAAAATTAAAGTCGATGAGGTACTGCAGTCAAAGATCAACTCCTTTGCTACTGCAGAGAAGTTAAATCTTAGGTATAGTCCTGGCTACATTTACCTTTCGTTTGATGAAACGAAATCCCTTGAGGATACGGAAAAAATCATCGAGGCATTCCGTAAGGCCACAAAAATTGATTCAATAGACATCCGCCTGGAAATCAACAAGCTGGAAGTAGAATTTCCCGAAAGTCTGAGCAGAACATCTGACTTCTTGACTCACCCCGTGTTCAACAGCTATCATACAGAGCATGAAATGCTTCGTTATATCAAAAGGTTGGAGGCCAAAGACCTCTCCTTGGTGCATTCCATGATATCTTTGGGATCCTGTACCATGAAGCTGAACGCGACTACAGAAATGATTCCTTTGACTTGGCCAGAATTTGGACAGATCCATCCCTTTGCACCTCAATACCAGGCGGCAGGATATTATGAAATGTTCCAAAACCTGCGTAATTGGCTATCGGAAATTACTGGCTTTGCAGACACCTCCCTGCAGCCCAATTCGGGAGCCCAAGGAGAATATGCTGGTTTGATGGTTATCCGTGCTTATCACCAAAGCAAAGGCGACCATCACCGCAATGTGACCCTTATCCCTTCTTCTGCCCACGGCACCAATCCCGCTTCAGCGGTGATGGCCGGCATGAAGGCGGTCATCGTGAAATGTGATGAAAGAGGGAACATAGATCTTGACGACTTGAAAGCAAAAGCAGAAGCACATAGCAGTGAGCTTTCTTGCTTGATGGTTACCTACCCCTCTACCCATGGCGTGTATGAAGAGGCGATTCGGGAAATCTGTCAAATCATCCATGATAACGGTGGACAGGTATATATGGACGGGGCTAATATGAACGCACAGGTAGGCTTGACCAGTCCAGGAAATATCGGCGCGGATGTGTGTCACCTCAACCTCCACAAAACCTTCTGTATACCTCACGGCGGCGGTGGTCCAGGCATGGGCCCGATCTGCGTGGCAGAACACCTGGTTCCGTTCCTTCCTGGCAATCCTTTGGTTAAGACAGGTGGCCAACAAGCCATTACTGCTGTATCCTCAGCGCCATTTGGAAGCGCGAGTATTCTTACCATTTCCTACGCCTATATCGCTATGATGGGTGAAGAAGGCTTAACAAATGCCACCAAAACGGCTATTCTTAACGCAAACTATATCAAGGCAAGGTTGGAAGGGCATTACCCAGTGCTGTACACCGGCGCACAGGGAAGGGCTGCCCATGAAATGATTGTAGATTGTCGGGATTTTAAGGCGGTAGGCATTGAAGTAGAAGATATCGCCAAGAGACTTATGGACTATGGCTTCCATGCCCCTACTGTTTCTTTCCCTGTAGCAGGTACTTTAATGATTGAGCCTACTGAATCTGAAAACAAAGCCGAACTTGACCGTTTCTGTGATGCATTGATTGCCATTCGTGAAGAGATCCGAGAGATCGAAGCCGGCACGGCGGATAAAATAGATAATGTACTGAAAAATGCACCTCACACAGCCACTATGGCATTGGCGGATAGTTGGGACCATAGCTATTCTAGGGAAAAGGCGGTATATCCTGCCGATTTTGTAAGAACAAATAAATTTTGGCCTTCCGTACGGCGGATCGATTCTGCCTATGGAGACAGAAACCTGATTTGCAGCTGTATTCCCGTAGAGGATTATGAGCAACCTGAGACAGTTGCATAAAGTAACGCACCAGCCACAAGAAAGGGATAGCAGTTTTGGCTATCCCTTTCTTGTTTTTCTCCTGTACTGATTATTTGATTCCTAGGAGCCCATTATGATGGACTATACCTCCTGCTATGAATCTCTGATCTTCTCAAGACCGCGACTGCTCGATCTTAAATATCAGGGAGCACTTGCAGGCTTTCCATTCATTATCTACGATAGAGTATACCACTGTATCTCTGAATGATCCATCTGCCAAAATCTGGTGGTTTCTCAACACCCCGTCTTGCTTTGCTCCCAGACGTTCAATAGCTCTCCTGGATTCAAAATTATACCAATTGGCCCTAAACTCCACAGCGATGGCTTGCAAGCGCTCAAATGCATGACTGAGCAGGAGCAGCTTGCATTCGGAGTTGACGTGTGTTTTCTGAAAGGATTTAGCGTACCATGTATATCCAATTTCTACCCGTCTATGCTCAGGGGTGGCATTGGTATAGCGGGTGGAGCCGATTATTTTTCGGCTGCTTTTGTCTATCACCACAAAGGCTAAGCCCTTGTCTTGTTCGAAATCCGTGAATGCCTTAGCAAGGTAATTTTCTATACTTTCAGCGTTGGGGACAGACGTAAACCAAAGGTCTGATAATTGTCCATCTGCTGCAGCCAGCAATAATCCTTCTTTATGGATAGGTTTGAGGGGCAGCAATTTAATGCGTGCAGTCTCTAGGACCACTTCTTGCAACCATTTTGCCATAGTAGAGAACTTTATTACCCATTAAACATCGAGGAAAAATAGTAGAATTAATTGGATTTTCTCCTAAGTGACGGATTAAAAAACATGTGGTAAAGTCAGTAATGTGGCAAGGATACATTTCTTTATAAAGCATAAAGGGACAGCATATGCTATCCCTTTATGTTTAGATAATCTAACGACCGTATTTATCATAGATCTCTGACAATGTTAGTCGACAAGCCTCTTCCCTTGCTGCTCCCTCCTTCCTGTTTACACATTCACATGCCGCTCCGCATGGTAAGAAGATCTCACTAACGGACCTGATTCCACGTATTTTAGACCACGCTTCAAGCCCTCTTCACGGTAGCGCTCAAATTGATCCGGATGGATAAATTCGGCTACTTCAATATGCATTTTGGTAGGTTGTAGGTATTGGCCAAGGGTAAGGATATCACAGCCGTGTGCGGCCAAGTCATCCATGGCCTTATGTACTTCGTCCGACTTTTCGCCTAAGCCCAACATGATCCCAGTTTTGGTACGCTTTCCGTATTCTTTTGTCAGTTTGATTTGCTCTAGAGAGCGTTGGTATTTTGCTTGCGGACGCACCCGTCGGTATAGGCTCTCCACGGTTTCCATATTATGGGACACCACTTCCTGTCCTGCGCTGATCATCCTGTATAGTGCCTCCCAATTAGATTTTACATCTGGGATCAGTGTTTCTATGGTGGTTTCGGGAGACAATTTCTTGGTTTCCACCACCGTTTGATACCAAATTTCAGCACCACGGTCTTTCAGTTCGTCCCGGTTAACCGATGTGATGACAGCGTGTTTCACCCCCATCAATTGAATGGCCTTAGCCACCCTTCTAGGCTCATCGGTATCATACTCTGGCGGCCTACCGGTAGCCACGGCGCAAAAAGAACAGGATCGGGTACATACATTCCCCAAGATCATGAACGTGGCCGTACCTGCACCCCAACATTCCCCCATATTGGGGCAATTGCCACTTTCGCAAATCGTATGTAATTTATGCTGATCGACTAACTGTCTAACTTTGGCGTATTCCTTACCAACCGGAAGCTTTACCCTCAGCCAGTTTGGTTTTTTTCTTTTGGTTTCCTCAGCGGATATTACTGGTAGTTCTATCATGGCAATCTTCCTTCCTTTACTTGGGCAAATTTAAGCCTTTCGGTCGGCTTATCCCAACAATCACTTATTTCCTAAACCCATAGAAGAGGGTAAAATAGGCGGATTGGTAAAACTGTCGGTTGCTCACCGTAGGCATTAATTCAATTTCCTTAGTAAAACCTTCCAGATGATAACCTAGTTCCAAGCCCGAAACATTCGATTTAAAGACGCCGAATTCGAAAACCACCGCCGCTTTAAAATGTCCACCCAGCACCAATTCTGAATCACCAATGCCTTCAAAGAGCCTCCCCGGTCCCAGCACGTCCCAAAAATTATGCACGGCGGGATTATACTGTTCGCGAACCGATTCTGCCCGGCTGACTGCATATTCGATATAATATGGGGCCACTACCCCAGCGGTGGGACCTACCGCCGAAAGCACGGAGATCTGCACGCCTTTTTGAGGGGCTTTTTTGAAAAGGAGCAATTCCCTACCATATTGAGGGCGAACTGCATACAAGTAGTTGGTCTTGCCAAATACAAAGCTGTTGCCCAAAACCGTGTTATACCTTACTTCTCTGGGGTTTTTGACATTGGCAAACTCCAATTGGAAAAATTGGAAAGTCCTTTCGTCTATTCGAGAGCCCAATTTGAGGTTAAAACCGCCGATCAGCCCCCCATTGGTATTTTTGTTGACTCCGAAAAGCACCTCCCGATCATAGTCATAATCTCCTGCTTCCTCTCTTTGGGCAAAGGCCAATTGCGTCAGCCCCATCAGGATACAGAAGACCAGATATTTCTTTGCCATTGTCATCATAGGTCTGGAATTAATACGCTAATTTTGCACTTAAGTTATCGAATTGAAAATAAATATAAGCGTTTTATGTTAACTAAAAGTGAGGTTTTGGAGGGAAACGCTTGCAGTTGGTCGGAGAAGTTTGTCTCTCCTAATTAATAATCTTTTTTTCTCTCAAAGCTGTAGCGTTTCACTGCGCGTCCTCGTCTTACACATAGAACAGCCCAAATATTAAAGCCAACCCATTGGAAAAAAACCTTGTACAAGAAGCAAAGGCAGGAAGTCCTAGAGCCCTAGAAAGGCTTTATAGGCACTTTTATGGCTATGCCATGAGCATTGCTTTGAGGTATTCGAATTCCAGGGAAGAGGCCTGCGAGATCGTCAATGACAGTTTTATGAAAGTCTTTGACAAACTCGACCAATATACCGAGGATAGTTCCTTCAAGGGCTGGTTCAGAAGAATCCTGATCAACACTTCCATTGACTATTACCGGAAGAACGTGAAATATTACGCTGACATGGACATCGAAAAGGCAGACCAAAAAATCTGCGACCCCAGCGTAATAGATGAACTGTCTAAGGAAGACATCCTGATGTTACTGAGGGAACTGCCGGAAATGTTGCGGATAATCTTCAACATGTATGAAATCGAGGGTTACAGTCACAATGAAATAGGAGAACAGCTGGGTATACCGGCCAGTACCTGCAGGACCTATCTCGCCCGCGCCAAACAACGATTGAGAGACAAGATCACCGCATTAAATAAAGTTAGAGATGAAGGAGCAGTTCGATAAGAAGCTGATAGAGAAGATTAAGATCTCCTTCGAAGACCACGAGGAGCCCTTTAATCCCCAGGAATGGGAGAAGCTTTCCCATGCCTATTTCCATCCTGCCAGAAAGAAAAAGTTTGCCTTCTGGCCATTCCTGATCTCAGGAATAGCAGCCTCTCTTCTATTGGTTTTCGTCTTCTGGCCTTTTGAAGACGAACTACAGCAAAACGTGCAAACTATTGCTGACTCCATCACCATACAGGGTAGGCAGTTTGAAAAAATCAAACTCCCTAGAAACAGGCAACCCGAAAATCTAGCTTTGGCGCAGCGTAACCCTGAAGTGGACCCTATAGTGGAAAAACCTGCTCTGGCTGCGGTCGCTGAATCACCTGTGGGTATGCAGCGCGAAACGATTAAACCGATTATAGTCAGCGCCCTGCCAAGCTCCTCCCCTGCTGCAGCTCCCAACAGCAGCAACTTAGCACCCGCGGATATGCGAGAAGATATTAACCAGCATGCTGCTAACGAAAAAGTCGGAGCTCCAGCCATTGCTTACAACCATGAGGTAGAAAGCGCACAGCGGTACTTGGATCAGTGGAAAGCTGAGGGAGACAACAAAGGATCTCAGGAAGCATCCGGTGAGAAAAATGTCCGATTGGGCCTGTTGGTCGGCCCACAAGCCTCTTCTAATCAAGTGTCAGGTATGTCATTAGGTGCGGGCGTCATGTCAGAATTTTCAATCAGTAAGCGGCTCAAAATTGACGTGGGGGTAACCTATGCCAGCCACAATATTGCGCCTGACAATATGATCCCCATGAATGCGACCATGGCCAGTCCAGAAAAAGAGGCTTTTGCCAGCCTTTCCAATTCGCCACGACTAATAGGATCCAATGCTGAGTTAAGTTTCTCCGGCTTGGACATCCCGGTCAACCTGAAATACAAGGTGATGGATAAAGATAAGTCGGGTTTGTTCCTGATCACGGGTTTATCCAGTATGGTATATTTTGATCAGCAGACTACAGCCACCATGGCGGTTGACTCCTACTTTAATCAGACGATGGATGGCGGACTCGAATTCCAGCGATCCGTACAGCAGTTTACCCACGAAACCAGCCCGGAAAGCACGGCTGACGGCGTGGATCTCGGAAGGATGCTCAACCTCTCTGTAGGCTATGAGTACAATCTGAAAAATGGAACCTACCTCTCCATTGAACCTTATTATAAGCTTCCCTTGGGAGACATGACTTTTGCAAACCAACAATTTTCCATAGGAGGCCTTAACTTAAGAATGAACTTTAGGTTGGGCAAATAATTAACAATTAACAGTATAGAATGAGACCTATTATCAAAAGTACCCTCGCCCTGGCATTGGCGGCATTAGCTACCGGTTGTATTAAAGAGACCGAATCTGATTTTGACAGGATTGTGAAGAGAGACGATGCGATCTTAGAAGAGTACGTCGCATCCAAAGACATTGACGCCACCAGAACACAATTGGGTTATTACTATCAGAAGGAAACCGAAGTGGATGAGGGGACACAATTTTCCAACAATGACATTATCGGTATTTATTACGAAATCAAAACCCTGGACGGTCACCTGATCGAATCTTATCTGGATGAAAGTAAAGCTCCTGTATTATTCAAATATTCACAAAACGGTCTTTGGCCAGCAGCAATGGGCTATGCTGCCGGACTGGCAAAGCCAGGTGAAACATTGACCTTACTGATTCCTTCCTATCTGGCCTACAACACCTATTCTTATCAGCAATTGATCCCTTCTGGCGCCAACCTTATTGCAAAGGTGAAATATGTCAGAAAGTACACTGAGGATCAGGTCAAGCAGCTGGAAGATGATATGATTAAGGCTTATATCGAAGAGAAGGAACTGGAAGGTTTTGAAAAGAATGAAAAAGGCATCTATATCCGTGAGGTAAAAGCAGGAGAGGGAGAGCCTTCCAAAAACGGCAACACCATTACTTTCTCTTATGAGATGTTCGAGCTTAAAGGCACCAAAGCCATTGCAGAGTCCACCACCAACAATCCGGTCATATCATTAGGTTCGGCCAACAACATTGTCTTCCTTAATGAAGGATTAATCAACCTTGCAAAAGGAGCTGAAGTAGAGGTGATTGCACCCTCCCACACGGCCTATGGAGAAACAGTACAGGTGATTCCTGCAGAGATCCGCAAGGATTTGGTAGCAAAAGGAGAACTTAACCAGTTCACAGCTCCATATGCTCCTATACGGTTCAACGCGGAGATTATTCGAATTCAATAAAAAAAATTAGTTAGTGGTTAATTTTTTTAGAATTTGGCCAGCCTTATGGGCTGGCTTTTTTGGTTTTATTTGCTTTTTTTGACCGAAAATCAAATTGTTATGCCCAATTTTAAATTAAATCTCTAAATTGAAAGCCAAATTTCTTTCACATGGACAACATTAAACGCAAAATCCAATTTTTGTTTTTTTTGGGATGCCTGTTTCTTTTCGCTGCTTGCTCGCAAAGGTCGGGAACACCCAAAATTCTTGTTTTTAGTAAAACAGCGGGTTTTTATCACGAATCCATTCCTGCGGGTATAGCTGCTATTCAAAAGCTCGGTCAGGAAAACGGCTTCGAAGTAGACACTACTAAAGATGCCAGCAAATTCAATGAAGAAAACCTGAAGCAGTACAGTGCTGTCGTATTTTTAAGTACGACGGGTGACGTTTTGGACGTCTATCAAGAGGCGGATTTCGAGCGCTACATCCAGGCCGGTGGTGGTTTTGTGGGTATACACGCCGCAGCCGACACCGAATACGAATGGCCTTGGTATGGCAAAATGGTAGGGGGGTATTTTAGCGACCATCCTGGTATTCGAGATCCCCATCCTAACGTCCAAAAAGGCTCTATTGATGTCGTGGACACCAGCCATCCGAGTACGGCATTTCTGCCTTCCCCATGGGAAAGAACGGACGAATGGTACAGTTACAAAGACTTTAATAAGGATGTTAATGTCTTGATGACCCTTGATGAAAACAGCTACCAAGGCGGGTTGGATATGGGCGAGCATCCCATTGCTTGGTACCATGAATATGACGGAGGAAGAGCTTTCTACACCGGAGGAGGTCACACTGTCGAATCATATAGTGAGGAGCTGTTTTTAAAACATGTGCTGGAAGGTATTCAATATGCCATCGGTAAAAACAAAGAACTAGATTATTCCAAAGTAACTTCACAGCGTGTACCGGAAGAGAACCGATTTACAAAAGTCTCCTTGGTCAATGGCACCTTTACAGAGCCTACAGAAATCGCCGTACTTCCCAACTTGGATATTTTGGTTGCACAGCGAAGAGGAGAAATTTACCTGTACAAAAATGGCGACTCTGTAGCCAATGAAATCGCGAAATTGGATGTGTACTGGAAGACGGAAGTACGAGGCGTCAATGCCGAAGAAGGATTAATGGGCCTTCAGCTGGACCCGAATTTTGCGGAAAACAATTATGTGTATTTGTTCTATAGCCCTACCGACACCAGCACCAACCGCTTGTCGAGATTCAAGTTTCAAAATGACCAGTTGGACTTGGCCTCTGAGCAAATGATCCTCGAGTTCTATTCCCAAAGAGATATTTGCTGCCACACTGGCGGTTCTATCGCATTCGGACCGGATGGGCTGCTGTATGTCTCCACAGGTGACAATTCCACGCCATTTAACCAAGCCAATTCAACCTATACCTTGCAAGGTTATGCTCCATTGGACGATCGTCCTGGATTTGAGCAATATGATGCGGCCCGTTCATCTGGAAACGCTAATGACTTAAGAGGAAAAATATTAAGAATCAGGGTATTAGAAGATGGAAGCTATGAAATTCCTGAAGGTAACCTCTATCCTGTAGGCACTGAGGGGGCCAGACCGGAAATCTTCGTGCAAGGGAACAGAAACCCATACAGAATATCCGTTGACCAAAAAAACAGTTTCCTGTATTGGGGAGAAGTGGGTCCCGATGCCCGTGCCGACAGTATGGATGTAAGAGGCCCGAAGGGATATGATGAAGTCAACCAAGCCCGTAAGGCAGGTTTCTTCGGATGGCCATTCTTTATCGGGAAGAATTATCCTTACCGACAATTTAACTATGCTACGGGAGAAATCGGAGAGGCCTTTGACCCGGCAAAACCGATAAACCCCTCAAGAAACAATACTGGCTTAAGAGAGCTCCCACCAGCACAACCAGCCTTTATATGGTATCCTTACGATGTATCTCCCGAATTTCCTCAAGTGGGTACAGGGGGACGAAACGCCATGGCTGGTCCAGTTTATTATACTGATCTATATCCAAAAGAAACGCGACTACCCGATTACTACAATGGCAAGTTGTTCATCTATGAATGGATTCGTGGATGGATCAAAGTAGTTACCATGAATGAAGAGGGAGATTATGTGAAGATGGAGCCATTTATGCCCAGCACCAAATTCAATTCACTTATCGATATGGAAGTGGGTCCTGACGGCAAGCTGTATTTGTTGGAATATGGAAGTGGATGGTTCTCCAAAAATGAGAACGCCGGTCTTTCCAGAATCGACTTTAATGCAGGTAATCGCTCTCCAAATGTGTTGGATATTGCTGTCAACAAAACCTCAGGTTTGGCACCTCTGACAGTAGAATTTACTGCTGAGGCTACAGACCCTGAAAATGATCCATTGACCTATGTTTGGGATTTGGGTAACGGAACTACAAAAGAGACTAAAGAGCCGAAACTACAGCATACTTACGAACAAAATGGTGACTTCACCATTACTGTGGAGGTAAGGGATCCTGAGGGCCTCAAAGCAAAAAGCTCTTCAGTAGACGTGTATGTAGGCAATGTGGCGCCGGAAATCAATATTGATCTCAAAGGCAACAAGAGCTTCTACTTCCCCAACAAAAAGGTTGCATACGCGGTGACTGTATCGGATGAAAACCATCCTGACGCAGCAGAGGACCTTTCATCCTTAGTGGTTTCTGCTGACTATATCGAAGGACTGGATCAAGCAGAAGCTTCAATGGGCCACTTGATCATGACGGATGCAATGGTTGGAAAAGCGCTTGTGGAATCATTGACCTGTAAGTCATGCCACAATGTTGACGAAAAATCTATTGGGCCTGCTTATGTAGCCGTTGCCGAAAAATACAAGGGCAATCCACAAGGAGAAAAACACCTGATCAACAAGATTATAAAGGGAGGTTCCGGTGTTTGGGGAGAAACAGTGATGCCTGCCAACCCAGACATGAAAGAAGCCGATGCAGCCAAGATCGTCACTTGGGTACTATCGTTGGCAGGTGGCCAACAAGGCAATCAAAGCCTCCCTGCCACTGGAGCAGTTGATCCCACAGTGGGTAAACCACAATCTGCCAATGGTGTGTTCATCCTGTCTGCAAGCTATACCGACAAAGGAGGAGAAAACATCAAACCTTTGACAGGTACAAATGTAGTCACGCTCCGCAACGCCAATCTGGACTTGGGGCAAACCAGCAATAGAGAGGGGTATTCCAGCTTCAATTTGGAAGGTAGAAGCCTGCTTATAGCTCCAGCGGCAGCAGGACATTTCAGTGTGGATCAGATTGACCTTACCGATGTGTCATCCCTTACCTTTATGGCAGGAAGTCAGCAGCCATTGAAAAAAGGGTATAAGATCACCCTCAAGTTGGATGATCCTGAAGGCACAACGATTGGTGAAGCCACCATTGAGCCGCGTCATGCTACTGGTCAAGGACCGTTTAATTCTTTGTCTGTTACAGTGAAATTAAATCCAGTAACGGATGGTAAACTTCATGACCTATACATCCTCACCGAGCCACTTGGTGACGATGAAACGTCAATGGCGTTCATTTCCATTGAACTAAAAGCGGAGTAATTTCGCAGCAAGTTGTATATAAAAAAAACCAGGAACGGCTGATGTTCCTGGTTTTTTTAATTATTGTACCAGGTGAATGCTTTCAGTATCCCATCAAATCACCATAGGTTTTGATCCCTACCCGTTCCGCCTTTTTGAGTAATTTCAGTAAAAGTTGGGCCGTCAAAAAAGCATCTCCCGCAGCGGTATGTCGATCGTCAAGGGAAATATGATAACGTTCACAAAGTTTGTCCAATGAATAATCGGTGCGATGTACCAGTCGGGGGTTGTAATTTTTCCCAATCTCTAACCGCACTGCTAAAGCATAGGTGTCAACAACTGGATTCAGGATCCTCTTCAATCCGTATGGTTTAGCGGCCTTTTCAAGCATGGCTTTATCAAAGCCTGCGTGATGTGCGACAACAATAGTATCTTTGATTTCTTCCAACATTTCCTTTACAAAAACCTCTGGCCGCGTAAAACCTTCCTGTTTAACAATTCCGTGTACCTTTATCGCTTCTTTGCTTTGTTTGCTTGACTGGAGATAATACTCCTTAACGCTCTTTACTAAAATTATGCCTTCTTTGACTTGGATAGAACCATAAGACACCAATTCATCGTGCTTACTGTTGAGGCCCGTAGTTTCAGTGTCCAAAACTGTAAAAAGCAATTCAGAGATGGGAAGCTCTTTAAGTTGTGGCTTTTGAAAAAGCGCTTCATAGGCCTCTACAAAAGAAGCTTTTTGGATTTGTTGTGCTTTGAAAATATCGAACCAAGCCATTAACCCATCGTATTCAGTTGAAACCTCACAGCAATAAGTTTCTGCAGCTCATCAATGGGAACAAAGGCATTTTTAAGCAATTGGCGTTGCAGTTTCCCCAACACATCCGGATCAATAAAGCGACCAGAATCACCCATTTTCAACCCCTCTGTTACGCGGATGCGCATGAAGATTTCATAAGCTTTGCCTGCTTCTTTATACAATTCCCGATTCTGGGGCTCCAGTTCAGCTAATTTTTCAAACCGCTTGAAAGTATTGTTGATCCCCACGATTTTATGATCCAGTACCAGCAGTCGTGCAGCATCTATCAATGGCATCATGGCACGAAGCTTTATGTCGAATTTATCCTGATGCTGGCCCGATTTCTCCACCAAGAAATTCCTAAAAAAGCCTAACGGAGCGGGGTTCTGTAAGGCGTTTTTGGCAAAAAAACGCAGAAAAATCCTCCGCTCATCAATGGTTTTATAAATATGATCAGTGATAGCTTCCGCCAATTCAACATTCCCATATATAGGTCTGTAATCGAAAAAAACGGCTGACTTTAACATCGCATTGGGATCGGGGTTAAGTATCCAGCCCTCAAAATAGCGCTTCCATTTTGATAAGGGTTGGACCCACAGTGGATTATTGGCCATAATACCTGCAGGACACCGCAGAAAACCACAGGAGGCAAGTATCTCTACGACCTCCTCTCCGACCTTAAGCAGGTACTCCTGTGTCCGCTCTTGAATGACAATGGCTACATCCTCCCACACAATAACTTGATCTATATCTGTTCTTAACAACTGCTCCTCCCGTCCTTCACTTCCAACGGCCAAAAAACAAAAGGAGACATGGCTCACATCACTATATTCCGGATCATATTTTCGTTTGGCTAGAAAAATAGCCCTATGGATCAACACATCATTGATCTCGGTGATAATCTTAGACAAAAAATTAATGGACATCTCATTGTCCAAATATGAACCTAACATGGCTTCAGCCTGATCACGGAGTTTAGCCAATTCTTGCACCTCCAGGCTTTTCATCATGGTGTGAATGATTACGCTGGGACTGTATCCCTGGGACAGAAGGATGTCGTGGTCTGAAGCAATTCCGGTCACTCGGCTATTGGGGCTGCCGTCCTCTGTGATGATGAGATGGTGGATGCGGTTTTTGATCATCATCAGATAAGCAGATGAAAAATCGCATTTTTTGTCAATGGTTATGACAGGGTAAGACATCACTTTACGCACAGGAGCCTCCGGGGAAGTACCTAAGGCAAGGACACGATTGCGCAGATCTTTGTCGGTCACTATTCCTACAGGGAAGTGCTTGTCATCGACTACTACAATGGAGCCCACACCTCTTTGGCTCATTTTTTTAGCCACCTCCTGCACTGTCTCTTCCTGATGTCCAGTCAGTACTTCAGGTGAATAGCGGAAGGGAAACTGGTCGGAAAAAACAGTTACTTTATCGCTCGTAGGCTGGCTAATAAACCTACCAGCCATCTGGCTTTGGGCCAAATCTGATCTTACCACCACTTTGCCGGAGGCAAATCCAGCGGCAAAGTAGAGGCTTACCTTGTTGTTTTCCTGTAGTATCTTCTCAAAGATAGCTACAGGAACCGCGTACAGTAGTGTATCTTCTGCCGCAAAGGCATTAAGTACATAGGGACGCCTCCCCAACAATGCCAATACCCCAAAAACATCTCCTTCATCACAAAATTCCATGATGTGGGTTACGCCATTACGATTCTCGGTGAGGTTGATGAAACCATCTTTAACTACAAAAAAGTAGCTTTTGGCAGGTTCGCCTTCGAAGAACAGGTATTCACCCTGCGCAAAGAACATCAACTCCACCTCCTGCGCCACTTGCTGGAGCATATCTTCTGACAAAAAACTGAAAGGAGGATATTTTTTGAGGAATTCTTTTACCCTATTAACAACTACATTGGCCATGGATCGCACTCGATTGGGAGCAAATTCCCCAAGCTAAAAAGGGGGTATAAAAGGCAGGGGCAAACGCTTGTCATTGCCCCTGCTACTTCTGCAAGTTGATATTATTTCACCCGACCGGTTATGATCTGGTCTACCACTTCTGGATCCAACAATGTGGAAGTGTCTCCCATGTTCTCCAGATTGCCCTCCGCTATTTTTCTCAAGATCCTTCTCATGATCTTACCGGATCGGGTTTTTGGCAATCCTGGCACAATTTGAATCTTATCAGGGCGGGCTATCGGCCCAATGCTGTTGGTTACCGTAAGCTTGATTTCGTTAATTAAGTTGGCCTCTGTACGGTCACTCATATCGCAGATAATGAAGGCATAAATCCCTTGACCCTTCACTTCATGAGGATAGCCCACCACAGCGGACTCAATCACCCGTGGGTGTTCGTTAATTGCATTTTCTACCTCAGCTGTACCCATTCTGTGACCTGACACATTAATAACATCGTCTACCCGTCCCAGAATTCGATAATAGCCGTCGTGATCCCGCTTTACACCATCACCCGTGAAATACATGCCTTTGTAGGTGTCAAAATAAGTTTGCCTACACCGTTCATGGTCACCATACGTAGTTCTGATCATTCCCGGCCAAGGAAACTTGATGCACAGGTTCCCTTCTACCGAATTACCTGTTAGTTCTTTTCCTTCCGGATCTACAATGGCCAACTGAACGCCGGGAAGCGGTAGTGTAGCATAGGCTGGCTTAGTGGGCGTAATTCCGGCTATAGGAGAGACCATAATACCGCCGGTCTCTGTCTGCCACCAGGTATCTACGATAGGACATCGGGTTTTGCCGATATGGGTATAATACCACTGCCAAGCTTCTTCGTTGATAGGCTCTCCAACAGATCCTAATACCTTCAAAGAACTCAAATCAAAAGGAGCAATCGGTTCAGTCCCCATGGCTTGCAAAGCACGGATTGCTGTTGGGGCGGTGTAGAATTGATTTACCTTATATTTATCGATCACTGCCCAGAAGCGTCCAGCGTCGGGATAGGTGGGGACGCCTTCAAACATCAAAGTAGTAGCTCCTGCGAGCAAGGGGCCATAAACGATATAGGAGTGCCCTGTGATCCAACCAATATCCGCTGTACACCAATAAACATCTCCAGGCGAATATTGGAACACATTTTCAAATGTGTATTTGGTGTATACCATATATCCGCCGCAGGTATGCACCACTCCTTTAGGCTTGCCGGTAGAACCTGAAGTGTAGAGGATGAACAGCATATCTTCACTATCCATTTCCTCCGCTTGACAATTGCCGTCTTGATTAGCAATTTCATCATGCCACCAAGAATCCCTACCTTCTTTCATGGTAACTTCCTGAAGGGTGCGTTGGTAGACGATAACCGCCTCTACGCTAGAGGCTTTTTCCAGCGCCTCATCTACCACCGCCTTTACCGGGATTTTCTTTGCGCCCCTGAAGTTGCCGTCAGAAGTGAGCACGACTTTTGCTTTACAATCATCAATGCGACCTGCCAAAGCATTGCTGGAGAAACCCGCAAAGACGACAGAATGCACTGCTCCAATCCGGGCGCAAGCCAACATGGCTACGGCCGCTTCGGGTACCATGGGCATATAGATGATGACTCGATCACCTTTTTGCACGCCTTTGCTCTTCAAAACAGCCGCAAACTTGCATACTTCATGATACAGCTCTTTGTACGTGAGGCTACGTCCTTCTTCAGAAGGATCATTGGGTTCCCAGATGATTGCGGGGCGATCGCCAAGGGTAAATAAATGCTTTTCAAAAATATTTTCAGTGATGTTGAGCTTTCCATTGACAAACCATTTGACGTCCGGTCCTTCAAAATCCCACTCCAATACCTTATCCCACCTCTTTCTCCAATGAAAGGAATCTGCTATTCTAGACCAAAACTTCTCCGGCTCTGTAACGCTTTTCTGGTATTCGTGAAGATACCCACTAAGGGTTTGAATTTTATCACTCATTTTTTTAGTTATTGATTATTGTAATTGATTTCATGTGTGCCCAGCCTCTTGCGGACTATGACAAGCCCAACTTTTTGATCTTCGGGATTACTGCTTCGCCTTTTGACGGTTATAGAGATTCTGTTCGGGCTTTACAAATAAACAAAAATATTTCGATTTGGGAGATTCTCCTCCGTCCAATTTTGCCCCGATCAACATCTGGCTTTATAATATGTGCCCAACTGCGGGATAGTCATTGTAAAACAAGAACTGTAAAGACTTCCCTTAGAATCAACAAACCTCAAGCAGCTAAAAAAATGCCTGACAGGTAATGTACCCGCCAGGCTTGCTTTATAATTTACGTTTATGATTAATGATCTATTGCTTTGCCAGCACCACGAGGAATACGGATGTCCTGGACAATATCCTGCACATATTGCGGCGGTGCAGGCGTCAGCATAGATACGGTATAACATACTAGGATGTTGATTATCATCCCTAAAGAACCTATGCCTTCTGGGGAGATACCAAACCACCAGCTATCTGCACTCACCGCTTGTTCTGACAATCCAAGCAAACCCGTTCCAAACTTGAAATAGATGATATAACCTAGGGTAAATACCAATCCGGACAACATGCCTGCAATAGCTCCTTCTTTGTTCATCCGGCTCGAAAAAATTCCCATGATGATCACTGGAAAAAATGAAGCTGCGGCCAGTCCAAAGGCAAAAGCTACCACTTCTGCCACAAATCCCGGAGGATTGACACCGAAATAACCTGCTATACCCACGGCGGCGGCAGCAGCGATTCGAGCTATCCACAACTCCCGCTTTTCGGTCATAGAAGGTATAAAAGTCTTGCAGAGATCCCGTGACACTGCAGTAGATATCACCAGCAAGAGCCCTGCGGCTGTGGATAGCGCTGCAGCTAAACCACCGGCAGCTACCAATCCCACGACCCAGTTAGGCAACCGCGCAATTTCCGGCGCTGCCAGCACCATTATGTCTTTGTCAATGACCATTTCGTTGGTTTCCGGGTCAGGGGTATATTGCACAATACCATCTTGATTGACATCATCAATAGCAATCAAATTGGTCTGTTGCCAATTGCTTACCCATTCCGGCATCTGGGCTACCGGTTTGTCTGCAACTGTATCTAAGGCATTATATATTCCGAAAGCGGCTACAGCAGGTGCTGTCGTATAAAGAATGGCAATAAAAACAAGTGCATAGCCGGCGGAAAGCCTCGCATCCCGCACCCTTGGTACGGTGAAAAACCTAACAATCACATGCGGCAGACCGGCAGTACCGACCATCAGCGCCCAAGTGATGGCAAACATGTCTATTGTTGATTTTTGGCCGCTCGTATAAGCGTTAAAGCCTAGTTCCACCAATATTCCATCCAGTTTGTCCAGCAAATAACTGCCATCTTCTACACTGGCACCAAGGCCGAGCTGTGGAATGGGATTGCCTGTCAGCTGCATGGAAACAAAAATGGCGGGTACCATAAAGGCAAAGATCAGCACACAATACTGTGCAACCTGGGTGTAGGTTATACCCTTCATTCCACCCAACACTGCGTAGAAAAATACGATACACATTCCTATAATCACCCCGGTATTAATATCTACTTCTAGGTATCTGGAGAAAACTATCCCTACACCCCTCATTTGGCCGGCTACATAGGTGAAAGAAATGAACAGGGCACAGAATACCGCAACGACCCGCGCCTTGTTGGAATAGTAGCGGTCGCCCACAAAATCGGGCACCGTAAATTTACCGAACTTTCTTAGATAGGGTGCCAAGAGGAGCGCCAGCAGTACGTAGCCACCGGTCCAGCCCATGATATAGACGGAGCCATCATATCCGGAAAATGCAATAATGCCTGCCATGGACAAAAAAGAGGCTGCAGACATCCAGTCAGCCGCTGTTGCCATTCCGTTTGCCAAAGGGGACACGCCTCCACCTGCAGTATAAAATTCTTTGGTAGAAGCGGCTCTTGTGTAAATGGCGATTCCAATATATAAAGAAAATGAAATGCCTACCAGAATGTAGGTCCAGGTTAATATATCCATCGGTTATTCGGGCTATTGCTATTACTCTTCGTTCACATCAAATTCTTTGTCAAGCTGGTTCATCCTGACGACATATATAAAAATCAGAATTACAAAAAAGTAAATAGCCCCTTGTTGGGCAAACCAAAAGCCAAGTTTAAATCCGCCAATTTGTATCTGGTTGAGGGGATCTGCCAGCAGGATGCCAAAGCCAAAAGAGACGATGAACCATACGGCTAACAGTACCGATAAAATCTTGAGATTTTTCCTCCAGTATTTCTTTCTCGAACTAGTATCCATAGGATGTAGGGTGAGTAGATGGTTGTTAACTTACAAATAATACATAAACTGAACATGTGCAGCAAAAACGAATGTGGGAATAAGATTTCACAATCAAAAAAATAAAAATACTTTTTTTGACAAATTCTCCTTTGCAAAAAGGTTTTGCCTGCTAGAAACAGCCTGCCTATGCATGAACTGCTGAGAACAGTTTGGCTATATCACATACTCTGAGAGTATCGCCAGCGCTGCGGCAAAGAGTATGATGATCAATTTGTGAAGATGGAATTTGTGATGAGGGCTGCTTTCAAAAAAGATCATGGTAGAAATATGGAGGAATCCTCCTGCGACTAATCCAAAAAGCATATTGATGACTTCCCTCCCTATTATATTTTGATGGTATAGAAGATCGGTGGACAACATACCTAAGGGTGAGGCCATTGCGAATACCAGTAACAACATCAAGGTTTTCACCTTGCTCAAACGCGTCAAGAGGACAGCCACTAAAGCAAAAGACTCGGGAATCTTATGCAAAATTATTCCAATCAGTAGGGTTTCGCTGCCATGGTAATGGCCAGATAAAGAAGGTTCTTTGGAAAGTAGCGTCCCTTCCAAAAAGGCGTGTAAGACCAAGCCTAGCATCAAAGTCCAAACGCTATTGTGCATGCCATGACTGCTGTGTTGGTGTATATGGCCATGCTCAATACCGGAAGACATGAACACCAGCACCTGTTGCAGCAAAAAACCAATAAGCACATATAAGCCCATGGAATAAGCCGAGCTCCTATCCGCAAAAAGCTCGGGCAGAATATGTAAAATAGTAATCGAAAACAAATAGGAACCCGCAAAGACGAGCAGTAGCTTAAAATCCTTTTCTCTCCACTTGGAAGTGAGCAGCGCTATCAAGCCCGTCAGGAAAGCAGCAAAAAATAATAAAAGAAAACTTGCCATAGTGGTGTTAAACGAAGGATCATAAACAATAGCGAGTCACCGGCTCCTACGTGGCAGCGGCAACTTCAGCCTATTGGTTTACGTCGGAAATATATGGTTTAAGACTTTCGCTGATAAAGGTCTGGATATTGCCGGATTCATCGTTATAGATCAAAAAGGCTTCCAGTTCTTCTATTCGCTCCAACAATTGAATGGCGTTTTCGGTACCCATTACCATCATTGCTGTGGCATAAGCATCTGCAGTCATACAATCAGCCGCAACCACGGTGGCGCTTAGCAGTCCATGCTGCACAGGATAGCCCGTACGTGGGTCGATCGTGTGTGAATACCTCACACTGTCTATTTCATAATAGTTGCGGTAATTCCCCGAAGTTGCCAAGGCTTTGTTATCCAAGGCAACGATGCTAAACAGCTCATTAGTCATGTCTTCTTCATCTGGCCGGTTGATGCCTACACGCCATATTTCTCCTTTATCGTTCACCCCTTTGGCCACCAGTTCTCCTCCTATTTCGACTAACATGTTTTGGATTCCATTTCCTTCCAATAACTCCGCCACAACATCCACAGCATAACCTTTGGCAATAGCGCTAAAATCCAGATACAGACCAGGCTGAGCCTTACGCACCATTTTGTCATCAAAGAGTATCTTGTCATAACCCACCAAAGGCAACAGCGTATGTACATCAATGCTGTCTTTAGGTTTTGCTCCGTCCGGACCAAATCCCCATACATTAACCAAAGGCCCTATGGTAGGGTCAAATGCACCGTTGGATCTTTCGTAAACCTCAGCACTCTTCTCAAGCACTGGCAACATAAAAGGCAGCTCAAATACCAAAGAATCGTTTCGATTAAACCGGCTGATCTCAGAGTTAGGGATATAGGTTGAAAGAGATTGGTTAAAAACCGTTAATACAGAATCGATGACCTCCTTGAAATCCCTTCGTTCTAAGTCTAGGTAAACTACTCGGTAGGTGGTACCCATGGTTTTGCCTGTAACAGTGATCCGATCACTTTCTTCAACTTCCTCTACCGGTGCCTCTTTATTTTGTCGGTACAAGAAAACGCCAAAAACGACCAACAGCAAGATGATGGAGTAGATGATGTTTTTTCTCGCGTTGTTTTGCATGGTGATGGAAATAAAATTTGGCGAAAGTTAAATCTAATTTTTGAAAAAGCCGTGAAGCGCTACTTCAAAAATGAAATTGAACATCAGTACTTCTTTAGTCAGGCCTTGCTGAAGAACGAAAGTAATATACCCCAGCACCGACGAGAAGGGCTAAAGAACCAGCAACAAGATTGCCTATGGTTGCACTTACTAAAAAAATCAAACAGAGCAACAATGCTATAACAGGAATAATATTGCCTCCGGGGAGCCTAAACGCCTTGGGTCTATGGGAAAACTTCCTTCGGAGTACCGGAATGGACGCAACGGTACCTACATAGGTTACCATGCGTGCAATGATCGACAGCATAGCCAATTCGACAAAGGATCCAGACAATGCCAATACTAAGGCGATGGCAGATTGAACTACAATAGCAACCGCCGGGGTACGATAGCGGGAGTGGATTTTTGCTAGCACTTGGAACCCATAGCCATCCTGTGCCAAAGCATATAAATACCGGGGGCCTACTAAGGTGGAGTTGCCAACATTCCCGAAAATAGAAATCATCGCTCCCAACGTCATCACGACAGCAATAGCAGGTCCGGCGAAAAGTGCCGCTGACTCGGCCAGAGGGGAAGCTGAATGGGCGATATCGGGCAAGGTACCTACTGCTACCAGTTGTACTGATGTATAACTCAAAGTAACGAATGCCACCATAGTCAGCAAAGCAAAGGGAATGTCCTTTTGAGGATTCTTGAATTCTCCAGCGGCACCAGGCGTATTTTCAAATCCGCAATAAGCAAACAGTAGCAGCAATACTGCTTCGGACATAGATGAAAAAGTAATCGCGGGGACCTCAGCCTGTAGCAGCTCACCTTGAATAGCAAATACGCCTACTCCTACAAAGATCACAAGCGGAAGAGATTTGGCAATCGTGAGAATAACAGCCATTGTTGCTCCTTCCTTGACACCGATGATATTGACCCAAGTAAGGATGCCCAGAGAAATAGTGATCACAGCTGCCCTCCCCCATCCGACCGCAGCGCCAGGCCATAGATAACCTAAGGCTAAGGCAAAGCCTACGGAGAGAGAGGCAACTGACGTGACCCTTGCAAGCCATGTCATCCATCCTACTTCAAAACCGATAAAATCCCCGAAGGCTTCTCTGGTATAGAGGTAAGCCCCTCCAGGCTCGTCAAAATAACTTGAAGCTTCTGCGAAACATAAAATCAACAGCGCCACGGCAATTCCAGCCAGTAACACCGCCCATATACTGGCAGGCCCAAGCAATAGGGCTGCTGCTGCGGGAAGGAGGTATACGCCACTGCCAATGACATCGTTGATGGATAAGCCTACCGCCTGCCATTTTGTTACTGCACGAACCAACTTCTGTGGAGACTCTTTGTATTCACTCATTGAGGATAGGTTTGGAAGATTGTGATCCTGGATATAAACTGAATTGATGAGGATCGGTGAGAATAAAATAAAGTGGATATTGCAAACTAAAGGAAAATCTCAGCCCACACAAGCAAACGAAGCATTAAAGGCCAATCGGCTTAAATATTAAGCGTCAGGAAAGGCAAATGATTTTACTATATTTGTATGCTGAATGGCCAAGTAGTATGAGAGAAGATTATTTAAGTGGTGAAGATGGGCACCTAAGCCCTACCGATAGAGAAATCGAAAGAGCTTTGCGCCCTTTAAGCTTTGAGGATTTTACAGGCCAGCAGAAAATCGTCGAAAACATCAAAATCTTTGTAATGGCTGCCCGCAAAAGGAAAGAGCCATTGGATCACGTGCTGCTTCATGGCCCTCCTGGACTAGGCAAGACTACTTTAAGCCACATTATCGCTAATGAGCTGGACGCCTCTATCAAAATCACTTCTGGGCCGGTGTTGGATAAGCCCTCTGACTTGGCAGGGCTTCTGACCAACCTTGAAGAGGGAGATGTTTTGTTTATCGATGAAATCCATCGGCTTAATCCCGTGGTGGAAGAATACTTGTATTCTGCAATGGAGGACTTCCGTATCGATATCATGTTGGACTCTGGGCCAAATGCCCGGTCCGTACAGATATCTTTGAGTCCATTCACTCTTATCGGCGCCACCACCCGTTCGGGATTGTTGACCTCACCCCTTCGGGCACGCTTTGGCATCAATGCGAGGCTGGAGTACTATGACGCCAAATTACTGACCACCATCGTTCAAAGATCTGCGCATATACTGAACACACCTATTGATGAAATCGCTGCTTACGAGATAGCCAGACGGAGCCGGGGAACGCCGCGAATCGCCAACATGCTGTTGCGTAGAACCAGAGATTTTGCCGAAATAAAAGGCAATGGAATTATTACGTTGGAGATAGCCAAAATTGCCTTGGATGCTTTAGATGTGGACGAAAATGGTTTGGATGAAATGGACAACAGGATTCTGGCTACCATTATTGAAAAATTCAAAGGCGGTCCGGTGGGAATTTCTACCATTGCCACTGCTTGTAGTGAGGAGGCAGAAACCATTGAAGAGGTGTACGAACCGTTTCTGATTCAGGAAGGCTACTTAAAAAGAACCAGTCGCGGCCGGATGGCTACCGATTTGGCTTACAAACATCTGAAACTAAAGCCTGGTTACACCGGAGAGACGGGCAGTTTATTTTAGCGAACTGATCTAGAGGAATTGCCTATACACAAGGCAAACAAATTACTGATGTCATCTAACGAAAAACATGCTGCTGCTATAAAGAAGATTGCCAAATCGCTGGGCTTTGAATTTTGTGGTATTGCAAAAGCTGACTTTTTAGAGGAAGAAGCCCCGAGGTTAGAAGCTTGGTTGAACCAAAATTATCAGGGAAAAATGGCCTATATGGCCAATCACTTTGACAAAAGGTTAGATCCACGCCTGTTGGTAGACGGTGCCAAAACAGTGGTGAGTTTAGCCTATAATTACTTCCCTCAAGACAAGCTTCCTCAGGGGGATGACGACTACAAGATTGCCAAATATGCTTATGGAAAGGACTATCATTTCGTTATTAAGGATAAGCTGAAGGTATTTTTAGAAGCCCTGAAAGCCGAAGTTGGAGAAGTTGCAGGTAGGGCTTTTGTCGATTCTGCTCCTGTAATGGAAAGGCAATGGGCACAAAAAGCGGGGATTGGCTGGACGGGTAAAAACAGCCTCCTGCTTAACCGGAGAAAAGGGAGCTTTTTTTTCTTGGCAGAATTGATTATTGACTTGGAAGCCAGTCCTGATCCTCCTACCATAAAGGACTACTGCGGCACCTGCACCCGCTGTATTGACGCCTGCCCTACTGATGCTATTGTAGAACCAGGGGTGGTAGACGGATCGAGATGCATTTCTTATTTCACCATTGAACTTAAAGAAGAACTTCCCTCTTGGGTGAGGGGCAAATTTGAAAATTGGATTTTCGGATGTGATATCTGCCAGGATGTTTGCCCTTGGAACAGATTTTCGCAGCCTCATCAGGAACCGGAATTTCAACCCCACCCTGATCTCAAGCAAATGCAAAAGGAAGACTGGGAAGAAATAACTGCTGAAACGTTCAACAAAATTTTTAACAAATCAGCAGTTAAAAGGACGAAGTTGGAAGGGCTTCAAAGAAACATCCGTTTTGTTAAAGAAGACTTTAAGGGCCAGTAAAACACTACCAAAGCTTCTCACCGACCAGATTTTTCACGTATTGAAACACCTTGTCTTTAAAACGCACTGGATAACGTCTTTTACCTGTAAAGATATCTACCAACATTTCACCTCCCGCTTGACCATACTTGTCGAGCAATAGGTTCCTTAATCTCTTCTGATGATAGAAAAGATCTGCTGCAAATTGGGCGGTCTTTAATTCAGGTAGCAACTGATGGGAAAGTGCTGCTTGATATGCATTCATAGCCTCATCGGGCCGATCAAAATTCTCTCTGATGGCTTCACCCGCCAGAATTCCACTATATAAAGCGTTAGAGATACCTTCCGCCGTAAGGGGATCAGCTAGACCGGCAGCATCACCGGTGAGGAAAACACTGTTTTGCGCTAATGGTCCGGAACGCGGTGTGAGGGGAATCTGATAGCCATGAGACTCCTCCTGAATTACTTCGTGGATTCCTAAATACTGAAGGTATTCCTGGTAATGAGCTCTCAGGTTAACCTTTCTCTTTTTAACAGTAGCTACTCCCAGAGAGAGATGTCCCCTCTTGGGAAAACACCAACCATAGCCATAAGGAATGACATCTACATCAAAACGAACTGATTTGGACAAGCGGTGAAAATCTTCCTCTTTTACCCTCACCTCGTATTCCAGTGCAGGAATGAGGTGGCGATCGTCCTGCCATCCAACCATTTTTGCAGTGGGGCTTAAAACACCGTCTGCAGCAATCACATATTTGCTTTTGAGGACTGTTTTGTCGGTGGTCAAAGTGAGGATATGGGCAATCTCTACTCCCTTCAAGGTATTCTCCTCCATCACCACCACTCCGTGCTTTTTTGCTTGTGCTACCAAATAATGATCGAATTCATCCCGCATCACCATAGAAATAACGGGCTCAGGACGGGAGGATTGGAATCGATGGGAACTTCCTGCAAATGCCACATCCACTGTATAAAATTCACGTTCTATGACTGGGCTGAGATCAAAAGGGAGCATTGTGCGGCCGCGATACACCAAGCCTCCTCCGCAGACCTTATATCTGGGTAGCTTTTCTTTGTCAAGAATAGCGACGCGGAGACCAGTCTTGGCAGCTTCAAAAGCAGCCATTGCCCCTGACGGGCCAGCGCCCACCACTACAACATCAAAAACAGTCATGAGTTGATTTGAAATCAAAAGTTCGGCTTGAATAATCGGCGCAAATTAATGAAAATATTGGGGAAAAGATAAACAGGGTTAAATCAGCTAGCATAGCTTTTGCGACAAGGACCGACATGATACGCCAATCCTAGCCTTTTCTGTACTGGCAAAAGCAAGTCAGCCTACTCTTGAATAAAGGACAGGCGACGTGCTGGGAGAGGCATTTTCTTTAAGCCGTAATTTTTCTGGGCCAATAAGGCTCAGCAAGCACTTTGAATGCGACAAATAGGTATGAAAAAAGCCCCTTGCGGGGCTTAAGATATGCTTATGCAGGTACTTGTAAAAAATACTTGTTTAGTACGGGTTCATACGCTTTCGAGAACGTCTGATAACACCAATCCTTAAATTCTTGCACTTCTGAAGGAATCAACAAATTCAGTCCTTTTTGCAGCTCTTTCTCAAAAAGCTTCTTGTCAAAACTTACTTTTAGCAGAATGACTTTCACGTATTCCATCATAGCTGTTATTGTTTAAAGTTGGTTAAAAATCTCAGTAAAGATTAAACGCCATGCTTCTACATTTGTTGCGTTTAAAATATCCTTGTTAATTTGCAGTTATTAAGTTGGGAGCGCATTCATGAATAAAACGGGAAAATCCATTTTCTTTTTGTCGATTTTTGTCTTCATCTCTGCCTTGGCCATGGCCCAGGAGGTCAAGATAGAACTGGGTCCCGACGAAGTGGCGATGAACGAAACGTTCAACATCAAGTTAACTGTTTCAGGCGAAAAGATCAAGTCTTACGACCAGTTTCCCGACATACCGGGCTTCCAAAAACAAGGTATTTCCCAAAGCTCTTCGATGAATATCATCAACGGCCAAATGAGCAGCAGCAACAGCATCATCCAATATTACAAGCCGCTTCGGAAGGGTCAATACACGCTCAATAACTTTTCAATGATCGTCAACGGTACCGCAGTAAACGCTTCGGGCAAAACGATCACTGTTACGGATGCACGTCAAAGCCAACGCGGGAGAAGCTATGATCCTTTTGATGACTTCTTTGGCGGAAGGGCAGAGGAGCCGGAGTATGTAGAAGTGGAAGATGATGCCTTTTTTTCCCTTACCGTAGACAAAGAGGTGGTTTTTGTTGGGGAAGGCTTTAATGTGGTGATGGCGTTTTACATGTCTGAACAAAACCAAGCTCCCTTCAACTTCCATGAAGCGGGTAGACAGTTGGAAAATATCATCAAAAAGATCAAGCCCAGCAATGCCTGGGAGGAAAATTTCAATATCACCAACATTGAGCCGGAGGAAGTGGAGATAAACGGAAAGCGTTGGACCAGATTTAAAATCTACGAGTCAACTTTCTATCCTTTTTCGGAAGGCGAAATCAATATCCCTAGCGTTCCTTGGGAAATGATCAAGTACAGGATTGCAAAAAACCCCACCTTTTTTGGTAACAACCGACAGGAAGATTTCAAGACTTTTTACTCTGCCGCAAGAAAGGTTAACGTCAAGCCACTGCCTCCTCACCCGCTCAAGGGTCAGGTAAGTGTAGGTGAATATCAGTTGAGGGAAAACTTTCAGGAAAAAGAGGTAGCTACAGGTGAAGGCCTGTCCTACAGCTTTGGGATTGTCGGCGAGGGTAATATCAATGCCATCAAGCCTCCAAGGAGAATGCAGGAACAAAAACTGAATTCCTTCAACCCCAACGAAAGACAGCAGATCAACCGGGGACGGGGCAAGGTGACAGGCATCAAGGAATACAACTATTACCTGACCATTAATGAACCGGGGCGAATAGCCCTAAAGGATCATTTCGAATGGATATATTTCAATCCAAAGTTGGCAGTATACGATACGCTTCGGCCCAAGGCAGTTCTCAACGTGGTAGGGGAAAACAAAGTCAATCAGGCCATTTCCTCAAGCAGGTTAGGAGGAATATATGATTTAATAGAAGTAGAAGATAATACGCTTTTAAACCAGCGATATAAATATTACTTTTCG
Source organism: Cyclobacteriaceae bacterium (assembly GCA_035303945.1). GTDB lineage: Bacteria > Bacteroidota > Bacteroidia > Cytophagales > Cyclobacteriaceae > DATGMS01. The sequence continues at coordinate 87,175 of DATGQZ010000060.1, forward strand.
GCCTTCATAAATCTACTGCTGATAGGCAGTGTGATATTGCTGGGCATATTGATGATTAAAAAGAGGTAATGGGTAATTCATTCGGGAGAGTATTTAGAATAAGCACCTTTGGTGAGTCACACGGAAAAGGATTAGGAGTTATTATAGACGGCTGTCCAGCAGGCCTGCCCATAGATGAGGCATTTATCCAGCAAGAACTCCAGAGGCGAAAGCCCGGACAATCCAAGATTACCACACAAAGGAAGGAAGAAGATGAATGTCAGATCCTTTCCGGCGTATTTGAGGGAAAAAGCACCGGTACTCCTATTGCGTTGGTGATCTTGAACACCGACCAAAAAAGCAAAGATTATTCCCACATTTCCGACAAATTCCGACCTTCCCACGCCGATTATACCTATTTCGAAAAATACGGCATCCGTGATTACCGTGGAGGAGGCAGAAGTAGCGCCAGAGAAACTGCAGCCCGGGTAGCTGCCGGCGCTATTGCAAAACTTCTTTTATCGCATTACGGCATACAGATCAACGCTTACGTGAGCCAAGTTGGGAGTATTGTGTTAGAAAAGCCTTACCAAGCACTTAACTTTGACGAAATTGAGAATAATATTGTTAGATGTCCCGATCCGGTTTTGGCCGAAAAAATGATTGATTTTATTGATCAGGTACGAAAAGATCGTGACACCGTGGGCGGCGTAGTTAGCTGTGTAGCCCAGCACGTCCCTGCAGGACTAGGGGAGCCGGTATTTGACAAGTTGCATGCAGAACTGGGTAAAGCGATGCTCAGCATCAATGCTGTCAAAGGCTTCGAATATGGAAGTGGATTTGAAGGAGTAGCCATGCGAGGATCTGAACACAATGATCTTTTTTATCAGGAAGAAGGCAAGGTAAAGACAAAAACCAACTATTCAGGTGGCATCCAAGGTGGAATTTCTAACGGGCAAGACATTTATTTTAGAGTAGCTTTCAAGCCTGTAGCTACAATTATGCAAGACCAGGAAAGCATCAATGAAGCGGGTGAATCCACGGTTGTTTCCGGGAAAGGCCGACATGATCCTTGCGTAGTTCCACGGGCAGTTCCTATTGTAGAGGCGATGTGTGCGTTGGTATTGGCGGATTTTCTACTACTAAACCGTATGAACAAACTTTAATTAAATTACCAACCTACGACTATGTTGAAAAAAATACCCTTGCACACCCAAATCATCGCTGGACTGGTGCTTGGGCTGATATTCGGGCTCATCGTTATTAAAACGGATATCTCGCCAGACTTTACGATCAATTACATCAAACCAATAGGGACAATATTTATTAATGCACTCAAAATGATTGCGGTTCCTTTGGTATTGGCCTCTCTAATCGTGGGTGTGTCCAATCTTGGGGATATTTCGAAGTTAAGCCGAATAGGCGGTAAAACCATTGCCACCTACATGATCACCACGGTCATAGCAGTAAGTGTGGGATTACTGGTGGTGAACATTTTCAAGCCGGGCAAAAGCCTTCCGGTGGAGACGCGAGAAAATCTAATGGCCTTATATGACGATGCTGCGGGATCTACCGCTTCCCAAGCCGAGATCCTTCAACAACAAAGCCCACTGCAACCTGTGGTGGATATTGTCCCGGAAAATATTTTTATGGCAGCCTCCCAAAACAGCAGTATGCTGCAGGTGGTGTTTTTTGCGATACTTGTCGGTGTTGCATTATTACAGGTTCCTAAAGAAAAAGCAACTCCCGTTATTGCCTTTTTCGATGGCTTGAATGATGTCATCATCCGTATTGTGGGCTATATCATGCTGATTGCTCCTTATGGTGTATTTGCCCTCATGGCATCTTTGATTGTAGAAATAGCCGGTGAAAATCCTGATAATGCTGCAACCTTACTGTTGGCGTTGTTAAAATATAGTCTAGTTGTCTTGGGTGGGCTTTTTTTTATCGCTCTGGTAATTTATCCATTCATTTTGAAGATGTTTACCAAAATCAACTACAGTGATTTTTTTGCGGCTATTCGACCTGCCCAGTTATTAGCATTTACAACCAGTTCTAGCTCAGCCACCCTCCCCGTAACCATGAAGCAGGTAGAAGAAGAACTGGGAGTATCGGAAGAAGTCAGCAGTTTCGTTTTACCTTTAGGTGCTACAATAAATATGGATGGCACCAGTTTATACCAAGGTGTAGCAGCGGTATTTATAGCGCAGGCCTTAGGCATGGATCTCAATCTGACACAGCAATTAACCATTGTATTGACGGCTACACTAGCTTCAATAGGATCAGCTGGGGTGCCAGGAGCAGGATTGATTATGCTGATCATTGTGCTTGAATCCATAGGAGTACCTGCAGCAGGTATCGCTTTAATTATTGCACCTGATAGGATCCTGGACATGTTTAGGACCGTGGTGAATGTGACAGGAGATGCAACTGTTTGTGCAGTAGTAGCTTCAACCGAAGGCGAATTACCTGACGGGCTGATCCGAAAGTCCAATCTACTCACACCCAATGATTAACGAGGAATGACATGAGATATTTGGCTTTCTTGTTTTTGTTGTATATCACAACGGCAGTTGGATTAGCCCAAAGTGCCAACGATTGGAGCTGGGGTGGACCAATTGATCCCTTACAAGAAAGAGTCAAAATCGAGCATTATGAATTGAAGCTTGAATTTGATCCAGAAACACAGGCTATAGAAGGGTCTGTAAAGGTAAGTTTTGCTTGTAAAATTGACCTTGACACCCTCCGTTTGAATTTGATTGATGCTTATCAAGTAACAAAAGTAGGGACCTCTTCCCATCAAACTGTTCCATTTAAGCATAGAAATGATGTATTGGATATATCCTTGCCCGAGGGCTGCACCGAACAGGTGATCATCTATTATAATGGCAAGACACCGATAGCTACCAACCCACCTTGGACAGGTGGCTTTACATGGACGACTGATGAGTCAGGCAACCATTGGATGGGGCTGTCATCGCAAAATGAGGGAGCAAAAATATTTATGCCATGTCTTGATCATCCTTCCAGCGAACCTACGAGAGGAGTGGATCTGTATCTAACGGCACCTCATCCCTATTTTGTAGCTTCTAACGGGCTACTGATAGGAAAACAAAAACAAGGTGATAAAATCACTTATCATTGGGCTACCAACTATCCCATCAACAACTATAACATCAATTTCACCTTGGGAATATTCCATGAGGAAAGTAAGACTTTCCGATCTGTATCCGGAGAAGATATTCCTATGGTGGCTTATACCTTAGAAGAAAACAAGCACATGGCGCCTATGCTGCTGTCCGTATTGGAAAACAGCACCAAGACCCATGAAAAATATTTTGGTGCTTTCCCCTTTCCTAAAGACAAGATTGGAGTGGTGGAGACTCCTTACCTCGGTATGGAGCATCAGACTATCAATGGCTATGGCAACAACTACCAATTTGTACGGACAGGAGAGGTATTTCACGACTGGCTATTACATCATGAGCTCGGTCATGAATGGTGGGGCAATAAGGTATCTGTAGGTGATTGGGCTGATTTTTGGATTCACGAGGGGCTATGCACTTACGGTGATTGGTTGTTTTATTTAGAACATGTCGGAGAGGAAGCCTATATCAAGCGAGTGAATGAGCATATCAAACTGATCAAAAACGAAAAACCTATCGTCGGTCCGAAAAACACCCATTCTGATGATGCTTATCAGTTGGACATCTATTACAAAGGTGCCTTCATTATACATAGCCTAAGATTTATCCTTGGTGACGATATACTTTTCCCCATGCTAAAAGCATTTTTGGAAGACGAAAGGTATACCTACCACAATCTGGTTGAAACAAAAGATTTTACCGATTTTGTACAGCAATACAGCGGTAAGGACTTGGAAGATTTTTTCCACCTGTATCTTTATACCAAAGAGCTGCCTGAAATAAAAGTGGTAAAAAAGAAAAAGGATCAATATGAAGTCAGCTTTAAAAATATCCACTTTTCACTTCCTATGGAGATAGAAACTTCCGAGGGCATCCAGCGGGTAAAAATTTCTTCTACTCCCACCATCATCCGCAGCCAATCGCCTATTCAGGTAGATCCAAAAAACTGGTATTTAAAAAAGCAATAAACTTGACTCCGCTAATAATCCATATAATTTGTGCCATCCTGTGGATTATCATCGGTACTTCGCGTTCTAAGATCCATCCATTGGTATGCCTCACAATTGCATCTGTATGGGTAGGTATGGCCGCCGGACTGGATTTCCTACAGTCATTGGAGGAATTTACCAAGGGCTTTGGTGGCTTGATCGGCCAAATAGGGTTGATTATTATACTAGGCTGTGTGCTTGGGGTACTTTTGGAAAAGAGCCAAGCAGCATTTGTCCTTGCCCAACTGATCTGGAACGCATTGGGTAAAAAGATTCCTGCATTGAGCACCTCTTTTATGGGATATTTGGTGGGAATTCCGGTTTTCTGTGACTCTGGATTCATCTTGCTAAATCCCATTGGGCAGAATTTGTCCAAAACATCGGGGATATCACCATTGACATTTAGTTTATCCCTGGCCGGAGGACTTTACCTATCCCATATCTTAATACCCCCAACGCCCGGTCCTCTGGCTGTAGCGGGAATTTTTCAACTGGAACAGCAACTTGGGCTGATCTTGTTAATGGGGCTCATTATTTCCATTCCCGTCTTTGCTGTCGTAGCCTGGTGGGCTAATAGGTTTAAGCGTACTCTGCCGGAGCTTGTTACCGTTAAAACGGGCACAGAACATATTAATAAAACACATCATTCTCCTTGGATACCAAGCATGGTCATCTTGCTCCCTTTGTTGTTGATAACTCTGGGAAACTTCAGTCGTTTTGTGGCCCAAGAACAACTTTTCCAACTGATGCAAGTTGTAGGTAATCCAATTGTAGCTATCTCAATAGGTCTTACCCTTGGTCTTTTTGCTCTAAAGGATGAAACGGGGAAGCGTATGGCAGGAACAGCTTTTAAAGAAGGTATTGCAGCAGCCGGCCCTATCCTCATCTTGACAGGTGCAGGTGCAGGGTTCGGCGCCATATTAAGGCAAACTAATTTGGAACGAGTTTTTCAGAATTTAGAAGTTGTAGAGGGATCGGGTGATGTATTTTGGATTTTTGTTGCTTTCGGCTTGGCTGCATTTTTGAAGACAGCACAAGGGAGTAGCACTTCCGCCATGATCATCAGTGCTTCTATTATGTTATCTATTATTCCTGAGGCCCTTACCGGCCATCATCTCTATATGACGCTTCTTATTTCCTCCATTGGCGCAGGAGCGATGGCGGTATCCCATGCCAACGATTCCTATTTCTGGATCATCAAGGAATTTACAGGCTTAAGTGTAAAAGAAGCTCTAAGAAGCTTTAGCGCGTTGTCCGCTTTAATGGCTGCAACAGCTTTATTAACCATTTTGCTTATTTACTGGATAGTAGTATAAGCTCGCGGCAATTTGTGCACTTCTACCTCGTTGTACAAAAACAACAGACCAAACATGAAGTACAGTAGCATATTCATTATAGCAATCTTCATCTTCTTCAGTTGCAAACGGATCAATCCTGACCGGCCTGCTTATAGTGGTGAAACTTTGCCGCTTCCGGAAGCCCAATCCACTATTAATGTGCCTTTGGAAATTCCTCTAGCTTACATTGAAAAACACCTCAACAAGAGCTTGGCTGAATTGATCTATGCTGAAGATGCTCTAAATATCGGCAACGGCCTCACAACCCAACTGGAAGTCTTCCGCACAGGTAGTCTCAAATTATCCTCTAATGCACAGAACAAACTATTAGTAAATTTGCCTATGCGCTTAAAAGGCAAACTCCAAATACAAAAATCTATCTTCGGGCAATCCCTAGCCACCTCCATACCTTATGATGAACAATTGAGTCCAGTGGTCAGCTTCAGTCCCGAAATAGGCAGAAATTGGGACGTGGCCATCAATGACCTCAAGATTGAGAGCTGGGGAAGGTCGTTGCGATATGATTTGTTAGGCTATGAAATAGACCTTGATCCTATTTTGAGGAAACATGTTGAGGCTATGTTGAAAAACCAGTTGAGCAGCAATGGACTTTCTAGGATAAGCTTTAAGAACCTGGTTACGGAAACATGGAAAGCCTATGGCAAACCCTTCCAGATAGGTCAAGGTGAGCTCGAAACTTATGTGTATACGGTGCCACAAAAAATCAAGATAAGCGAACAGATCACCCAAAACAATACCCTAAAACTCAATCTAGGTTTGGAAGGCAGGGTGATGACCTACTTGGGTGATAAGCCTCAGGTCAAAGAGCAGCCACTACCCAATCTATACCATAATGAAGACAACAGCAATCGGATCGATATTACACTACCCATAGCGATTAGCTATACAACACTGGATGAGTATCTCAACAAAGAAATAGCGGGGCAGAATTTTAAATTCGATGCGCAGAACAATTTCATTCCAAAGGCTATTTCCACCCAAAGTTATGGGGACAGGACCCTTGTGCAAATGGATTTCACATTAATAAGATCCGGGAGAAAGGACTTAACAGGAAAACTTTACTTAGTCGGTAAGCCAACATTTGATGCCGAACGCGAAGCTATCCGTTTCGATGACATAGATTTCGACATCAACTCCAAAAATATATTGGCCAACAACGCCAGTTGGCTAAAGCAGGGACAGCTATTGGCAGCCTTGGAAAAACATGCGTTCATCCCTATTGGATCTTATGTAGATCAAGCCCGAACGGAACTACAGCAAAGGGGATATTTGTCGACTGACTTTGCATCCTTTAGGGTTGTACGGCCGGAATTGAAGGTACAAAATATATTTGTAACCGAAAGTGATGTGCGGATTTACCTTAATGCGAAGGGACAGATGGAAATCCAATTGTCCCATCCAGAAGCATTGATAGATTAGGAGAGGAGCTACAAGAAAAGCCTTTCAAAGAAGGGGATTTGAAGAAGCTTTTCTATGGAAAGTCCGAAAAAAAACGACCACCAAACGGCACTGATAAACATATAGCTAATAATAATTTTGCGGTTAACTCCGAAAGAGGTCATCACAAGGGTTCCTCCTATTGGTGTTAAAAGTAAAGGGGTCAAAAAAGCCACTCCCACGGCACCTGACTTCTGCCAGACCTTGACAATTCGTCGGTTCTTTTTTGTAAAAATAAGCCTATCCTTACTAAAGAATCTATCCCAATAATATTTGATCCATTCTCCTAAAAAGGTAAAAATGACAACACTGCTCATCATGCCAGACACCGTCACTATCATTATTTCAATCAATGAATAGCCTGCGAGTGAACCAAGTACGGGGCCCGCAATAAATTTAAAGAGCGTCATCAAATAGATGCCCAAAAAGGTACTGATGTATTCAATCATGGCCTACTAGAGCTTCGATCCAAACGCTAGATCTCCTGCATCACCTAAACCTGGTACAATATAATATTTGTCATTCAACCCTTCATCCAATGCGCAGAGCCAAAATTTATAGGGAATGCTCAGGTGCTTGCGGATATAGTCCACGCCTTCTGGAGAAGCAATCACCGCGACAATATGTATTTTGGAAGGGATACCGTACTTAAAGAGATTGTCGATGCTTTTGATGAAAGATTTCCCTGTAGCCAACATCGGATCCACAAGAATTACTTCTTTACCTTGAATATCCGGGGCTGCCATATAGCCAAATTCAATTTCTATTTCGGCTTCATCCTCTTTTCGATAAGCGCCAACAAATCCGCAATCCGCCTTGTCGTAAAAATTAAGAATTCCTTGAAAGAAAGGCATTGCTGCCCGTAAAATAGGTATAACAATGGGCTGATGCTGCAACAAACGTTCTATCGTGGTTGTCAGTGGTGTACGAAATGTATGGACCTCATACTCCATTTCCTTTGAGATTTCATAAGCCATTATTTCACCCAAGCGCTCTAGGTTTCTTCTAAACCTCATCCTGTCCTTTTGAACGGATATATCTCGGAGCTCAGCTAAAAAATGGTTGGCAATGGATTGTTGTTGATTTAGTATAAACATAACCAAATGTAAATAAAAAAACCCGACCTGTTAAGGTCGGGTTTCAATTTATCAAAAGATGTTTATTATCTCACTTCGAAGCTAGTTCTTCTTGCCAGCTGACGAGCATCAGCAGAACGTTTATCTACGCTGGTGTCCTCACCATATCCTTTATAGGACAATCTTGAAGCATCAACACCAGCAGCTACGATAATGTCATAAACCGCTTTCGCTCTTCTTTCAGACAACTTGATGTTGTACTCATCTGGTCCGATTTCGTCAGCGTAACCTTTGATTTCAATGCTAACACCTGGGTTCTTCTTCAAGAAGTTAGCTACGTAATTAGCCGCAGATGCAGAATAAGCTAGAGGCTTAGAGCTATCGAAGGCAAAGTAAACGTTTACATAACCGTCATTCAGAGCTTGTCTGAAGTAGTCGATTTGATCTACAGTATCATCAGGAGGACATCCATTACCTGAAGCTGGACCAGGAACAAATGGACACTCATCTAGGTGATCAGGAATACCATCGCCGTCAGAGTCTAGCGTTCTACCATTAGAGTCTACTCTAGCGCCAGATGGAGTATTTGGTTCTTTATCAAGATAATCCGGAATACCATCACCGTCAGAATCTTTCAACATGTCCTTGATCTCACCGATTTGGCTAGCCAATTCTGCTTTGGTTGCATACATATCATCTCTAACATACCAGTCAGCATGTGTAGATCCGCCACCTAGATAAACAGATAGACCTAAAGTACCAGTCCACCATACGGCGTTAGCACCATAATGACCATTGTACTCACCGCCTTCAGCGTGGATAGATCTTGCACCGTCAAACGAAACGTCTTGACGACCGTTTATAATCGTAGTGATATCTGCGTTCAAAGCTACCCTTTCTCCCAATTTGACTTGGCCAGTCAAACCAGCGATAAAGTTGTAAACATTATCTTCGAAATCAGCCCATTCGTTTTCTTTAGGAGTAACTCTACCCAAGCCAGCACCAGCGTGACCAAGCAGGTTAACTCTACGAGTGAAAGTTTCGAAGCTCATCATTCTACCTAGATTAGCTACCCCTTGCAGGTTCACTCTGTAATAGTTGGTTTCAAAAGTAGCATAACTGTCGGTATCTTTGGAGTTAACGAACTTACCGAAGCCATAGTCAATTTTGGCACCGAACTTTTCATTAAACATGTATCTTACACCAGCATCTACATGTCCAAGATTCAAAGAAGGCGCATAGTACCCGGGGGTCATTGGAGCCATCGGTTTATTAAACCCTCCATTGACATCGATCGACCACTTATTGAAGTCGTTCTGTGCATGGGCACCCACTGCCAATGCGCCTGCTATTAATGTTGATAGTATTACTTTTTTCATGATAAAAAATTTTTTTTACAAAACTAGGGGTTATAATTTTAATTCCAAACTTATTTATTTCTGCTCTAGAATACAAATGTATATTTTTATTTTAAATTCTTTAAGCTAAATCACTATAGTTTTGAATTTTTCAAGCAGAAATTCCAATAATTTCTACTTTCATAAACTATGCCAAAGAAACTGAATGAGACCGGTTGTTTGGGTGTAGGGTGAACAAGCCGTTAATCCCTATTCGTTATCAATAGTGGTTTTTACGAGACGAATTTATGCAAGGTTTAGAATAAAAAATACTTTATCTTGAATTATTTCAAAAAAATTGATTCGTCATTCCGTGAGTACAGGGATAACTATTTTATAATGAAGCACATACAACTCTATTCATTCATCAAAATATTTACAAATATATAGCTCCTAATTGCAGCATATTTTACTTTATAATTTTATAAGCTATACAGATCCTTATTTAGAACCTTCACCCTCCTGCTTTACCGTAAAATCTCCATAGGTGGTCTGTTGATGATGTTTCTGCCATTGAGCCATCCCAAAAGAACTGTTATGGCTGTTATGATGAAATAGACCAGAAACGCTTCTGCCCATGCCCATCTAAAGGGTAACTCAAAAACATAAAAACTCAATAAGAAGGTAGCCAGCAGAGACAATAAGATGCCGCTCAATGATGCCAAACTTCCCAAAAAGAAATATTCGAAGGTATTGATCAAACTGACTGTGCGACTGCTGGCGCCAAGTGTGCGGAGTAATATGCTATCCCTCAGTCGCTGATATTTACTGATGATTAAAGAACTAATTAAGACCAATATACCGGTAAGGATGCTAAACATCGCCATAAACTGGATGACAAAGCTGATCTTGCCTAAAAGATCTTCTAAGGTTTCTACTACCATGGCTAAGTTGACCATGGATATGTTGGGAAACTCCTGCAGGATCGCTTGCTGTAAATCAGCCGCCTGCTGATCATCCTTGGTTTTAGTGATGATGACATGGAATTGTGGGGCATTATTCAACACATTATCCGGAAAGAGCACTAAAAAATTGGTAGACAATTGTCTAAAGCTAATATCTCTAAAGCTCCCCACATAAGTCCTCAGTGGGCGGCCTTGAACATTGAAAATAATCTGATCGCCAAGCTTGATGCCGGTTCGTTCTGCGTAATTTTTGTCGAATGAAACAAAGATGCTATCGCCCGGATTTTCTACTGGGCGTAATTTTCCTTCTACTAACCGCTCTGAACGTATTAAAGTGTCGCGGTAAGTGACCCTAAACTCTCTATTATATAAGGAGCGAGAACGCCTGCTATCTTCATCTAAGGCTTCATTATCCTTCTTGTCCAGTCCATTGATTTCTGTTAATCCCATGGTGACAATAGGTACTTGTTGTATTACTGGTATTCCCTGCTCCAATACCATATCCCTTATCCTTTCCAATTGTGCTGTTTGAATATCAAAAAGCAACATATTTGGTTGTTGACCCTCATCCGCAAGCTGAGCTTCTTCCAGCAGTTGATTTTGAACAAAGAACAAGGTGCTGATCATCGCAGTGCCCAGCCCAATGGTAGCAATTAGGGAGATGGTCTGATTATTGGGTCTGTAGAGATTAGACAACGATTGACGGATGGGGTATTTTAAAGAAAGTGGTAGGAATTTGCGGATCATCCACATGATGCCGAGGGCCATTATCCAAAGGATTCCAAAAGCAAACAGTACAAATGCGGCAAAGCCTAAAGCCAGGTCCCATCTGCCTAAAAGGTAATAGCTGAAGCCAAAGATAAACGAGATGATGGCGAGTATAACTGCCCATCTTAATGGATCCTTTGCAATCTTTGTATTTTGGCTTTCTGGCCTCAACGTACTCATAGGTGATACTTTTCGTATCTTCAGTAGAGGAATAAGGGCAAATAATACAGAGATAAATAGCCCCGTTACCACTCCAAATAGAACGGCATTCCCAGAAATCTCCACCTGAACCTCAACAGGAAGAAAATCACCAAAAACAGCAGGTAAAGCAAACTGCAACACAGAACCCAAAGCCGCACCGAGTGTAGAACCCAAAAGGCCCATGATAATAATTTGACTGAGGTAGATGAATAATGCATTAGCGGATGGCACGCCCAGACACCTAAGTATAGCTACAGAAGCCAACTTCTCCTTCACAAATACATTAACTGCACTTGCTACGCCTACACATCCAAGTAACAAAGCGATAAATGCGACAAGACTTAGAAAGTTAGACAGGTTATTGAACGAACGGCCCGTTGATCGCTTTCTGTCCTCCACTGTGTCGGCATCAATTTTTGACTCCTCCCAAGCAGTTTGATAGGGGGCAATTATCTCATCGACAGGGGTGCCTTCTTCGAATTGATAATAGCGCTCATAGCGAATGCGGCTGCCAAATTGAACCAAACCCGTTTCTTCCACAAAATCCATAGGAATGAAAACTGCAGGCGCCACGGTTGCCGCAATACCAGTCTGACCGGGTACTTTCTGTAGTATCCCCTCTATGACAAAGCTGATCTCCCCCACCTTAATACTGTCCCCAACTGATGCGTCAAAGGCTGCCATTAAAGATTTTTCGACCAAGGCTTTTCTTCCGGAGGATCTAAAAGTGCGCTCTGCTTCTACAGGAATGGTTTCGAGCTTTCCATAAAACGGAAAACTTCCCTCAAGGGCTCTCACCTGGGTCAACCGGCTACCTCCGGTGGCGGGGAAGGAAACCATGCTGGCAAAGTTGATTTCTTCGGCAATGCTTGTAGCTATTGTATCTAAGCCCTGCTCACCAATTGGTTGGTTATTCTCCAAGGAAAGATCGGCTCCAAGTAACTCTCTGGCTTGACGGTCGATGTCTTTACGTAAATTATCCCCAAACGAGCTGATCGCAACCAGCGCTGCTATCCCAATAACAATGGAAGAAATAAACAGCAACAACTTAGGAATGTTCCTCCGGCAATCACGGAAGGCCATCTTTAAGGTCCAAGCTATATTATACATGGGTATCCTCCTGAATTTTTCCGCCCCTGATTTGTATAATTCTATTGGTGCGTCCGGCAAGCTCAATGTCATGGGTCACCAATATCAAAGTCGTGCTTAGGGCTTTGTTGAGGTTAAAAATGAGATCCTCTACTAATGCTCCGGTTTCTGTATCCAGATTTCCGGTAGGCTCATCTGCAAAAAGTATTTTAGGTTCATTGGCAAAAGCACGGGCTATGGACACCCGCTGCTGCTCTCCCCCTGACAACTGGTTGGGATAATGGGTGGCGCGGTCTTTCAAACCCACTTGGACAAGCAAGTCCATGGCCTTAGCCTTGGCATTTTTCTTTTTCTTTAACTCTAGCGGAACCATCACGTTTTCTAGTGCGGTCAGCGTGGACAGTAGCTGAAAATTCTGAAAGATAAAACCCACATGTTGATTTCTTACTGCCGCCCGTTCATCCTCTGACAAAGTCTCCATGCTGTTTCCATGCAGCAGAATACTTCCCGAACTTGCTTTATCCAATCCTGCACATAAACCCAATAAGGTAGTTTTGCCGCTACCTGATGGTCCTACAATCGCAATGCTTTCGCCTGCTGCTACTTGAAAACTTACGTTGTCCAAAACAGTTAATTTTCTGCTTCCGTTTTGGTAAATTTTGCTAACCTGATCTACTGATAAAATGGACATATATTTTCCAGGTATTTTGACATGAATGGAAACATTACCCCACTGTTTGGAGTTAGTTAAAGGAGTTAAAAATAAAAGATTTAATGACAAGGACTTCACAATATACAAGCTTTGCAGTGATTTTGTTCCTGCTGACTTTGTTTTCCTGCGGACAAAAAGCATCTGAAACTTCATCGACTACAGTGGATGCAGAAGAAAAAGCGGTAATTCCGGAGGAGAAAAAAACCATTTTATTTTTTGGAAATAGCCTGACTGCAGGCTGGGGATTGGAACCTGAAGAGGGTTTTACGGGCATTATCCAACACCGCATAGACAGCCTTAACCTGAATTATCAAGTCATCAATGGTGGACTAAGTGGGGAGACTACCGCAAGTGGTCTCAATCGCCTGGATTGGTTTTTAGAGGAAGAACCTTACATCTTTGTCCTCGAACTGGGAGGTAATGATGGATTAAGGGGAATACCTGTATCGGAAACCCGAAAAAACCTGCAGCAAATTATTCAAAAGGTGAGGGAGAAATATCCAAGTACACAAATTCTCTTGGCCGGAATGCAGATCCCGCCCAATATGGGAAAAGCTTACAGCGAAGCGTTTAAGGAAATATATCCCGCCCTTTCCAAAGAAGAGCAAGTACAATTAATTCCCTTTCTCCTAGAAGGAGTTGCCGGCGATCCAGACCTCAACCTGCCGGACGGTATACATCCTACCAAGGAAGGGCACCTCATCGTTGCTGAAACGGTGTGGAAATACCTCCAGCCGCTCTTATAATTTCACTTTTTAGAGGTAATGATATGCTCGGAAGAAGATCTCTTTTAACGTGCTCTTCCAAAAGTCCCATGCGTTTATCGCCAAATTTCTTCAATAATTGGTGTACTTGATTTCCCGTTAAAGTACAATTTTCACCAACACAACTCCCAATCTCTCGGCCTTTTCAGAAAAAGCTTTTTATATCGCGGATTTTGTTTTACTTTTTGAAAATTTTACAAAAAGCATATAACTATATGAGTATTCAAATCAAATCGCCTGGGGAAGAGTACGACGTCATTATCGTCGGTTCCGGTGCAGGTGGTGGAATGGCCTCCAAAATTTTATCGGAAGCAGGTCTTTCAGTTGCAGTAGTTGAAGCGGGTAGAGATTATGATCCTGCCAAGGAGGAGGACAGAACACAATTACGATTTCCCTGGGAATCCCCAAGAAGGGGAGCTGGCACAATCAGACCATTCGGGGATTTTGATGCCGCCATTGGTGGATGGGAAATAGAGGGAGAACCTTATACGAAAGCTCCAGGCACCCAGTTTGACTGGTTCAGGTCGAGGATGCTGGGTGGTAGAACCAACCACTGGGGAAGAATATCGCTGCGATTCGGCCCCAACGATTTTAAAAGAAGTAGTATTGACGGAATGGGTGACGATTGGCCGATCAGTTATGATGATATTGCTCCTTATTATGATAAGGTAGACAAGTTAATCGGTGTATTTGGCAGCAAAGAAGGTATCTACAATGAGCCTGATGGCTATTTTTTACCTCCACCAAAGCCGCGACTCCATGAGTTGTTTATGAAAAAGGGTGCCGACAAAGCCAATATTCCGGTCATCCCTTCCAGGTTATCTATTTTGACCAGACCTATCAACAATGAAAGAGGGGTTTGTTTCTTCTGTAATCAATGTAACCGGGCCTGTCAAGTATATGCAGACTTCTCAGCAGGTACTTGTTTGGTAAAACCCGCCATGAAAAAAGGCAGTGTAGACCTCTACACGCAAGCCATGGTTCGTAAAGTCACCACAAACGACAAAGGTGAGGCTACTGGCGTGTCCTATATTAGCAAAGTAGACATGAAGGAATACAAACTGCGGGCGCGAGTGGTCGTTTTGGGTGCTTCTGCCGCAGAATCTGCCCGTATCATGCTGAACTCTAAATCCAAAGTCCATCCTAATGGACTAGGCAATGGAAGCGGTATCGTAGGTAGGTATATCCATGATTCTACCGGTGCAGACAGAATGGCTATTATGCCTGATTTTATCGATCGGGACCGTTATAATGAAGATGGTGTAGGCGGTATGCACGTGTATACCCCTTGGTGGCTGGATAATAAAAAGTTGGATTTTGCACGCGGTTACCATATCGAATACTGGGGCGGTATGGGTATGCCATCTTATGGTTTTGGCTTTGGCATGGACACCATGCGTCAGCACATTGTAGATGAATTCGGGAAACCCGGGGTCAATGGAGGCTATGGAGAAGGATTAAAGAAAGATATTCGAAGGTTTTTTGGTACTACCGTTGGTATGTCTGGTCGAGGTGAGAGTATACCAAGATATGAGAACTATTGCGAAATCGATAACAATACTGTTGACAAGTTTGGTATACCCGTCTTGAAGTTCCACTACCAGTGGACTGATCAGGAGCTTAACCAAGCAAAACATATGCATGATACCTTTGAGGAAATCCTTACCAATGCCGGAGCAAAACTCCTCGGAACGAAGCCTGGAAGGGACTCGAACTATGGTCTCCACGCACCTGGGCGGATCATCCACGAAGTAGGTACCACGAGAATGGGTAACAATCCCAAAACATCTGTACTTAACAGCAACTGCCAGGCCCATGAATGCAAGAACCTCTTTGTTGTGGACGGCGGACCATTTGTGTCGCAAGCCGATAAGAACCCCACTTGGACAATCCTTGCGCTGTCATGGAGAACGTCAGAGTACATCATCAACGAATTGAAAAAGAAGAATATCTAAAATAACCTGAAATGAACAGAAGAGAGAATCTTAAGTTATTGTTTACCGGGTCTTTGGCCTCAGGTTTTTTGTTGACTACAGGATGCAAGCCGACAACGGAAGAAATCGAGCATAAACCTGTATTGGGAAACTCATCCGGCTATGGAAGAACACCGGAAGAAATACTGTACGACGAACGCTTAAATTCGACCACCTTCTTCACTGATGAAGAGCGTAAAAAAATTGAAGTGTTGGTGGATATTATTATTCCTGCGGATGACAAGTCCGGAAGCGCTACGGATGCAGGTGTACCTGATTTCATCGAATTTATGATGAAAGATATGCCTGGCTACCAAGTTCCCATGAGAGGCGGCTTAAAATATTTGGATTATCGAGCTGATGAGCTCTTTGAAACAGATTTCTTGGGCGCCTCGGAAGCTCAAAGGCTACAAATTATCGACGAAATTGCTTATCCTGACAAAGCAGCCCCTGAAATGGAAGGAGGAGTCAAATTCTTTAATATGCTTCGTAACCTTACAGCCACTGGTTTCTTTACCAGCAAAATGGGCTTCGAAGACTTGGGATATGTGGGGAATCAGCCAAACGTGTGGGACGGCGTGCCACAACATGTGCTGGACAAATATGGCATGAAGTACGAAGAGAAATACGCTAAGGTATATCTTGATCCACTTAGCAGGAACCAAATTCCCCAATGGGATGATGAGGGCAATCTCATTGCTTAAAAAATATCCTTAATCAAAAAAAACCCGGATTTATTCCGGGTTTTTATTTACAAAACCATCATACAATTCAGCGTTATGAGCCAAGCTGCGCCTGATCAACAGCCGAACAATCCTCTCCACGGCATCAAACTGGTTGATATTTTAGAACATCTTGTCCAAGTGTATGGTTGGGAAGAACTGGGGATGAGGATCAACATCCGCTGCTTTACCCACAACCCCTCCATCAAATCCAGTCTTACTTTCTTGAGAAAAACGCCTTGGGCTCGGGAAAAGGTAGAAAGGCTGTACTTAAAGTCCATCCGCGAATAGAGCCTACCTCCTATTCAAAAATGTTTATACTTGTTGATTTGCGTCGGATGTAGCTCAGAGATGGCTGATGTGCCCTCGAATTAAGTTCTCCCGTCAGTCATCAGGGACATCTACTATGGTGTATATAGCTATGGAAGGATTACCAAGGCTTCTCTCGCAAATGAGGCTACTTTTTCACCACCCTACCTGATCCGGAAATTCGGATATCATTCATAGACGGATTACCCTTGTATTGGACATTTCCTGAGCCGGAAGCGTTAACTGATAGTGTCCGATTGACCGTAACAGCAGAATCCCCAGAACCCGATTTCGACAGCTCAGCTTCTTCAACTACCAGATCCATGGCTTTTAGATTGCCTGACCCCGATTGACGGAGCGCTAAAGCTCCAACAGCACCTCCTTTAATAGCCATGTCACCCGAACCACTCATCGTGAGGCTAAGTTTGTCCGCTACAATGTGATTGAAGGAGGCATTTCCTGAGCCACTTAAGTTTATTTCCAAATTATCAGCTACGAGTTCGCCTGTGCTTTTAAGATTACCAGAACCTCCAGAGTGGATCGATACCAATTCTTTGTAGGTCACTGTGACTTCCAGATCTACATTTCTGTAATTTCCCTTTTCTAGTCGGATATCAAGACGGTTGTTCTTGACCTCTGTAATAACCTTATCTAAGCTGAGGTTCTTAGCCTCTAACCTGACCTCATTACGCTCTCCTGGCTTTAAGGTAACATTCCAGCTACCACCAACATTAATTTTATTAAAATCAGGAACAGAGCGATTTTCCACAGCCTGTGCCAGCACCGTATAGCTTGAAAGCAAGAAAATTGCAACAAAACAAACAAAAGGATTTTTCATAATAGACTAGCGTTTAAGTTAAAAATTCATCTTAGCTATTCTATTATTATGCCAGCGTAAAATCCGCTTTATTTACGTGCAATTGAGCTTAATAGCAATAGAAAATGCCCGAAAAAACGAACAGTTTGTCCGTTCGCGTACAATCTATAACTCATACAAGCTAAGCGCTTGGGTTTCTCTATAAAAAATAGCTGGGGAAAAAATATCAATGAAGTCGGTCCTTTGTACCGGCTCATGATAAACCCTTAGCCTCAATTCTTCAGGGATAGACGCATAGTGGCCCTTTAGCTTTTCAATATCACGAAAACTTAAGGCTTTAATTTTGACGGGGGCGAGACCATCTCTCACCATATCCAGCTGTTCGGCTGCACCACGAGAGAGATCAATTACTCTTTTACTGTGCTTGGGAAGCCTATCGTTCACTTTTACCAATACCTCATAGCCATTGTTCAAATTGGTAATTCTTAACAAGGTTCCGAAAGGCAAATGTTTATGGGCTGCAGTATATGCATGCATATCATATACTTCTCCGCTTGCTGTTTTCCTCTTATGGAATTTTTTCCCATAGAAACTGGCTGTACCTTCTTGTATTACCAGCAACGAATCATTCCCCAGGTAAATATTCTGGGCATGACCCTTGACCAACAAGAGCAGGCATAGCAACAGCATCATTAATGACCCTTTTTTAATCATCATTTTCTGCTTTAAAAAAGACGATCGCGGCAATGCAAAATTCGTGCCTTATATGCATAGTATTGATTTTGAGTGATTTGTAAATCCAGACATCCACCTATTATTGCCCCTTTTCTACACAGAATGTAGAATAGATGTGTATTTTATGATCCTGAAGCGAGGAATGAAAGCGTCTAATTTATAAACACGAACTTATTCTTTACCTTTATCATATGCTTAAAATTCTACACACTGCTGATTGGCATTTGGGAAAAAGGCTTCAGGAGTTTTCCCGTTTGGAGGAACAGAGGGAAGTCTTGGACGAGATCGTAAAAATTGCTGATCAAACAGCGGCTGATCTCATATTGGTAGCCGGTGATATTTTTGATTCTTTTAACCCTAGCCACGAGGCGGTAGAACTCCTCTTTAAAACTCTGAGAAGGCTATCCAATGAAGGGCGTAGACCTATTATAGCTATATCCGGCAATCACGATAGCCCCCAATTTATTGCCGCCCCAGACCCACTTGCTAGGGAACTTGGAATCCTTTTCTATAGCAGGTTTGACCAAACCATTCAATGCGGTAAGCTGGATTCAGGAGTGGAAATCCTGCGATCTAAGCCGGGCTTTGTAGAGCTCAAATTGCCTGCACATCACTTTCCAGTAAGGGTATTGTTAGCTCCTTATGCAAATGAATTATTATTAAAGACTTATCTGGGAGAGGACAATAGAGAAGAAGAACTCAGAAAAGTGTTGGAGAGGAAGTGGCGCGAACTTACTGATGAATATTGCGACGATAAGGGCGTTAATCTTTTCCTCGGTCATTTCTTTTTTATGAAAGAAGGAGAAAAGCCCGAACCGGAGCCTGAAAGCGAACGGCCTATACTTCACGTTGGGGGCACTCAGGCTATTTTTACTAACAATCTTCCCTCCCAAATTCAATATGCCGCCTTGGGTCACCTCCACCGCTACCACGCCTGCGATATGGTACCTTGTCCGGTAGTTTATAGCAGCTCGCCTCTGGCCTACAGCTTTAGTGAAGCCGACCAGCAAAAGCAGGTAGTTCTTGTAAATGCCCAACCTGCCCAACCAGTAGTATATCAAGCTATTCCACTGACTAAGGGAAGGCCTTTATGCAGGAAGAACTTTAACAACTTGCCCGACACCTTGGCCTGGCTGGAGCAAAACCCCTATTGTTTTGTGGAAATCACTTATATGACAGAAGAAGCAATTGATGCCACCACCAGGCGCGCCATTATGAAGGCTCACGACGGCATCATCAGCCTTATTCCCCAACTTCCTAAAGAGCAGCTATCCCCTCAAGGATTACAGGCGGAGGATCTCAATGAAGATATGGTCACCCTGTTTGGCCGCTACTACCAAAGCAGCCAAGGCATTGCTCCAAATGAGGAAATAATAAATCTTTTTAAAGAAATCATCAGCCAAACGCAAGCAAATGATTCCCATTAAACTTGAACTACAAGGACTGTATTCCTATAAAGAAAAACAAACCATTGATTTTACACAGCTGACCGCAGCAGGACTGTTTGGTATCTTCGGAGCGGTGGGAAGTGGCAAGTCCTCTATACTGGAGGCGATCATGTTAGCGCTTTATGGCAATACGGAAAGGCTTGCAGCCAGAGGTGAAAAGACAAGTATGGTCAACCTGCAAAGCGAGGTGTTGTCGATCGCTTTTGAATTTAAAGCCGGTAAAAATAATGCGGAAACTTATAAAGCAACTTATGTATCCAAGCGCAACAAGAAGAATTTTGATGATGTAAAGCCTGCCGAACATCTATTTTACCAGAAGATAGACGGGGGGTGGCTGCCTATAGAAAAAAACGCGCAGGAGATCTTAGGGATGAAAATCGATCATTTCCGCCAAACCGTAATTATACCTCAGGGGAAGTTCAGGGATTTTATAGAACAAAAACCTCTGGCGCGGGCTGAGATGATGAAAGAATTGTTCGGCCTGGAGCGTTTCGACCTTTCCTCCCATACCGGAAAGCTGATGAGAGAGAATAATGAGGAAAAAATCCGGTACCAGACCCAGCTTCAGGGTCTCGAAGATATCAACCCAGATAGGCAACGGGGAAAAGAGCAGCTAAAGGATACGCTGACGCAGCACAAGGCAGCGCAAGAAAAACAGCTGAAAACAATTGAAAATCAAGTCAATCAGCTAAAGACCCTTAGAGAAAAGCACCAACAGCTTAGACTACTTGAACAACAACAGGAAGAGGTGTTAAAGGAAAGACCTGCAGTGGAAAAAAGAAAGGCTCAGCTTCAAAAATTCCGCAGAGCGCTGACTTACATCAAACCGATATTGGACCAATTAAAGGAAAAAGAGCTGGAAGTTGAGAAATACAAAGTCAGCTATACGGATTGTTCCCGCTGGAAGCGCGATTTCGAAGCCGAAGTCGCTCAGCTAGAAATCGAAGAGCAGAAACTAAAAATTCAGCAAAGCAAGAAAAGCGAACGAGAAGCGCGAATCCGTGACCTTAGAAAGATCATCACTATTCAGACCCTCCGGCGCGAGTTGGCTGTACGTCAAAAAGTGGTAGACGAACTTAGACCCAAATCAGAGGCGGGAAAAAAACTGCTCGTCGAACTGCAACAAAACATAGCAGATCTGGAAGCCCAAGAAGAACTGGTAAAGCTACCTGACTTGCAAACTTTGACTGACTTAAAAGGCATGGCAAAGGACTTCGAACAACTGCAACAGACACAGGCATCCTTATTATCCGATCTGCAGCTGCTCGAACAGCAAAAAGCAGCTATTGACAAGCAAATTCAAGCTATAAAAAAACTGTTACCACAGAGTGTTGACAATTTCACGCAGTGGCTCAGCCGGCAGGAAGAACGGCTACATCAAGCTCAGAAGGACCGGGAGACCCTGATTCAACGACAAGGCTTGTCCACTTTTGCTCTCCAACTAAAGGAAGGAGAAAGCTGTCCTCTGTGTGGCGCTACCGAACATCCCGCTCCCCTTCCCCATCATTTCGATGATAAAGACTTGGAGGAGAATGCAGCACGAATCCTGCAACTGAAGGCTGATCTTGATGCCATACGCGGCTATCAATCTGCTTTGGAAAAAGAAGCATTACAGCTAAATTATGTTCAGCATCAAATATTGCAAAAGAGAAACGAGCAAAGCCTTAAAAAGGCGGAACTGGAAAAGCTTGCCAGCAAGCTTTCCAGCCAAGGTCTCGCCAGTAAGGAGCAGCTTTTAAAGCTGTTGGATAGCTACGAGGAAACCAGTGAAAAACAGCAGCAAATCGTACAACAACAAAAAAAACTCAGAAAAGAATCTCAAGCCTTACAAGAAAAATTGTCTCAAGCTGAAGGAGAACTCCGCAGTGCGGAGCAAGCACTAATAACCCTTCATGCTACGGTTGACAGCCAAAAAGGCGAAATAAAGTACCCCGACATGTTAAACAAGTACTTGGATCAAACTGAGGGGGCTATCCGATCAGACATTGAAAAAGTACAGTCGTCCATCGATGAACTGGAGCTGAGGTACACGCGCACCCAGGATAGGCTTAAAGACGCGAGACATCGGCAGGCCACCAACTTAGCTAATCTTCAGCATTTCGAAAAACTGCTTGAAAGCACCAAACATAAACATGCTTCCTTACAAGATGAACTCGCCCAACAGCTATTGGCGCAGGCTTTTGAAAGCCAACAAGAAGTACAGCAAGTATTAGCCCTCTCCATTCAACCCGACCAATGGGAACAAGAGATCCAGGCATTTGAAAGCCGCTCAGCATCTATTATGGTGCGGCTGGGAGAACTACATGAGCAGCCGGAAGTCCTTTCCTTTGATGAAGAGCAATTTGATCAACTGATCTCTAGCATGCAGGCGGAAAGGGAAATTCTTGATAAACAAAACGCAGAGCTGGCCCTGCTTCATCGGGAGATTGAAGAAATTCAAGCTAAACTGAATCAAAAAAGTAGCTTATTAGAAGCTCTGGAAAAAATAGAAAAACGCGAACTGAATCTAAAGGTGCTAGAAAAACTGTTCAAAGGTGCTGGCTTTGTGAAATTCGTGAGCAGCATTTACCTCAAAGAACTATGTCAGACGGCCAACCTCCGCTTTATGCGGCTAACAAAAAACAGCCTGAGCCTAGAAATTGATGAGGACAACAACTTTTGGGTGCGGGATTACCTAAATGGTGGCAAGAAGAGGTTGCTCAAATCCCTTTCGGGGGGGCAGACCTTTCAGGCTTCTTTATGCCTAGCACTGGCTTTGGCCGAAAAGGTAAAGTCATTAAATCGCGCGGACCAAAGCTTTTTCTTCTTAGACGAAGGCTTTGGATCTTTGGATCGTGCCTCCTTAAGAACGGTATTTGAAGCATTAAAATCATTGCGTCACGAACATCGGGTGGTGGGTATCATTTCCCACGTGGAAGAACTACAACAAGAAATTGAGGTTTTTGCAAAGGTTGAGCTGGATAGTGAGCGGGGGAGCCAAATCACATATTCTTTTTAACCTCGAAAGACGCAAATGCTAAATAGCTAATGAAATGGCTAATCTTATTGATTTCTTCTTATTTTTGCGACGTTTGAATAAAAAATAAACTATGGCTTCAAGGGGCGGTTTTTCAAGTAAATTTGGTTTTATAGCAGCAGCGGCAGGCTCAGCAATAGGCTTAGGGAATATCTGGCAATTCCCTTATGTCACCGGCCAAAACGGGGGAGCCGCTTTTTTGCTACTCTATATAGGTTGGATCCTATTCCTGGGATTGCCCATAATGATCGGTGAAATTGCGATAGGCAGAAAGACCAGATCAAACCCCTATGGGGCTTACAAAGCATTAGGCGGCAAATCATGGGCCTTAGTAGGTTTATTTGGCATTATTTGCGGCATCATGATCCTCTCATTCTACAATGTAGTATCTGGCTGGGCGTTTGGGTATTTTGTGAATGTTGCCTTTGGTGACCTACTCCAAAAGCATGACTACAGTGGCTTTTTTGACTATTTCGTGCATGATTTTACGGATAATCTGATTTTCAGTTTGGGCTTCATGCTGATCACTGCGTTTATTGTATATCAAGGGGTGCAGAAAGGTATTGAAGGCGCCGCCAAACTTCTCATGCCCACCCTCTTTGTGCTTTTGGTAAGCTTGGTGATTTATGGACTGACTTTACCCAATGCCATGGATGGAGTCCGATTTTACCTTCTTCCTGATTTCAGTTTGATCAACGGCGCCAGCATATATTCAGCGCTCGGACAGGCATTCTTCTCCCTTAGCTTGGGTATGGGTGCCCTAATTACCTATGGCTCTTATGTAGGCAAAGACGATAACATCATCAGTTCTGCTGGACTCGTGTCTATAACCGATACTTTAGTGTCCTTCTTAGCGGGTATGATGATATTCCCTCTGGTATTTTCTACTGGGCAATCCCCGAGCGAAGGTCCGGGGTTGGTTTTTGTGGCACTCCCTGCTGTTTTTGAGTCAATGGGTCCAGTTCTGGGCAAGTTTATCGGCAGCTCCTTCTTCCTCTTGCTGTGCTTTGCTGCATTAACCTCTACAATATCACTGCTGGAAGTTCCGGTTTCCTATTTAGTAGATGAGAAAAAGCTGTCCCGAGGCAAGGCTGTTATCATCATGGCTGCTGTAGTATTTCTTATCGGAGTACCCAGCATGTTAGGATTTGGCGCAGTGGATTTGTTTACCAGCTTTGTACATTACGAAGGCGCCTCCAAATCCGTCATGGATGTGGTACAAGATGTATTCTATGTCATTGGCCTGCCATTGGGAGGACTGCTCATGAGTATCTTCATCGCGAGGAAATGGAAAATAGAAAACATGTCCGAAGAAGTAAGCAAAGGATACCCTGGCTATATAGGCTCCTCCTTGGAAACATTCATCACGGTGATGATCAGCTATATCTGTCCCTTAGTACTGGGCATCATGTTCATCCTTACCATCCTTCAGAAATTCTTTGGAATCAACTTTATATAAGGGCATTTTCCTCACAAACGAGTTAAACATTCCGACCGGCCTAGGCCGGTTTTTTTGTTTTTGATGCTAATACCTTTTAAAGCTTCCCTTATCGTCAAATTTCCCCGTTCAAAAAAATCCGCTTCAGGATAAACAAATCATCAACATGCAGTAAAAAATAAGTGTATTTTTGTCCGGTCGGTGAAATTATCCAGAGAAAATAAAATTTGACAGCATAAATGGCAGTGGAAGTCCGGCATACCCACTACCCTTTTTTACTGGTACATCTTTAGTTTTTGACTGGAAAGATCACCCCTCCCTACCGATAAACCCAAAACAACTTTTAGTGCAATTTATAGGTCTGGAAGCAGACCCTTTTAGTCATTCAACTATGTATAAACCTAAATCACAGTATGAAATTTAAAACGCACCCATTATCCCTAAGGACTACCTTTGGCGTTTGCCTTGGAGTGTTAGGGCAATTTTTCAGCATTGGCTATGCTCAAGCTGGAGAAAAAGGGGCTGTAATTCGCGCCGGAGAATTATCCCCTTCTTTAATTTCTGAAAATAAGATGGACTTCATCACGGTGACAGGAACAGTCACTGCCTCTTCAGACGGTCTTGGCATACCTGGTGTCAACGTGTTGATCAAAGGCTCTTTGACCGGAACAGTTACCGACATCGACGGATCCTATACCTTAAATGTACCGGACAACAATGCGACTTTGGTTTTCTCCTCTATAGGGTATATCACCCAGGAGGTACCTGTCAACGGCCGCAGTACTATTGACATCGTATTGGCGGAAGATGTGCAAAACCTTGATGAAGTAGTTGTAATTGGCTATGGTCTCGCCAAAAAAGGTGATCTCACTGGCTCCATGACGGCAATTGAATCAAAAGCTATCAGCGTACAATCTAACTCCACCGTCACCCGTGCTTTGGAAGGCTTAGTACCTGGCTTACAAATCTCTTCTATCGATGGTCAGCCTGGAGTGGATACAGGAATCCGTGTAAGAGGTGCGGGCTCTACCAGCCAAAACAGCTCTAATGCACTAATCGTGATCGATGGTGTGCCAGCAGAGCATGATAATGCCCTTTCCTCCATCAACCCGAAGGACATTGAAAGCATCAGCATCTTAAAAGATGCTGCTTCTACGGCGGTCTACGGTTCTAGAGGTGCTAACGGCGTGATCCTGGTAACTACCAAAAAAGGTACAACCGGCAAAACTCGTATATCCTTTGAAGGACGATGGGGTGCTAACTATGCAGGTGCATTAAGGTACGATAAAATCACCGATCCAAAAGATATCTATGAATACGCCTGGCAGGCAATCTATAACTCTGTTCGTTTTGGTGTAGATGGAACCCCTTCTACCAATGGCAAATACACAACCAATGTGCAGAATCCGAATATGAGCCATGATGACGCGGCTGTATTTGCTAGCCAGCACCTCTTTGATTACACCGGCTCAACGACCGACTTTTCGGCAAACCTACTTGGAAACTGGATGTTATATGATGTCCCTGGCGCGGTGTATAACCCTACAGGAAGTGGCTCTAACGGGAGTGCAACCATGACAGGTGCTTATTTGGTTAACCCCGACGGCAAACTGAATCCAAACGCCCGCCTGCTGTATGGCGCTGGAAGTTATGACAACTATTTCTTGGAAAGTCCTTTACGTCAGGAGTACAACCTTACGGGCAGCGGCGGCACAGAAAAAGTTGACTATTACCTATCTTTGGGCTTTTTGGAAGACCCTTCTTACATTAGAGGCTCCTCATTTGCCCGTTATAACCTTCGTTCAAATGTAAACGCGCAGCTCTACGATTGGTTAAAAGTAGGAGCTAACATTGGCTACTCCAACCGTGACACAGAATCTCCTGCTACACGATTTGGCCGTAACCCGGGATCTGCCGTAGCCAACGTGTTCCGTTGGACGAATGGCCAAAGCCCATTAATCTCCTTATTTGCCAGGGATGAAAACGGCAATATCATCAAAAACGCAGATGGCACAAATAGAGTGCATCAACTGGCTGGAGACAGCTACTCCCCACTAGGTATTACCAAAGCACCGACCTCTACTGCAAACCTGATCCAAATTCTTGATGACGACATTGACAGAAGAGTGTCAAATGACCTGAACCTGAAAGGATATGCTACATTCAGCTTCTTAGAGGATTTCAAGTTTACGACAAACATGTCTTACGACCGCTTCTCTGAAGTCAGAACCCGGTATGGAAACAGTGAAACCGGTCCTTATCAAGGAATCGGCGCATTTGGTAAAACCTACCAAAACGTGGCAATTATCAACGCCCAGCAACTGCTTAATTATTATAAGCAGATCGGCAAACACTCCGTAACGGGTTTGGCTGGTCATGAATACTACCAGTATGACATGGACAACCTGAACTATAATTCTGCTTACGGTTTGGTAAACAACTTTCCTGCTTATGCCAACTTCGTTGGCAGGTACACCGGAGGCACCTTCTCAAACCCAGGAGGTAACATTGTCAGAACAGCTATGGAAAGTTACTTCGGCAGGTTAAGCTATATCTTCGATGAGCGATTCTACGCAGAGGGGTCTATTAGGAGGGATGGTTCTTCTAAATTCAAATTTGCTGAAAACAGATGGGGCACTTTCTGGTCGCTTGGTGGTGGCTGGAGAATTTCGGGTGAGAAATTTATGGAGAACGCCAGCTGGATAGATGAATTAAAAGTCAGGGCCAGTTACGGTGTCATCGGTAACCAAAGCGGTATTGCTAACTATTCCGGCTACCAAATCTGGAACTACAGCGCAATATATACCCCTAACACTTCTGGAACCGGCATCCCAGCTAGCTTCAACCTTACCCAAGGTGCCTTCGTGAATGATGCGCTTACTTGGGAGAATACCAACACTTTTGATATTGGCTTAGACTTCGCCTTCTTCAAAAGAGTCTACGGTGCCATCGACTGGTACAACAAACAAACTACCAACTCGGTGTGGGATCAGCCGATCCCTTTCTCATTAGGACAAAGCTCCTTGACTAAAAACACCGCTGGTCTTAGAAATAGAGGCGTGGAAGTAGATGTATATGTTGACATCTTCAGAAACAGAGACTTCTCTTGGAAAGTGGGTTTGAACGGCACCCATTACACCACCGTGTTGACAGACGTACCTGAAGGCATTGGCATGGCAGAGCTTGACGGTAATTGGACGGGTAGCGTGGACGGATGGACCAGAACGGGTGGTGCATCTACCAGTGCCATTTCTTACTTGAGAGGTGTGGGTAAAGATTATTATAACCTCTATTTCTTCAAGTATGGCGGAGTGGATCAAAATACCGGTCTTCCCCTATTCTACCACAGAGTAACGGCTGCTGACCACAGTGCCGGCAACTGGGAAAATGTTCCTGTAGGCGAAAGCGTGACAACCACTAATTATTCTTTGGCTGACCGTTATGAAATGGGAAGCGCTTTGCCGAAGTGGATCGGTGGCTTTAACACTTCCCTCAGATACAAAAACTTTGATTTGACGGCAATTATCGCCTACCAAATCGGGGGCAAATTCATGAGTGTTGAATACGCAAACAGCCTGTACATGAGTGGTAATATCGGTAGTGCATTGTCTGCAGAGTTGATCGGCAATACCTGGACTCCTGAAAACACAGATGCGAAATTCCCAATGGCGCTTTATGGCAACAGCTACTACACCAGCGGTTCGACCATTGGCAGCTGGATGTATTCTGACATGGCACTCTTTGATGCATCTTACCTCAACCTGAAAAACGTAACCATCGGGTACAATTTCCCACAACACATCGTATCAAAAATCAAAGCGAGCAATTTGAGGGTATTTGCCTCAGGCGATAACGTGTTGATGTTGACTGGTCACTCTGGTATCGACCCAAGAATGTCATTGGTGGGCGGTCTTGAAGTAGGTGCATATGCCTATCCTTACATGAGTACCGTGTCTTTCGGCGTTAACTTGGATTTTTAATCTTAAAATCGACAAAACAGCAATAAAATGAAAAAATATATTGTAAGCTTATTTGCAGCAGCCTTATTAAGCTCCTGTGCAGATAATCTGGATATTACTCCCCCTAACAATATCACTGACGAACAGATCAGGGAGCTGTTAAACTCTGGTGACGAAAGCGCCATCCAACTTGTAA
This sequence comes from Cyclobacteriaceae bacterium, assembly GCA_035303945.1. Taxonomy (GTDB): domain Bacteria; phylum Bacteroidota; class Bacteroidia; order Cytophagales; family Cyclobacteriaceae; genus DATGMS01. The sequence goes on from DATGQZ010000060.1 coordinate 115,609, forward strand.
TGGGCAGCATGGCGAACAACATGCCTTTGCTCTTCAACTATGCTGGTATCAGCGGTATTGGCAGCGCTGATATGTACTACAGCAACCAAGGTTTGGACGTCTTGCGCAGTTTGGAGGGCAATGACATGGTGCTTGGTGATATTGCAGGCTTATCCTCACTCGTAGGTGCGGATGAATACCGACTGGACAACTTCATCACCAGCAATGTCAACAAGAACTCCGCCTATTGGTATTATGCTTGGCACTGTATTACCTCTGCCAACAAAATGCTCAACTTCTTGGACGATGCCACAGTGGGCGATAACACCTTTCTGATGAACTACAAAGCCCGAGGTTTGGTAGTACGTGCGTATGGTTATAACTATCTCATGGAAAACTATCAGGACGCTTACCTTCAAGGTGGTAACAGCAAATTGGGTTTGATGTTGTATGATGCTTTTTCTCCTACCCAATCATTTAAGGCGCGTTCAAGTGCAGAAGATACTTACAGCTTCATTAAGAACGACCTTAACACTGCTATTGATCTGTTGAACCGATCCAATACCGGATTTACAGCCGACCAAACGGATATTGATTTGGGTGTAGCTTATTTTCTACAAGCAAGAGTTGCTGTTTGGACGGGAGACTGGAATACAGCAATCAGCGCTGCAGATAAAATCCTGGCACAGTACCCCAACCTCATGAGCTATGAGCAGTATGGTGGTAAAAATACAGGTACGGCGGAAAATCCAGAATACCGCCCTGAAACAAACGGTTTCCTTAACAATGCTGTCAACCCTGAAGTGATACTAGGCTTTCCATTGGGAACTGCCAATACGTATCACCACGCCTACACCAATCCTTTTGGTGAAGGTTCCGGTGGCGTATCCAGGGCATATAAAAGGATTGACAATAGGCTATATGATAAAATTGCTGAGAACGATTATCGTAAAGAGGTCTTTATGGCCGAGGCCTTTGGTAATTATACCTATCCAAGGAATAACATCGTAGCCTATATTCCTGCGTATACCAATACCAAGTTTGCAGCCACTCATGGATTGGGAAGCAATGATAAAATTGAAGTAGGCCGCGTAACTACCTATTATATGCGAACTTCAGAGGTGCTATTGATGAAAGCTGAAGCTCAAGCGCAATTGGGAGATGATGCAGGTGCTAAAGCCACGCTAAACCAATTGCTCGCAGCACGTACGAGAAATGGTGAAACTCCGCTGACCTGCGATACCTATCCGTCTATGGCAGGCCTATCTGCTTTGGAAATGGTTTACCTTCAAACTCGTATCGAGTTGTGGGGCGAAGGTGGCAGAGAGTTCTACAACAACAAAAGATGGAACATTGAAGTGGATAGAACCTCTTCTAGCAACCATATTTCCAAAAACACCTATCCTGTATCTAGAATGACCTTACAGATCCCTGACGATGAGATGTTATACAACCCATTGGCAGTGCAGAATTAATCTTTAAATATCATATCAAAGGCACCTGAAATTTCAGGTGCCTTTTTTTACAGTTCTCTATCCTGTTCTAAATCGTCCACTGGTCATGCACGATTCCAACCAATCGAGGCTTACCCGCCTCTGGCCTAAATATGAGCCGAAGACTCCTCCAGTCCATGCCGCCATATTTCTCATCAAAGCCAGAAAAGTGGCTTTCTGTAAAATCTGCTCCAGGAAAAACTTGTTGGATATTCACTAAAGAATTCCCTTTACCAAGAATCTCGTTGACGCTTTTCTGTTCCGCATTCAAAAAATCTACATCGTAGACAAATTTATCGAAATAGGCTTCTACCGGCATCGAGATCTCCTTACCCGTACCATCATAGCTACCCCATATAATGGGCTTCTCTTCTTCCAAGAGCTTGATAAACATAGAGGATCCAAGCTGAACATGATGGGCGGTATCAATATAGCCATAGGGGGAAAATCGAACACCCTCCTCCGAATGAAAATGCTCTGCCAGCTTCCTGTAATCTCTCGCTTTCATTATTGCAAGAATTTCATCTGTTGCCTGAAGCAGCATAGTATCTTTATCTACTTGTTGACGTATTGCCTCAGCCTCCCTATCGGGCATCGCAGCATTTTCAGCACTCTTTTGTTGGCTGGGGCTGTCACAAGCTACCATCGCCAGCAATAAGGCAACTATGTATATATGCTGTTTATTAATCATCCTTATCTTCTTTTGGCCGTGTGAAGGGAACAAAACGGACCGGTAGTACATTTTTTTGTGTAATCTTTCCACCGGACTTTTCTACCAAGAGCAATTGGTCTGTCGCCCCAGCTTTATCTACCGGTATCACCATTTTCCCACCATCGCTTAATTGGTGGATCAACGCAGGGGGGATCTCTTTCGCTGCAGCCGTAACGATGATTGCATCAAAAGGAGCATATTCTTCCCATCCATCGTAACCATCGGCTATACGCAGTTGAATATTTTCATAGCCCAAAGTCTTTAGATTCTTTTGAGCACGCTGCCCGAGTTCGGCAATTATTTCCAAGGTATATACTGTATCCACGATTTCCGCCAACACCGCCGCTTGGTAGCCTGATCCTGTACCAATCTCGAGCACTTTCATCCCTTTTTTTGGCTTAAGGAGATCGGTCATAAAAGCCACGATATAAGGTTGTGAGATGGTCTGCCCCAGCCCTATAGGCAAAGGAGTGTCTTCATAAGCGAACTGCCTTTGGTCTTTCGGAACCAAACAATGCCGAGGCACCGCACGCATTGCCCGTAGTACATTCCGGTTTTCTACACCTCTCCTTTCGATCTGTTCCTTCACCATCCTATCGCGTTCCGCTTGTCGCATATCTGACTGAAATAGCAGTAGCCCCAAGATTATAAGCAGATAACTTGCCATACTTATCGTTTGAAACTGTGTTTTGAGTTTCAGAACCTAATTTACCGGTAATAAGGCACAACAGCAATAACTGTGAACCACATAAGCTGTCCAGTAATGGATCATTTTATTTCAGTGGCAAGGGTATCGCTATGAGAAATGCTTTATTTTGTATCATTCATTACTAAACAGATTGATCTTTTGGTGAAAATCCTGTCTTACCTCTCGCTGATTTTTGGCTTTTTATCGGGAGGATGTACGACTTCCACAGAGCCCGTAACGACTAATAAAGAGGAAGCAACCTCAAGCAGGGATACTTTGATCCTTTCCGAATACACCATTATGATACAGTGGGGAGAAAGTGGATTGCCCAAGACAATAACCCCTTTAGACAAGCAGCAATCGCCCTCAGGATATAAAATACAATATCGGAACAATGGCGCACTCTTGTCTGTGTCAGAATGGAAAAATGGAGTGCAGGATGGATTGACCTGGGTGTTAAATGAGCAGTTGATCACACAGCAACAGTTTATTAGAGACGTATTAACTTATGAGGCTGTTTATGTAGGTCAACAAAAAATTGCCGACAGACTCTATCCAAAGATTATAGAAGAGTTTTTCTTCGAGGATAAGTATTACGCCAAGCTGCAATTCCCATTTCCATTTGCTGGTCAGATCCAGATAAGTGTGGATGACCATCAATCAGTAGTCAACCCGCTACCTGAACAAATCTATCAATTGGTCGTAAATGATGCGTTGGATTTGTCCGAATATCATTATCAGCTCAGGTACTTACCGGCGAGCGAGGATACCTTATTGAATAGTTCTTTTCGGTTGAGCCATACGATCTATGGCAAATAAAAAAGACCCAGCTTAAAAAGATGCTGGGTCTCAAAATGATCAGTTATGGATTCAATCGATTTAAAATCTCTCTTGCTTCATGCCATTTGAGGCGCGGACCAAATTGGCTTACTACTTTTGAGGAGGCCATACTGGCCAACTTGCCGCTTGAGGCGTAAGAGTGTCCATTGGTAATCCCATACACAAAAGCGCCGGCAAACATATCTCCTGCACCATTGCTGTCTATAGAAACGGTCTTGTAAGGCTCAATATCGATGAAAGTGTCGCCATCATAAATCATTGCGCCATTCTTCCCTAACGTGATAACAAAATGTTTGGCCACTTTTTTAAGTTCTTCCCTGGCTTCCAATAGATCATCCTTGCCCGTAAATAGTCTCGCTTCTTCTTCATTGGCAAAAAGAAGATCCACACTGGCACCAATGACATCATCAAAACCTTCCTTAAAATACTTTACCATGGCGGGGTCAGAAAAGGTCAAGGCTACCTTTGTACCACTCTGTTCGGCCACCCGCTTAGCATACTTCATCGCTTCCCTTCCATTAGGTGAAGTAATCAAATATCCTTCAATATAAAGATATTTGGCATCCTTAATTGCTGAATCATTCACTTCCTTAACTGAAAAATTTTGCGTGATACCCAAAAAGGTATTCATGGTTCGCTCAGCATCTTGGGTAACCATCACAAGACATTTTCCGGTAATGCCCTGCTCCATGTTTCGATGGTCCAGGTTGTTGTCTACACCCGCTTCCACCATGTCGTTGAGGAAAAAGTGTCCTAATTCATCATCGGCCACTTTACAGCTGTAATAGGCCTTGCCACCAAACTGGCTGACTGCAATCACTGTATTGGCAGCCGAGCCGCCACATTGTTTTTTTGCATGATTGGTGTCAATTACTTTCATCAGGTGGTTTTGGCGTTCTTCGTCCACCAGTGTCATCAATCCTTTTTCTATGGCGTTGGCTTCAAGAAATTGGTCATCGACCTGAAATTCAATGTCTACCAATGCATTTCCTATGCCTACTACGTCGTATTTTCTTTTCATTACAATTAGTTAATACCATTATACAATGGCGGAATTATGAGCATGTCACGGTTAGCTGGGTTTGCGCTATCTGTCAAAGGTAAAATCGGAATTCAAAAGAATACCTATTGCTATGGTTATAACGGTTGATGAGTTGTTATTTCAGGAAAAATAGTTGGGACCATACTTGCTCTTGAGGCGAGCCTTTTTTCGCCACCCGCTAAACCAGGCAATCCCCAGCACTATGGCAACGAGGAGCAAACCCAATGATTCCCGAGCCTCCTCCATCGATGCGGTCTTCATCGTCAAATCCTTCTGCTCCCACTCTTGGGCAATCCATTCACCTACAGAAGGGGGAAAGTAGTAGAGGCTTCCGGCGAGACAAAGGACTGTCACAATACCAAGGGGGATTAAAGGATAGCGTCCTAACGCTACATAGCCTGAGAAAAAGGCAGCCACTAGGTAAATACTTACCCATACCCAAGGGTCAGGGTCATTCAATTGAACCAGAGCAGCTACCACAAAGAGTAGGCTCCATATTCCGAAAAATATACTTGATCCTTTGTTCATTGCTTATCTCGACTTAGGATTATTTCCCACAGGCCTGTTAAGCCTGATAATCTGGAAAAACAGTGTTCAGAATAAGATTGTAAATATCAGTAGGCTCTACCACTGCACTATCTATTAACGAATCTTGAGGAGTCACCAATATAGGATGATCCAGGGGATCCTCTTCGATTCTCCCATGTGAGCCCTTTACTAAAGTAGCATCTAAAGGAATAATATCCATCATCGTCCTGAATCCCAGTTTCTTTTTTAGCAATTTTGCCCCCAGCTTGGCCTTCAAAAACTTGATATTGGGATCGGCAAAGCCCTCAACGGGATCATAGCCAGGCTTTGCGTGTATGGCTACCGTTCTTGCAAAATCAGGTGCCTTGTTATCATCCAACCAATAGTAATAGGTAAACCAAGAACCTTTATCCGCTACAGCGACCAGTTCTCCTGCCCTCCCATGATTGATATGATAAGCTTTTTTACCTTCCTCATCTAGTACCATCTGTATACCCGGCGTATTTTCCAACAGCTGCTTTACTTCAGGGATGTCTTTCTCGTCATTGACATAGACATGGGCAAGCTGATGATCAGATACGGCAAACGCTCGACAGGTGCCTGCATCCAAGGTCTCAAGTCCTAGCTCATCCTTAACTACAATATAGCCTTTCTTTCTAAGAATCCTATTAATATGAATAGGGTTATTGACGGTGGTAATCCCATATTCAGACAAAAGAATGATTTCAACACCCTGATTTTCGTAATAGGTTATAAGATCCTTGCATACCTCATCGATCTCATTCAGATCTTTGGCAATCTTCGCCAAGTCAATTCCTACCCGTTGTAGGTTGTAGTCGAGGTGGGGAAGGTAGATAAAGGTAAGGGTGGGGTCAGTCCATTGGTCGACTTTCTTTGATGCTTCCGCTATCCATCGGGTAGATTCAATGTTTGCATTGGGACCCCAGAATGAAAATAAGGGAAACTGCCCTAGTTCCTGCTGTAGGCGATGGCGAAATTCCATAGGATGACTGTGTACATCAGGGAGCTTTCGGCCGTCGGAAGGATACAGTGGGCGCGGTGTCACAGCGTAGTCGGCGGTAGAATACATATTAAACCACCAAAACATGTTTGAAACCGTAAAGTTAGGATCCCGCTGCTTGGCCTCATCCCATACTTTAGGTGCTTGTACCAACTTGTTGGATTGGTGCCAATTTCGAATTTCACAGGTGTCACGGTGATACCAACCGTTGGCGACAATCCCATTTTCAGCGGGATGTTTACCAGTGAGATAAACCGTCTGCGCCGAGCAGGTCACTGCAGGAAGCACGGGTTTAATTGTTGCTCTTTTTCGTTGGGCAATCCATTTATTTAGAAATGGTGTATGTTCTCCTATAACACGGCTAGATAAGGCCACCACATCTAAAACAACTGTTTTCTTCATGTTTACATTCTTTCAACTACCCATTGAAGTTCCCTGATGATGGAATGGGTAAGGTCTAAATTAACATCTTCCGGCAAAACTTCCCAAGTGTAGGTTTCCACTTCCAAATGGTTGGTCACTTTGTTTCCTTTTAAGGCGTTCAACACTGCCAATATGGCTTCTTGGGTGGACGAAAGCTGCCCATATTCCGCCAGGAATACCGGCACATGGAAATGTATCCGCCATTCTTCAGCCACGGTTGAAAGGAGTTCTGCCAAGGCCGGTGCTAAATCATTATAAGCACTAAGCTCGCCATCTTGATGCCTTGCCACCACCTGATGCAGATAGGTGGATTCTTCAAAGGGCACCAACAGCTGCTTGACAGCCTCTCTTGCTTCCTTTGCATGGGGCAACTTTACTTTTAATGCAGCGCTGATTTGGATCTTCCCGATCTTGATGCCTTCTGCATCAAACGCTGCAAATACCTTTTCAGGATCTTCATATACGATGGCAAAATGGCAAACATCATAACACACCCTGATGTGCTCTTTCAGTGCCAAAACAGCCTCTTCCTCAGAGATGGCCATTTGCTCCACAAAAATGGGCGTACCCAGAGGTAGCAACCAATTGCGGTAAAAATCCAGCACTTCAGCTGTATTCTCCAGCAAACCGTCCGGCTCGGGCTCAATGTCCAAATGCAGTAGTGGGCCGCCATTTTGCTTCGTCTCATACAGCTTTAACGCCACGTCCACCATATGTAGGGTAGAAACCCTTCGAGCTTCATCCAACTGTTCTGTTCCGTCATGCCAAAATTTGTATGATAAGGGTGAGGTGGAAATCCCTCCGTCCAGCCCCGCTGGTAGAAGCTGCTGTAATATTTCAAACAGCCTTAGGGTATAGTCCCGTCTATCTGTGGTGGTCCAATCCGGGTGATGGACCTGATCTTTTACGACCTGACGGTGAAAGCCCCCATAAGGAAAGCCGTTAAAAGTAAAGGTATATGCCTGATTCGCCGCAAGCCAAGCTTTAAAAGATTCCAGATTTTCTGCTTTAACCAGCTCCAAACTGGCTTCATTGGAAAGTCGAAGGCCAATGCCCAATGGCTGATCAGGAACCAGTTGTTCTTTAATTTGGGGAATGTGAAACTGCAGATTTTTGAATGTCGCCTCCCAACTTTCGCCGGGATGGATATTGGTACAGTAGGTTAAGTGGAAGCCTTCTTTTATCATTATACAGCGATATTTTCTTCGGTAAAGGATTTTAATTTTTCTACCGACTGAAGAATCAGCTCACCGTCCATTTCATGTACCTCAATCCCTTTTCCAATACCTTCCAACAACATGATGGTCAGCTCTCCACCTAGATGTTCACGGAACTCTTCCAATCCCTTCAGCAAGGCTTCTCCAGACAGTTCCGGCACATACAAATCAAACCCAAGGGCTTTGATCAGTTGTACAATTCTCTTCAAATGGTCCTCAGACAACAGCCCTTTCAGCCAGGAATACGTGGCATCCAAAGCTATGCCTATGGCCACAGCCTCCCCATGGCGAACACCAAATTGGGTAAGGTGTTCCAGCTTGTGGGCGGCCCAATGACCAAAATCTAAAGGCCTTGAAGAACCAAATTCAAAAGGATCTTTGCCTGCTATATGGTCAAGGTGCAAGGCGGCACATCGGTAGATCAATTCCTCCATGGTAGCCATATCCCGATCTACAAGTAATGCAGCATGGGCTTCGATCCATTCATAGAAATCAGGATCTTTGATAAGAGCCACTTTGATAGCTTCGGAAATGCCGGAACGCCAATCTCTATCACTAAGGGTAGTCAAGAAAGCGGAATCATTAATTACGGCGTAAGGAGGAGCAAAGGTACCCATGTAGTTCTTTTTGCCAAACACATTGACGCCGTTCTTTACACCTATGGCCGCATCGTTTTGGGCCAAGACCGTAGTCGGAATTCTAATGTGGCGGATACCCCTATGGGCTATCGCGGAGGCAAAGCCGGCCATATCGATCACTGCGCCACCACCTATCGCAACGATATAAGAATGCCTGTCAATCCCGTAGGTGCTGGTTGCCTCTAAGATAGTTTGGAAGTGCTGCGGATCATTTTTTGCTTTTTCCCCTCCGGGAACCACTAAAGGCTCCGCACAAAGCGTAAAATCGCCTGAATAGGACTCACTATAAGCCTTGATTTGCTTAAGCAAATTGGGGTGGGATTCCAGTACACCTTCATCTACGACAAAGTACGCTTTGGCTTTTTTGCCGTTATTAAGCAACTTGGCCAAAGTACCATTGTTGCTATCGAATATGTTCTCTGTAAAACATACAGGATAGGTAAAAGGTACGGAAAAAGCCTGCTCTATTGTTTTTTTCATTGTCTTTTCTATATAATTCAATAACTCCATTTTTAGCATAGAGTTCCTCACAAGGCTGAAATATTCTTTAAGTCACTGCAAACTGACGGGCGATCCAGAGCGATAGGGGTAACAATATTACCACTAAGATCCCAAATTGCCAACCTCCAAAGACTGAGGCTAATGTGGCATTGACAACAATCTGAGAAATTACACCTGCTTTAACCGCTTTTCCTATCAACTGCGGCTGTTGGGTCTTCAGTGCCCGCAGGAGAGGGGGAAAAATCATGTAGCACAATAATATCAAGAAAGGAATCGCCTGCCACCAATCCGACCTGTTCGTGAGGGCTAACATGAGCAAACCCATCACGACCAATCCGTACATCACAAATCCTCCCTGAAGAGCAGCTTTATTTTTACCATGTACTTCTCCCCTGCTGATCATGGTAATTGCCGCGATATACACCAGCGGAATGAAGCCCAAATACCAATATGTCACTGCCATCGCCGGTATAATGCTGATACCCAGCAGGAGATTGCCTGATCGGCACAGGCCCATATTGATGGGGCCAAAAAAGGTTTGGTGCTTACCCCAGGCATCATAGAGAATGCAAAGACCAGCAACTATCAGGGCAATGATACCACTGAGGGTGGATACCTGCCAGGCGGCAACAATGCCCATCACAAGCAGCAAAGTCGCCATAAGAGCAGCCTTTTGCAAGGGCACCAACCCACTTGGAATGGGCCGTTCCGGTCGTTCTATTCGGTCAAGCTCCGCATCAAACACGTCGTTAAAGGCTACTCCTCCTCCGTAGAGGCCAATGGTGGATAAACAAAGCCAAAGCCAGGATGATATTCCTGGCCCTTTATCAGCATGTACTTCCGTGAAAGTCAAGTATGCCGCCGCCCCGGCCACCGCAATACCTGCGAGTATATCTGCTATGGCGGTGACAATATTTGCAGGCCTAGTCAGCCGCAAATAGGCCATTACTTTCTCCATCGCATCCCCTTTCTATAATTCCTTTGCCCCACCTATTTGTTAATTTTCCACGACTTTAGAAGATCCTTCCACTCTTGGCGTTTGTCCTCCACGAAGGACTGTGTTACCGCCCAGCTTTTTAGTTTGATCGATGGGCTCCGCTTCTAACCAATCTTTTTCATGCATCTGACCACTCTGTCCATAGGCGGTTAGGGCATTTTGGTAGCAGGTAAGGCGAATATGTTCTTCAGGAATCCCTTTCTCCCGCATCAGCGCCGCAGTTTTAGGAACAGCCAAGGGGTCGCTGATCCCCCAATCAGCCGCACTGTCTACAATGATGCGTTCGGGGCCGTATTGCTTGATAATCTCAACCATCCGCTCACTACCCATTTTGGTATGTGGGTAGATGGTGAAGGCTGCCCAATAACCTCTATCAAGCACTTCTTTAACGGTCTCTTCATTGTTGTGGTCAATGATAACCATCTCTGGCTTGAGCCCATGTTCCTCAGCCACATCCATGCTTTTGGTTGTGCCTTTCTTTTTATCCCTATGTGGAGTATGTACCAATACAGGAAGATTCACCTCCTTGGCCAGGTCTAGCTGGAGGCGGTAAAACCTATCCTCAGCTTCTGTTTGATCGTCATAACCAATCTCACCAATGGCAACTACCCCTTCTTTGCCCACATATAAAGGGAGCAATTCCATCACTTGCTCGGCAAGCGCCACATTATTGGCCTCCTTTGAGTTGAGCCCCATGGTGCAGTAATGCTTGATACCGAATTGCTTGGCTCTAAAGCGCTCCCAACTGATCAAGCTGCTGAAATAATCCTGAAAACTCCCAACATTGGTTCTGGGTTGGCCAAGCCAAAATGCCGGTTCAATAATTGCCACAATCCCAGCTTTACGCATCGCCTCATAATCGTCCGTGGTACGGGAAGTAACATGAATATGTGGATCAATAAACATCATAACTAAGTAATTTTAATTTTTCAGGGTTTTACCCCAACATTTAAACGTATAAACTTCGTAAATAAAATCAAATATAAAATTGATCAATGGTCGTATACTCGGAATTACCTAACGAAATACTACCCTAGGTCGTATGATCTATCAAAGGTAATCATTTCAATATAATCCTTCCATGACTTTTATCAGTGTTTGAGCAGGGCGACGGTGTGGCTATCAGGAGGGTCCATTAATTTTGATAACGTCAATCCTACGTTACCCAGCAGCAAATATTCATTTCCAAACATCCTGTTTTTCGGCCAAAAAACTGATTTATAGGTTTAATTCTTCTACTTTTAAATTATATTCAGCCAAAGAAAGGTGAAAAAGCTTTTTACATGACGCACAAGGATAAAGTTGCCATTGTTACCGGAGCTGGACAAGGTATAGGTTTGGAAATCAGTAAATATCTCGCCCGAGAAGGGGCCCATGTAATCCTTAACGATATTGATCCGGCATTGGCTCGACAAGCAGCAGATGAGGTCAACAAAGAGAAAGCAGGATACTGTACCTCGGTAGCTGGTGACAGCAGTGACCTCCAGCTTATCCAACATATGGTTGAGTTGGCTGTCGAGCGATTTGGGCAATTAGACATTGTCATTGCCAATGCAGGCATCACCTTGTTTGGAGATTTCTTTTCCTATACACCAGAAGCCTTTTTTAATGTGTTGCAAGTCAATTTAGGAGGGACTTTCTTCTTGGCCCAGGCGGCCGCCAAGCAGATGAAAAGTCAGCCCAACGGCGGCTCTTTATTATTTATGTCTTCGGTCACCGGACATCAGGCACATAAAAACCTCGCCGCCTACGGAATGAGTAAAGCTGCCCTGGAGATGTTAGCCAAAAACCTTGTCATTGAGCTTTCGTCATACAAGATCAATGTTAACACAGTTGCTCCGGGCGCCACTTTGACCAACCGTACGATGGAAGATCCTGAATACGAACAAACTTGGTCGCGGATTACGCCAATGGGTAGGCCGGCCTCTGTGGCAGACATCGCAAACACCGCTCTTTTTCTCGTTTCTGATAAGGCAAAACATATCACTGGACAAAATATTATCGTGGACGGAGGCTGGACATGTATCAGCCCATCCCCCTTTTAAAATGTTAAACATTCATTCATGCTAAGATTAGATAGTAAGGTAGCCATAGTCACCGGAGGCGGAAGCGGCATCGGAAAAGCTATTTCAGTAATGTTTGCCCAGCAGGGCGCCACGGTTTGCATTTTGGATATTGATCATGCCGGTGCATCTTCTGTAGTAGAACAGATCACGGCCAGCCAAGGCAATGCCCATTATTTCACCTGCGATGTTTCACATCAACAGGAAGTAAAAACCACCGTAGAAGCCATCGTTGACAAATATGATAGGATAGATATATTGGTAAATAATGCTGGCATCTCTCATATAGGCACGGCAGAATCCACTACAGAGGGGGATTTTGACCGTCTATTAACCGTCAATGTGAAAGGCACCTATAACTGCCTCCATGAAATACTCCCGGTTATGAAGCAGAAAGGGGGCGTGATTCTTAATATGGCTTCCGTGGCAGCAAGTTTAGGCCTTCAGGATAGGTTTGCCTATTCTACTACCAAGGGCGCTGTGGTAGGCATGACGCTCTCCGTGGCCAAGGATTATCTTCCTTACCAGATACGTTGCAACTGTATATCACCGGGCAGGGTTCATACACCCTTTGTAGATGGCTATCTGCAAAAGCATTATCCTGACAACAAAGAAGAAATGTTTGAAAAACTGTCGAAAACCCAACCTATCGGCAGAATGGGAAAACCTGAAGAAATCGCTTTTTTAGTGCTATATCTTTGCTCTGATGAAGCTTCGTTCATTACCGGCACCGACTACCCTATCGATGGTGGCTTTATGAAACTGAACACCTAGGTCAAGCGATTTGCGACGTCAAGCTGCTTTATCATTTGTAGAATCTATTCAGAATCTTTTAACCAAATAAAATCCAAAATGGCAAGAAAAATTAGAATGGGCATGATCGGTGGGAGCCTTGACGCTCTGATCGGTGCTGTACATCGCCGGGGTGCTGCCCTCGATGGAGAAATTGAATTGGTGTGTGGAGCATTCAGTTCCAATCCGGAAAAGTCCAAAGCTACCGGAGAGGCATTGTACCTACCTGCTGATCGCGTGTACGGTTCTTATGAGGAGATGATCATGCGGGAAAAAGAACTTCCAGAAGGTGAAAGGATGGATTTTGTATCTGTGGTCACACCCAACCATGTGCATTTTCCAGCCGCAAAAATGGCTATCGAAAATGGTTTTCACCTTGTATTGGACAAGCCGATGACCCTCACCATGGAGGAAGCCAAAGAACTGGCCAAAATCATCAATGACTCCGGGCTGCTTTTTGCCCTTACCCATAACTATACCGCCTATCCTATGGTGAAGGAAGCGAGGCATTTGGTGCGGTCCGGTGCATTGGGCAAAATCCGAAAGGTGATTGTCGAATATCCCCAAGGATGGTTATCTTCCTTGCTGGAGGCCTCTGGGCAAAAACAGGCAGAATGGCGAACTGACCCTGCACGTTGTGGAGCAGCGGGAGGAATTGGAGACCTTGGCACCCATGCTGAAAACCTATCAGAGTACATTACTGGGCTGAAGATCACCGAATTGATCGCCGATCTTACCATTTTCGTGGAAGGCCGGCGATTGGATGACGATGCCAATGTTCTGCTGCGCTTCGATAATGGCGCTAAAGGTGTGTTGCACAACAGCCAGATCTGTAATGGTGAAGAAAACGATCTGAACATTCGGATTTACGGGGAATTCGGCGGATTGAAATGGAGACAACAAGAACCCAATACCTTGATCCTTACCAACCAGGAGAAAGGATCTACGGTGATTAGAACTGGGGTAGGCAGTCTCTCACAGCATGCACAGGCACACACACGACAACCCGCAGGACATCCCGAAGGATATGTGGAGACATTCGGCAATATCTACAGAAATTTTGCCTATGCGCTTAGAGCAAGATGGGGAGAAGAAGCCAAGAAAAACAGTACAGGAGGCTTGTCTGCAGAGACTTCCAACACAACAGGTTATGATCCCGCAATTCACGATTTCCCAGGAGTGGAAGAAGGATTGAGAGGAATGGCCTTTATCAAAACTGTCTTAAAATCCAACGAAGAGGGTAAATGGACAAAATTTGAGGTTTAATATTTAATAGGTAAAGGGGCAGCACCCTTACAATACCTTCCGGTTCTGCCCCTTTGCTATATTATAACTTTTCAAGATAGGTCTTTCCAATGGTTTCCCAGGTAATTTCCCCTGCTGTGATTTTCGCTTTGACATCACCGTGAGCTTCGACCAATTTTTCTGCTGCTGGTAATCCAGACTGGCTGCATGCTAGCAAGACAGCTTCCTTTTCCAATGCTGTGCCTTCTTGAAGTACTTTCTGCACATCCTGGAGTTGATCTTCTGTCAAAAACGGTCCTACAAACCGCCACAATTCCGGCATTACCTCACGTCCCGCCGCCCATCGTTCATGGGCATAGTCAATCAAAATTTTTGCAAGCTCAGCATTGGCCCGTTCATCAGCTCCGTGGATCTGATAGATGGGTCTCTGAAGGAAAAATGATTTGAGAACCATCTGGTTCCAAGCGGGTTCATCCAAGTATCGGTACGGGTAGGGGTTGTTTAAGGCAATGGCATCAAACACTGAGGTTATATTGGTCCTGAGACCCTCGGCCGCACGTAGCTTAAGGTGTTCCTGATAAGGAAATACCGGCAAGGCGGCATAAATGGCTTCTTGTTCATGCATGTCGGCAGCTTCCAGCAATCTCTCAAGTGATTTCAAAAAGTGGTTCGCATCTTTGGCAGCAAAATGAAGCAATAAATAGGTCCTCGCTGTTTGTAATCTGTTCCATCTATCGGGCCGAAAGCCGGAAACAAGTTTGTCTGCATCTGCAAGATCCGCATCACTGAGTTGATTAAGATCCTTTCGGAAATATCTTGAGGCTTGGCTAAATGCCATGAAAAGTTTAATGCCAGCAGTATCTTCTAGAATCCGCTTTTTTTGTTCTTCGAGCCATTCTATGTCTTCCCCATTACTGTTGATAGATAGAATCTTCAGTAGATAAGCTGTAACGGCTGTATGATTTAGCTCCTCCATCAAGTCATTTGTTTATGTTCAACGATATGCTATAAAACAACAAATCTAAGAAAGGCATTCCTAAAAAATGCCCTTCTTAGATCAGTAGCTATATGATTTTTGTCAGATTACTTGCCGTCCCAGGAAACGCCTGTTTCTTTCCAGCTCTTAGAAGCTGCTGACTCCAACACCGCCTGGCAAACCTTTTGGGTTTCCAAGGCATCTTTAAAGGTAGGATAGCAAGGTCCGCCAGTCTCCAAACTCTTGAAAAACTCCGCCACTTGATGTACAAATGAATGTTCGTACCCAATAGAAGTACCAGGAATCCACCATCTCTTCATGTAAGGCTGATCACCATCTGTGACCAATATGGATCTCCATCCCCTTACTTTAGAATCATCAGAATGGTCGAAATACTCTAGGCGGTTAAGGTCATGCAAGTCCCAACGTATGGAAGCATGTTCGCCGTTGATTTCAAAGGTGAACAAAGCCTTGTGTCCACGTGCGTAACGGGTAGCTTCAAACAAACCTAAAGAGCCGTTCTCAAAGTGACAGTGGAAAATGCTGGCATCATCAATACCTACTTTCTTCACTTGACCTGAAGTGTCCTTTCTTTCTTTAATGAAAGTCTCCGTTACGGCAGAAACATCAGTTATACCACCGTTGACCCACATAGCAAGGTCTATACAGTGTGCCAAAAGATCGCCGGTCACCCCAGAACCTGCTGCATCCACGTCCAAACGCCAAGTAGCGTCACCGCCTTGGGGCACATCTGGGCTGATGGTCCAGTCCTGAAGAAAATTGGAGCGGAAATGGAATATCTTACCAAGCTTGCCGGAATCGACAATTTGTTTGGCCAAGGTCACTGCAGGCACACGTCGATAGTTATACCACACGGTGTTTTTTACACCTGCTTTTTCGATAGCTTCCACCATTTTTTGGCCCTCTTCTACGGTCCTTGCCAATGGCTTCTCGCAAAGGATCATTTTTCCCGCCTCAGCTGCAGCGATAGCAATTTCGGCGTGGCTGTCATTTGGGGTACAGATATCAACAGCATCGACATCATCCCTAGCGATGACTGCTCTCCAGTCCGTTTCATAATGCTTATAGCCCCATTGTTCAGCAAAAGCTTTTACTTTGTCCTCTCTTCTGGCACAAGCGACCTGAAGCACTGGACGGTATTCGTATTCTGGGAAAAAATCCCCAAGTCTTTTATAACCATTGGTATGGATACGGCCCATCAAGCCGGTCCCAATCAATGCTATTCTTATTTCTTTTTTGTTTTCCATTGGTGTTGATGCATTTGACATTTTTGTAAAATAACTTAATACCTGTTGGGCAGTTAGGCTATTCTCACCCTACCCATCCGTGGGCATTACGCACTTTGATCATGGTAGCTAGGATATCATTCCAGGTTTGCTGATCGTTCATTACAGCATTGGGGAACATACAACCATCCCAGCAGATGTGGTTGAAAGCCTTGGTTAGGTTACCTTTCTCGTCCCTCAACCAATGCCCTGCATCCTGAACTATGTCCAATTTACCATTTGGATCAGTAGCCAAGCAGTGGCGACCGGTTTTGTCATGTGAACCCGAGCCAAATACAGTACCGTCATTTTGTGCTACGTGGAAATCGATGGTGTAAGGACGAAGGGCTGCAGTCAGCTGCTTAAGTGCTTCTGTCAAGGTAGCACGATCGCTCCAGTCAAAATCCTCGGGAAGAATCCTGTCTTCAGGCTTGTTGGTACCAAGCAGGTAGTGGAAAGTATGAGACATGTCGGCTTGGAAACCGAAATTTGGATGGTTTACTTCCTCCAGCAGGTGCAACATCTCCTTCCAGCTATGCATACCGCCCCAGCAAACTTCACCTTCCGCCGCAATTTTTTCACCAAACTCAGCCGCTGCATCGCAGGCTTCTCTAAAAGTCTGGGCAATCACCTTGCTGTTGCCTGCAGGATCCGCTGCCCAAGCATCTACTCCGGTAGCTGAGTCAACCCTTATTACGCCATAAGGCCGCACACCAAGTTCTTTCAACTTCTGCCCTACCCTTGCGGTCTTTCTTACAACCTCCACAAATTGGGCGCGTTCATCTTTGCTTCCCATTGCCGGATTCCCCCAGATGGGTGCCACCAAAGATCCGATGTTTAGGTTAAGGCCAGACACTTTATCGGCAAGCCGCTTGATACCATCATCGGACATATCGAGATCCAAATGAGGATCAAATACACCTATATCCACCCCATCGAATTTAACACCGTCAACTTCAGCAGCCGCGGTCATTTCCAACATCGTATCAAATGGTATCACCGGTTCGGAATCTGGCCCCTTTCCGATTATGCCAGGCCAAGTAGCATTGTGGAGTTTGGGAAAATTGTTTTCAGACATAGTGTTTCAGTTATTTTGTGAGTTATTAATTTGCTTTACTAAAGATAAAAAAAATCCCTTAATTCACCTTTACAACCAAATCTGGGTTATCGGGACCAAAGTGCTTCAGCATGACGATTGGATCGGTTTTGGAGGGATTGACAATGGTAACACCTTCCTGAGCAGCTTTTTCACTAACGAAAAACTCATCATTGGTAAACTGGCCGTAGCGGATCATGGTAGGGGTTTCAATATCCCAAACACCCATCTTGCCATGACCCTGCATCATAATCAGACCATAAGCTGCGGCATCTTTAATGGTTACCGTCTGCCCTGGCAAAACGGTCAGTTCTTTTGCACTGAAAGCGGTGGAACGGTAACAGATCCACTTTTCGATATAGCCTTCAGAGATCATTTCCTTATCATCCTTTACCGGAATGGGCTCCATAAAGCGGGTTTCCAAAAGATTCGGATTGGTATTTAATTCCCAGTCGATAACTTCCATCAACTGGTCGTAATCACCAATACGATCTTTGGGCGTACCTTTCCACAACAACTCTTCTGGAATAATTGCCTCATTAACCAAGGACTGGTACATCGCAAAAACATCCGATGCTTTCTGTGGCTCATAGGTACAGAGGCTTCCTGGCGCATGAAGCATACCTGGAGGAACATCCCAGCCTGTACCTGGAATCAGCGGGAATGCCTGAGAATACATGGTGATTTTGTTGTCCCCTTTGGTGAAGTTCTTCAAGCATTCTTTGATCTGCTCTTTGGTGGTACCAGGAGCGATGCCGAAGAAAGTATAGGGGAAATCTCCGCCGTGATTGTTCAGCTGTGGGGGGTAGTAGTAAGCCTCTGGTTTTCCTTTTTGCCCTATTTTGGCCGCCTGCTCATCATTGTGGTGGATGTGATGTGGCAATGGTCCCATATTGTCAAAAAACTTGGAATACATAGGCCAACTTTCGTATTCGTTCCAGATCCGGTCCCCAATGATTTCGCCTTTAAGCTCATCTATGGCATCCTTAAGCAGGAAAATCTCTTCTTTATCTCCATCCTGATAAACGATATGGCTCAAACCTTCATTTTTACCGGTAAGGGGACCATTCTCTGCTGGGGTAGTCGAGGACAACCATCTTTCGTCAATACCGCCTCTTTCGCCACCCAACACATAATAGTCATCTGGATGTAATTTAATTCTTCTTCCTGGCACACAGAATGAACGGGGAACCCAAGTCGGGGTAAGCCGCAAGATTCCTTGTCCTTGCTCCAACGCTTTTTTTGCTAAGCTCATGTTTATTAGGTTTTACTGTTGATTTAGTTTTAAAAACTCTTTGATATGTTCTTCTTCAGTGAGTATATCCAACTCTAAATGATAGTTCCGGCTTTCCCCGGGTTCTAATAGAATTAACGAACCGTCTTCACGGGCTTTTTTCTGTCCGATGGGAGGATGGGTCGCGGGCTCCAGTCCGGTGACGTATTCACCTTTGCCCCAATGTTGCCAATTGATTAGCCAAGGAAGCTCCTTCTTCTGATACCTTAATGCAACGGCAAAACCATGGCGTGCATTGTATATGCCACAGGTACATTGTCCTGAATCATCCGGTACGGCATCAATGAAGCCTGCTTCTTCTCCGCCACCGCTATGAGAAGGCATCACGGCAGGGCATTTTTTGAAGTTGTTGGAAGCATTAAAAATGGGATTGTTGGGATCGCCATCCCGTGATCGACATTCTCCTCTCCATACGAGCTCTGAACCCTCATCCACAAGCGGCCAACCGAAATTGAAATGGTAGAGCAACATGTGGGGAGCTTGGGTATTGCCCCTGTTGATGATCTCATCATGGATCTTGATGGAAGCTTGGCCTAAGACGCCAGAAATCGTCCTACGCCATTCAAGTATTGGCCCGAATACTTGCATTTCCTTCACCACCCCTGTAATGCTCATCTCCAACCGCCCATTGATAGGATCAGGCTGAATGATGGATTCTATTTCTGCGGGAATATTGCTGAAATTGCCATGCAATCCCCTTTCCCCATGGCTATCTGCTTCCGGCCCACCCGTATGGGACAGCCCACATGTGGTCAACAAACCTCCACCAAAGGTTCTTAACCAATCTATTCCCCTGTTGGAAAAGGGCTGCGGCGCTCTCACGCCACCATGGCTTAGCCAAGCAAGATTAAATTGGTTAAAGTGGGCATCCGCAATGTCCATCCCCCGATCAATAACAACTTTATACCTCAACCCCGTACCGGTATTGATCCAGGCGACACGTGTTCCTCGTCCTAAGCCATTGTCCAGCACCGATGTCTCTATACCTCCCCATTGGGCAGCATGAGAAATTTTGTCCTTCCAAGATGGATGGGGTGTAGCGGAATTCTTTTGCATCAATTTGTTGTATCAAGGGAGCAGCAGATTGACATCTGCCACTCCGCATTGCTATTTATAGATTAAAGCTTCTTCAATTGAAGGTCTCTGTACTGTACTTTCATAGGCGGCCCTACGTGGACTTGTATACCGAGCAGACCTTCCATTTTTCTGTTGATGGTGTCTTCATCTACTACTTCACTCATCAGCACGCCGTTGATGTAGTGCTGAAGCTTGTTACCCTTGATGACAAGATGGAAAGAGTTCCAATCCTCAGCTTTAATCAGCGTCTTTAAAGAGTCTATATCGCCAAGGGATTTGGTAACTTCCAACCCCTTCCACGCATTGCGCTCCACGTTTTCTCTTAGCTCTCCTTCACGAGGCTGAATGGTAGTGGACTGCCCCCTGTAGGCAAGCGTAGTCCTTTTTCGCTCCTCATAATTTTGGCCTGTGTAGGAATTTCTTCCGTCAATGTCCGCTTGATACCCTCTCAAGGCATAAGGAACTTCAGTAAAAAGATCACTTCTGTAGTTGATCCCAGAATTCCCCGCTTCCGTGATTTTAAACTCTCCTTTGAGCTCAAAATCCCCCAGCTCCCCACCTTGCCAAATCAGGAAGGTATTGTTTTTTAACGGCTTTTCAGGAGTCACTTCACCTACGATCGTGCCCCCCTCTACCCGCCAGTATTCGGGATCACCATCCCAGCCATCCAGATTCTGTCCATTAAATATGGAAATGAAATCATTGCTCTGCTCGGTTAGTGTGGATTGTTCCGCCGTGGTGGCTTCACTGTTGCTTGCAGAGCCGCCGCAGCTGCCCAATACCAAGGCAGAAGCGACGATTCCTAATTTTATTGCTGTGAACTTTGAGATCATGTGCATGTCTTATTCTTTTTTTCTATTTGTTATTTATAAACTTCGTGATCTGGATTACCTCCTGATATCAGATAAGCCATCAAATCTTTCAGTTCTTCAGAATTCAGTCGGTTGATCAACGCAGGCATCATGATAGACACATCAGACAGTTTGGTGCTGCTGACATCACTCTTTGGTATCTCTCTTAAATCATTAGGAGCAAATGGATTTTGAGAAACATAGTAAGTAGTCGCATCCTCGTTGGCCAATTTACCTACAATGGTACTTCCATCTTTCATTTGGAAGCTGGTCGCTGCGTACTGATCAGATATTTCTGCACTTGGATCAATCGTGTGTACCAAAATATCCCTTGGAGAGAAACGAGTACCTAATTGGGTCAAATCAGGTCCTGCGATACCACCTTCACCTTTGATCGTGTGGCAACCCAGACACTGAGAAGCAGCAAACATTGCTTTGCCCTTTTCCAAATCCCTACCCTGCAGGCTGTCCATATAAGGTAATGCTTCTTCAACAGTCCATCTTCTTCCAGGTCCTTCCGGTTGGATAGTGCTTACCAACAAATCGTTACCGCTAGAGCTCAGCAAGGAGGCACCAGACAATTCGTTATAATAGTCAAACTTAGCTTTAGGCACTTGGGCTAATGCCATCCTTCTGGCGCGGTCAATGAAGCCAACGTAGCTTCTGCCTCCTTTGTATTTGAATGCATTTTGAATCCAAGTAAAATACTCTTCAAATAATTCATCAGTCCAGCCTGTCTTCGCACCTCCCAACACAGTGGCTAGGTAAGTCTGCTGTGCAGGTGGCACATTGGCCAACATGTTGGCAATGTCAAGACCATACTGTGGATTTCGGAAAATCAGATCAGAAGAGGATGTAAAGGTTTTCTGATAATTTTCATCATCTTTAGCATCCTTCAACAGGGCAAGTGTTTTCTTGACAGCATCAGGCGCACCCAAAGCAACTAAAACAGTACTTAAGCCCCTGTCAAGTAGATTTTCTCCTGCTGGGAACTGTGGGTCAAGATAATCCACCAGCTGGTTTTTCAAGGCTCCACTAGGAATACCTTGACGGTAGAGGATAAGCTCAATAGCCCTCACCATATTCAGTTGCTGTCTATGATTAAGCGCTTTAAAATCCACAGCTGTCAGCGCTTGCAGCATTTGGTTATTGCTGGCTTTATCTCCATGACGGGCCAAAGCAATGGCTGCTTGAATTAAGGTGGCAGGATCTTTTTCATTAAGCGCTTTGTCCTTCCACTCATTGATTGGCTGATGCTCCACGGCAATTCGAGCAGCATAACTTACGAAGCGATCTTCATGCTTGAGGTAAGGCCAAGCAAAGTCCACCGCACCGGCCTTTGGACCTTCATGATAGGTTTCCAGCTGCCTTCTGATTTTGTGTTCTTCGGGAAGGCTTTCCACCGTCAATGCGTTTGCCTCATTCTTAGTATCGCCATCATAGTAGATCCTATATAAGTCAGATTCCAATCTCCTACCGCCGGTTAAGAAATACATGGCTCCATCAGGCCCAATCTCTCCGTCAGTCAATGGCAAGGGGGATCCGGAAACGAATTCTTCAGCCGTTGCTGTATATGTTCCCCCCTCAGGCTTTAACGAAATCGCATAGATAATTCCAAAGCTCCAGTCGAAAGCGTACAAGGCTTTCTGATACTTTTCAGGAAATTTGGCGTTGGTGCCGAACATCAGGTTAGTAGGAGAGCCCTGACCGATGTTGAGGATGGCGGGCAAGTTGTCAGGAAATTCAGGTGACCATTTTTGGTTCCCCGTTCTCCACCCATATTCACTGCCACTGGTTACGTGGTTGATACGCGTAGGGCGATACCACGGCATCCCGAAGTCCCATTCCATATCGGAATCATAGATAAATAGATCCCCTACTTCGTTGAACGCGATATCAAAACCATTTCTGTATCCGGCACTGATCAATTCCCAGTTTTTCCCTTCTGGATCAATCTTGGCAACCCATCCTCCTGGTGCCTTTCGGTTGTTGGCGTGACCGCGAGGGTCAACAATGCGTGGGAACAATACGTCTTCATCCCACACGTTCGGCAGGCGGTAAGCATCCATTTCAGGCACATCCGTATGGTTACCGGCCACTACGTAAATCGACTGTCCATCAGGTGAAAGGATCATACTATGTGGGCCGTGTTCACCAGGTTCACCTTCAAGGCTTCGGATCAAAGTTACTTGGTCATATTGATCATCTCCGTTGGTATCTTGCAAGCGGTACATGCCTGTGCTCTTATCAAAAGCATCGTTGGCATTATGGTTGACCATTACATAAAGACTGTTGAAGGCGTAGAGAAGCCCTTGTGCGTAGCCCATGCCCAGCTTTGAACTGTCAGAACCTACCACCAGCTTTTCCACGGTGGGTGTTGCATCCTCTGCTCCGAGGCCTGGAATTTGCAGACGGTACAGGGCGCCATATTGGTCGGCAGTAATCATCCTGCCCTTATCATCAAAGGTCATGGCCACCCAAGATCCTTGATCATTTTCGCCCGGACTGTAGAGGTGCTCCGCTTTAAAACCTGACAGCAGGTTCAATTTCTCTACTTTCGGGTGTACTGGCCCTGCAATTTCTTTTTCCTTACTACAGGCAACCATCACGCTGGCGATCAACGGCAGCAAAAGCAGTTTTCGGAAGGGTTTATTTTCAAACATAGATTGGTGGTTTTTAATTGAAAGAAGAAGAACCTTCTATTTCAAATTAAATGTAACTTATTTTCGTCGATTGATTCAATAGCTTTTTGGGATCTGTAGCTGTTTTTTGACAAACGGTGGAGGAAATACAGTAAAGCCAAGAAAACACACCAACAAGCGGAATGACTTCCGGCTTATTGGTGTGTAT
>DATGQZ010000061.1:0-25114 GCA_035303945.1 Cyclobacteriaceae bacterium
CCCCCTCCGCCCAACGGCCTGTTGTCAATCTCTTCCCCCGTTTGGGATTGCAAAGGTGGGGCTTTTTTCCCGCAACGCAAACACCCCACGCAAATTATTCCGCAACATACGCGCACAGCCCTGTATATCAGCCGGAAAAATTTCAAAGCGGCCCGGTCAACACGTGTCCCAACCCGCTGAAAAGCAAAAAAGGTACGGGTGTGTATTGCTCCTGAGTGAATTTCCTCCGCTTCTTAGCAGCTATAGAAGCAAGAATGTTTTCAATCTCCTCACCTAAAAAAGTTGAATTGCTGTGCCATATGCCGCAAAATGAACAGCTAAAGAGGGAGGTGTCTCCTTACTGCAAGACCAACAACCTTAAAACCGCGATCATAATCCCTACCAAGCCGCCCACCACAGCTCCATTTAAACGGATATATTGCAAATCATCGCCCACCTTATCCTGAATCTGCTCCACCAACTCCTGATCGTTCAGCTTAAGCAAGCTTTCCCGAACCATATTGCCCACTTCATGGTGGTATTTCCTTACCAGTTGCGACACCGTGGTTTTGATCCACTCATCTATTTGGTTCAAAAGCGTCACATCCTGACTATATCTGGCGATCAAATATTGCATCTTGCCCCTGAAAAAATCCATAAAGACAGTATTGGGTTCACTCAGTTGCATTTCCACCTTCCTCCTGACCCTTTGTACCAGAGCAATGAACATGGAATGAAGCTCCTCGTCGTCCGAAATTTTCAGTCTTACCCTCTCGATTAATAACAAAGTAGCTTCGTCCCCCTCCCTTAGCTTCGTACTTAGCGCTAGCAGCACTTCGTCAAGCTTTTTCCTTAATGGATGCGCGGGATCTGTCTCCGCTTCATCAGCCATCTCTCTCACCATTTGCAATATCCTATCCGTAAGCACATCAATGTCAATCCCACCAGTCCACCTGCCAATCCTTATGGCTGCTCTCTTTACAAAATCCTGTTGTTCGTAAGCCTCTAATACCGCTCTAAGCTTATCATGAATAATAATTCTGGTCGAAGGTTCGTCTAAGGCTTGGGTAGACTCCTTCAGTAATTTCGCCACAAGAGGCTGGTGTTCGCCTTCAGTAATGGTTTTTTCTAGCCAAGTGCCGAACGGGCCAGCTATGGCATGGCTGCTTACCTGCTCCCGAAACGCAGCTTTCAAGTAATTCACCACCTGAACCTCCTCTAATTGGTGGACGACCTGCAAGGCGACCTGACGCATGACGTCAAGCGCTAATTCCAGATTTTTTGGCTTTTGTAAAGCTGTAAAAATTCCCTTGGTTATCTCTACACCACTAAGCTTTTCATAAATAATCTCTGGAGACAACCATTTTGTGGTAACCAATTCTACAATAGCCTCTGTCAGCTTTTGACGGTTTTTGACAATGATATTCGTATGCCTTCCTACTAAAGGGAGGGGAATCCGGTGAAACAATGCGCTTACAGCAAACCAATCCGCTAAGGCGCCAATGGTCCCTGCCTCAAAGCCAGTAGCAAGGACACGAAAAAAAGCCCCTTCTGCCAGACCTAAATGTATCGCCGCCTCCATCAGGATCAAGCCACTGACAGCAATAATTAAGGAAATATGACCTATTCTGCTCTTCAAAAATTTATCAAGACGTTCGAAAAGTTATTTAGCCACTTTTATGCCAAGGCAGTATTCGCCTATTGATATCCTTTAATGATCCGCTGTATATACTTCCCTATCACATCAAATTCTAGATTGACCAAGTCTCCTACCCGAAGTTGATGGAAGTTGGTGTGCTCGTAGGTATAGGGGATAATAGCCACAGAAAAAGCGCCCTCCTTGGAATTAAAACAGGTGAGACTGGTACCATTTACGGTAATAGACCCCTTCTCCACGGTAATATTGCCTGATGATGCTTGGTAGGCAAAGTGAAACAGCCAGCTCCCCTCTTTTTCTTCAATGCTTTCCACTCGGCCCGTTTGGTCAACGTGCCCCTGCACAATATGGCCATCAAACCTCCCATTAGCAGGCATGCATCTCTCCAGGTTAACCTTTTTCCCGATTGCCCATTCCCCCAAATTGGTTTTCTCCAGCGTCTCCTCAATAGCGGTCACGCGGTAGTTCGACCCATTTATGGCTACAACCGTAAGACACACCCCATCATGGGCTACAGATTGATCAATTTTTAGCTCATCCGTCATTGTGGAGAAAACATCGAAATGAACATTGGTGCCTTCTTTTTCTATGCCTTTAACCTCTCCTACCGTTTCAATTATTCCTGTAAACATCCTTTTCTCATTAATAATGAATGGCGCTGACCTCCCGCCTCTCGGCAATTTAAGCCTTTGCTAATTCAAATTAAGCCAATTTAAGCCTTAACTTAGCAAAAAGATCAAGAGTAAATTCAATAATGCCTGCTTAACAAAATGCTAAATTTACAGGATAGCTATATTCATAAAGGTCAAAGAAAAGCCCTAGTAGATACCATAAAGAGAAAAGGAATCCGAGACGAGGCAGTTCTTCAGGCCATAAACACTTTTCCACGACATTTCTTTTTCGACAGTGCCCTGCATTCACATGCCTATGAAGACAAAGCTTTTCCAATAGGTGAAGGCCAAACCATCTCACAGCCCTATACCGTAGCTTTCCAAACAGAGCTCCTTCAGGTACAAGTTGGTGACAAAGTGCTGGAAATCGGCACCGGCTCAGGCTATCAGGCAGCCATCCTTTATCTGTTAGGCGCCAACGTGCACAGCATTGAGTACAACCGCAACCTTCATCTAAAAGCCAAACAGTTTCTACCCAAGCTCGGCATAAAAATCAAATTTTATCTGGGTGACGGATCCAAAGGCCTGTCCGAACAAGCGCCTTTTGATAAAATCATCGTGACAGCAGGCGCGCCAGCCGTACCTGAGGCCCTAATGGATCAGCTAAAAATAGGAGGAACATTAGTTATTCCGGTGGGTGACCGAACTTCACAGAAGATGCTCCGTTTGACAAAGCATTCGGACCAGCAATTCAGCCAAGAGGAATTTGATAATTTTTCCTTTGTTCCCTTGCTGGGTGAAGAGGGATGGTAATCAAAAAAAGAAAGCATACTATATATGACACAGCCAAAGACACCTAAGGATTCGGAAGTAACCATGACAGAAATGGTGCTCCCCAATGACACCAATACCTTAAATAACTTGATGGGTGGCAGGCTGATGCACTGGATGGATGTGGTAGCCGCCATCTCCGCCCAGCGGCATTCAAATTCCCTCGTAGTGACCGCATCAGTAGATACCATCTCCTTTAACAATCCAATTGCCTTAGGAAATGTGGTGACCCTAAAGGCTGTCACGACCCGAGCTTTTAACACCTCCATGGAGATTTTTATTGAGGTTTATTCCGAAGACATTCCAGCCTGCGTCAAACAAAAGACACATCAGGCTTTCTTTACTTTTGTTGCGGTGGACCATAAAGGTAAACCCGTCAAAGTGCCGGAACTGGTTCCCGGCACACCAGAAGAGCAAGAACTATATGAGGGTGCTTTGAGAAGAAGGCAACTGAGATTAGTATTTGCCAACAGGATGGACCCCAAGGATGCCGTCGAGCTTCAGGCCTTGTTTCACCTACAGGATGACCATAAAGAAGCAAACGATTAATTTAGTAAGTCCAGCCATGCAATCAAATTCTAGCCTGATATGGAAACACTCAACCTGCAACATCTGAGTTTGATATTGGATCAAGACTTGGTCCTTCTTCCAGATGACTTACGGGCTCAAGCCCAAATTAAAGCACAAGTCACCAAGCCTGCTCCTGTGAACAACCCAACGGTACAACCGGTGGAAGATAGGGTTATGGAAGAGCCACAAGAGGGAATGCCTCTGCTTCCCTATGAAGGCAACTTTGAAAAAAGCGTCTTGATTATATTTCAAGGCGATGTCCTTGAAGATCCCCATCGTGAGTTTTTACTGAAAGTACTAGGAGCAGTTGGCTGTTCCCTCAATGATGTGGCATTGGTATCCACCGCTTCCATCTTAGCCTCATCTCCAGACAGCATCGAACGGTTAAAACCCAAAAAATGCTTAATCTTCGGGAGCTTCGATCACGCTATTATGCTAAAGAAAACAGCCGTCTATGTGAAGATCGCCGGAGATTTTGACTATTTCTTTGCCGATAAGCTTGAGGATCTGGTAGATAATGTGCAATTAAAGCGGAACCTGTGGGCGGGCCTTCAGGTTCTATTCCAAATAAATAAACAGCAATGATTCAAGCAGAGAAATTGGTGACCCTAAAGCGGTTTAGGATAATCAGCCTGGTAGAAGGTATTTCTATGATCGTCCTACTTTTTATCGCTATGCCCTTAAAGTACGGTTTTGATATGCCTTTGATGGTGAAATATGTTGGCTGGATCCACGGCATTCTCTTCATGCTGTATATCCTTGTGCTGATTCCTACCAGCAGGACGTTGAAATGGTCATTCTTAAAAACCTTGATAGGACTGGCAGCTTCAGTCTTGCCTTTCGGTCCCTTTCTCTTTGACCGGAAGCTAAAAAAGGAGGAGCAGCTTATGCAACATTAATCTGACGCCTTGCCTATGGCTTTGATCAGCAAAAAGAAAA
Organism: Cyclobacteriaceae bacterium; assembly: GCA_035303945.1. Classification (GTDB taxonomy): domain Bacteria; phylum Bacteroidota; class Bacteroidia; order Cytophagales; family Cyclobacteriaceae; genus DATGMS01. The sequence goes on from DATGQZ010000061.1 coordinate 4,588, forward strand.
TCGTCTACCCCATCAGCGATAGCCTAAGAGCTTATTTAATAAAATATGGGCGGGAAGTGGATATTCCTATTCATTATAAAGAACTGTTGCGCTATTCTAACTCCATCGCCTTATATGACTTCAAAGGCAATGACACGCTTTGGGAAACCGTATTTTATGATGAAGGCGACCGGGAAGAAATCCATTATAACATCAAAAAGATCTATGCTATCCTTAAAGCGGATGGAGATATGTCGGTAATGGAACACCTTTATGTGGACCGTGTCGACTTATGCATCTATGGCAATACCCAGCCCTTTAGAATAAGAATAGTCAACAGGATCAACGATAACTTTGACTATTTTTACATCAAGCAAGCTGACGCATCCCGGGTATATGGCTTGGAATTGGAGCACCTGCTGTCGCCTAACCGTATCGGTTATTTGGTGTATAAGGATTCTTTGATAGAAGAACACATAGCTGGAATCCCCGGGGAGCAGTTTATGAAGATCCAGATCCATGATCCCTTACTTAACCCCATCCGCTTATCCAAAGAGTTTGTAAAGTTTAACGAACGCTGCTTTGTGCGTTTGTTAGGGGATATGCATTCTTCCAACTTTGTGATTGATGTTACTCCTGACTTTGAAGATACGCATTTTCGCATACGCTCCATAGACTTTGACCAGCAGTCGTACGAGGGCAAAAAGTCCATTTATCTTCCCCAGTATTTTAAGCAAAACAACGTACTGATTCAACTGGGCATCAAGCATATCACCACTGAATCCATGGTGCAGTACCAAAGGGAAGAGCGGGCGTTGATAGCTACCCGACTTAAGTCTTCTTCCACGGAAATAGCCGATCTCTTACGCTGCATGGAAGAGGATGTCATTTCCACACCAGAAAATGTTGCTACGCTCAAAGCAGAACTCGCCCAACACTACAAGAATAACGCCTTCCTTCAATGCAAGAATATGGGACAATTGCTACGGCTTAGCCTGATGCAGGTGATGACGAAGTGAAGCGGAAACCATGCCGCTAGCTGCTTCATGTTGGCATTGTTTGTGATATATTTTGGCCAAATCACACGATTATGTTTGACATGAAACAAAATGAAATAAAGTTCGTCTACAACAGCGGTAAAAAAGATGATCGGGAGGCTTATGGCTATGCACAGTCCTTGAACAAGCATAAGATCAATGAACTGGATGTGGCCAGGACGCCCCTGACTTCTACCCAGATATCGGAGCTGGCGCAAAAGCTAAATGTTCCTATCATCGAACTTTTTGATGAAAAATCCTCTTATTATAGAGACAATGTCGCTGGAAAGGACATGGATGACAACGATCTTTTGACCATTCTTAAGTCAGAAGTAGATTGCCTCAAAACTCCGATCATGGTATATGAAAACAAGGCGGTTTTTTTGGAGAGTAAGTATGATACCAACAACATTGACATTGCCATTGAAGGGATCAAACGATACGATACGAACCAATAACAGTTACAAATTATTTTAAAATTTTAAACATTACTGATCATGGGTAATTCTGATAAACGAGTATTTAAAAAACTAGGCTATAATCGCGAAGAATCTGAAGCCATTGTACAGTCGCTCAATAAGCTTTTGGCCAATTATCATGTTCATTATCAAAAACTGAGAAACTTCCATTGGAACGTAACTGGAGGTGACTTTTTTGATCTGCACGAAAAGTTTGAAGAACTGTATAATGAAGCCTTCTCTAATATTGACCTGATAGCGGAAAGGATTCGGGTTTTTGGCATGGCGCCTTTGAGCTTACTGAAAGACTATCTGGAACAATCCACAATTAAAGAAGTAGGTACGGATCTGGATTCGAGAACAATGGTGCAGGAGGTCCTGAAGGACTTTGAGATCCTAGCGGAAAATATGAATGAGTGCGCCGAAAAAGTTGCTGAATTAGGGGATACCGCTACAGAAGATATGCTGATCTCCTTTATCAAAACCTTGGAATCCAACCACTGGATGCTTACCTCCTTTAATAAATAAAGGTTTCTTCGACGCATATATGAACAAAAAGCCCGGAACGAATTCCGGGCTTTTGTATTTTTATGCCTACCATATTACTAGTAGTATCTCACATCGCAGTCAGGATTGGCTTTCTTAAAATTATCGACTTGGCGACTGCTGATTCTGGTGTTAAAGCAGATCAAGCTTTTAAGGCTTCTTAAATCCATGATAGGATTAAGGCTTCGTACATTCGAACTAGCTATATCCAATTCCTCTAAAGCTGTCAAGCCATCAAGGCCGCGTAGATTTTTCACATTCGTACCGGAGGCGATAAAGGATTTTAAGGACTTCAACGACTGAAGCGGCCTCAAATCTTCAATGCCTGTATTGGAAAGATTAAGATATTCCAATTCTTGCAAGGAAGACAATGCCCCTAAGTTTGATATGGGAGCCTGAACGATAGACAATTTCTTTAAGGTAATGATTTGTGACAAGGGGGTGATATCTGCAAGCGGCACATTTTGCATATCCAGCTCCCTGAGGTTGTAGAATGCCAGTAAAGGATCCACGGAGTTTATCTGTCCACCGTCTACTTTTAGTGCAGGGCTAGCCGTCATCGCATGGAGCAACGCTGATGTCGGTTCCGATCCTGTTTCAAACTGTTTATCTAAAGCAGTTCGCCAGGCATCACTTAATCCTTCCCACCAAGCTTGTAACTCCTGTGATCTAAATATCACATTGGCCGTTGGAACCGCCTGTACAAGCTCCTGTATCTCCGCTTTCGCCACCTCGGTATTGTCTACATCAACAAAAACGAGTTTTTCTAGGCGCTTCAATGCAGCCACAGAAGTGATATTAGTGCCTCTAAAATGAAGCTCCTTCAATGACCTTAAGTGAACCAGAGGCTCGAGGTTGGTGATGGCGCTGCTGTTGCCGGAAATTTTCTCCAGTGTGCGCAACTCCGACACAGGGCTTAGATCGTGCACCTTGGTATTATTAAAGTTTAAGCTGATCAACTTTTTGAATTTGGCAATGGGTCGTAGGTTGATAACACTGCTACCCGACATATCCAAGGAGTCTGCACCAACTATCATATAAAGCTCCTCGACAGAGGGTTCTCCCTGAATACCCGGATTAGCCTTCCTTAGCACCTCTGACCATCCTTCCGGCAGACTTTGCCACCAGGATTGCAGGTTTTCCACTTGATGGATCAACAGCACAGAGCGATTTTTAATGGCAAACTGATCTGCAGCCTCTTCCGAAATGCTTGTTTGGTCGGCATATATTTTTTCCAGGTTCTTACGACCATCCAATGGATCCAAGCTACTTACCTCTGTTCCATTGATATTGACAATCCTGAGCTTGTCCAAGCCCGATAACGGCGCCAAATCCATGATGTTTGTTTCTTCCAAATTGAGCGTCTCCAAATTCTTCAACTCCGCTAAGAATCCAAAGTTGATCAGATAGTTGCCTTTCAGGCTAAGTGCGCGTAAGTTTTGAAGCGCATTGATATTTTCAAGATTGCTAAACCCGCATTCCTCCAAGTCAAGCGTTTCCAATTGCTTGAATGAATTGAGCACGCCAAAGCTCTGAAGGGAGGTATTGATAATCTTCAGATGTCTGAGGTTTTTTAGATTGTTCAATTCCTCAATATCAGCTACACGCGTCCCAGAAATGTCTAAGTAGGTAAGCCTATCCGAATATTTGATAAATTGGACATCGTCCGTTGGCGTGTTGGAAATATCCAAATAGCTCAGGAAGGTCACATTGCTGATAGGGCTCAGGTCATGGATATTGGTATTGCTGATGTCCACATACTTCAGTTCTCTCAAAGCATGTATAGGCGTAAGATCCTGAATAATGGTATTTCCGGACAAGTCGATGGAATCTATATCAGCAATCTTATTGATTTGGTCCATGCTAAGAGAATCCTCTGTGAAACCAAAGCGGCTTTTGAAATAGCTAGACCATTCATAAGATAGATTTTCCCACCAATCCGTCAGCTCTTTATCCCTACTCAGCTTGGTGGTGTAGATGCTGGCAATTTTCAGCTCATTGGATTTTTTATCCAAGTTTACTTCTATAAATCTCGGCTGTGTATTTTCAATTTTTTCATTGTTCAAACCCACTGCGGTAAGCGTACGGTCTAGGGAAACAATAAAAAACAATGCATCGTTTTCCCGTAGTGCCGGCTTTACCTCTCTGATCTTAAACTTGAACTGGGCATCTTTAAAAAAGAACTCCACGTCCTTAAGATAGGCGGTCACATCTTTGTTGGTGATCACTTTTCTATCCAGCAGAAGGTCATCTTCCACCTGTACTTTTTCGTCACGGAAAATCTTTGAATAGCTATCCCTGATGATGACGTCCTTGTCACGCGCAGAAGTTTTCTCGCTGCCGACGGTGTTCAAAAAATACTCCAGGAAGCGGATCTGGTCTTCAACTTTCTGAGAGAAGTCTTTGACTTCGTCTTTAGTATAGCCGCCGAGATCCTGTGCCTTACCGTCAAAGAAGGAAATAACGAAAACAAATGATAATAAAGCTAGCCTATTTTTGATCATAAATATATTCCAATATCACTTCTTTATCATTTTCATTCAACTTGACCAGGTTTGAAATCAGCCATCCGGTGTTAAAGCCTGGTCGGTTAAACTGCGATAGTTCGAAATACCACTTGTCGATCTGAAAGAAGTGGAATTTGACATCAGTCACCGTTTCGAACTTCATGTTTCCTTTTTTTATTTCATAAAGAAATAGGGTAAGGAAGTCCGGTTTAAATTCTTTGGGCGTATAGGATTCAGGTTGCTTATTATCCTGAAGTGCCTTACGCAAATTCATGAATCCCAATTCATGACTCAAAGGATGAAGAAACTCCTTTGCACTGCCTTCAGCTTTGTTGAAAGCAGCGTTAAACGTACTAAAGGAAACCTTGTCTATCACCCATTCAAAGCCGAGACCCTCAGGCTGCAGCTTCATAAAGAGGGTAACCGGCTCCCTTTTTCCTTGGTATGTAAAAATGGTGCCAACTTCGGCAAACCAGTTGCCTTTGTGGAAGTTTAGGTATAGGGGATAATTTTCTGCCGTTACTTCAGTCAGAAATTCGTTTCTCAGGTCCTTAGGAATCTGTGACGTCTCATTGTCAAAAATTATCCCCAGAAATCTTCTCCTCAGCTCTCTATCACGGTATTCCTTATCTCCAGGATAATAACGGACCTTGCCGTCCTGGCTTTCTTCGCCGTTGAATCGTCTAAAAAATTGGTTTACTTGTTTGGTAGAGGCGGCAAACCTGCCGTCATCTACAGGTTGTCCGGGGCTGTACAAGCCTTGCCCCGGAACCAACTCTATAGATAATATGAGTAATAATACAGCAATTAAACAGAATCTTTTTCTCATGCGGAAGTTTCAGTGACCCTGACATCACCCAACATAACATCCCAGAACTCAATCGTTCTACCCGCTACTTGAGTTTGCTTTTTCTCAACATAGATGGTGATGTCTTTCTTGGTGGTGTCACGATAGTTTAAATTATTTTCAGCTGAAGTTCCTTCGAATCGCTGATAGATGGTAACTACCCCAACATACCTGCCATCAGGCTGTCTTTCCAAATCACTGATATAGTGAATGTCATACCAGCTGATGTTAACTTGGTCATAGTTAAGGGCCATCAGTCTTTCGAAGTAGTTTCTCACCTTATAGTAAGACACTTCATTACTGCTTAACGAAGAAACTCCCATTTCAGCACCTGGTGCGAACAATTCTTCTGCTCTGTCCATTACCCTGGTAGCTTCAGAGAACTGGGTCTGCTTGCTGCCGATGATGCTGATGTATTTGCTTAAGTCTTTTACTTTTTCCAAAGCCAAAGAGTCAATGGCTTGTTTTCTTTGGGGGCTGATGTCTGCCTGACCCAAGGCCACAAAAGTGGTGGCTAGAAAAACCAATAATAAGGTGGGGATATATTTTTTCATGGTGATATAATTTGTCTGATTAGTAGATTATCTTCTTCTTAACTCCAATTCTGTAACCTTACCGCTTCCGTCCAAACGGATATCGCTGATGAAGTTGAGGTTCTTTTTGGTGTCTTTCAAATAGTGTAGGTAGTTGTTGATGGTAGTTGGCTCATCATAATCCTTTACACCATTTTCTTCATGGATGACAATCAGTACAGGCGTATTCTGGTTAGAGAACATGCTAAGTGCTTCTTGGATGGTGCTGTTAGCACTTTGAACACTGCTCGCATTGGCAATAGAAGAGAAGAAGCCTTCCAATCGACTAACCGCTACTTCTTCAGCTGAAGGCTGTGGTGGGGCTGTGGGCGTAGTGGGAGCAGTCTCTACCGGAGCAGGCTCAGGAGCTGCCTCTACTACTTTCTTCTTGCTTTTACAAGCTCCCATGGCAAGCATGCAAAATAAGGCCAGGGTGAGTAACCTTCTCAGAGGGAATTTAAAACTTCCTGTTTTCATTGTTAATTTAAGCATTTGATTGTGGATAAGAGTTAATTATTTTCGTTTTTCATCAAAACACAGACCATACATCGATGACCCGCCAATAATACGAAATATAGCGACGTTTATTAATTATAAAACATTAAAAGGTCAATTTCATATAAATTGGGTTTGAACTGGGTGATTGACAATTGCGCGCAAATGTATACGCTATTTTCGAGATGTACTATACCTGTCCTACAAGAGGCTAAAGTTCTCCATAAATTATTTTTCAATCTGGAAATAATTCCCGGAGTTTGCCTTCCAAACTCGCGCCTCTCAAATCCTTCGCAATAATCTTGCCGTCAGGATCCAGCATATAGGTAGCTGGAATGGCATTGATCTGGTATGTGGCAGCCGCTTCAGAATTAAAGTATTTCAGATCCGACACCTGGGTCCATTCCAATCCGTCTTCCTCAATGGCACCAACCCAAGCCTCTTTGGTTCTATCTAAAGAAACGCCAAAGACTTCAAAGCCCTTATCCTTGTACTGATGATACAGTCTTACCACATTGGGGTTTTCTTCCCGACAAGGCTTACACCAAGCTGCCCAAAAATCAATCAATACGAATTTGCCTCTTAAATCTGACAACTTCACCAGTTCTCCCTCCGGATTGGGAAGGGCGATCTCTGGAGCTAGTTGGCCTACAGAGAGGGAACGCATCTCATCCAGTTGCTGACGCAACGACACGATGGTCTTTGTGTTTGGATATTTCTGGTCCAAACCACTGATCAGGCTGTCTAAAAATTCAAATTCGGTATTGGGATCAATCATCATTACCGCTGCCAATGATGCGAAGCTCCCGTCCATGCTTCTGATGGTTTCCTTCACCCTGTTGGAATGGTTGGCAGCTATTTCTAAAGACTTATCCTGAATAGCCTTGATGGCCTGCTGATCCCTGGCGCTCATCGCCTCATAGTACTCCGAGTTCAATTGGTTGATTTCCTCCTGATACTGCTCTACCAAAGCATCAACTTTCAGAATCTGATCTGTATCATGGGAGCCGGTAGCTTTGAAGCTGTCTTCATTGTCAAAGTCGTACTCCACCTTGACATCCTCATTATAAAGGGCAAGCCTTGCCACTTTTTGCCCATACAGATCCAGCTCATAAAAGCCGGGGCCATCGAGGCTAACCTGGTATTCAAATTCACCCTTGTCACTCACCGGAATGGTGTCCACCACCTCTGAACGGTCTTCTTCATATCGGGACAGCACCACATAGCCCTCGGGCTGATTTTTAAGCTGTCCTTTGATGCTTACCGCACCGTCGAATTCCTGTGTTCCACTCCCGCATGCCAACAGGGAAAGCACCGCTCCCGTGGCAAGAATATTCTTCAATTTTCTCATCATCAATTCTCCAATAATTCCGCCAGCAATCTGCTCGCCACTTTGGGATCAGCCTTGCCTTGCGACTGCTTCATCACCTGTCCCATAAACATGCCCATAAGACCTTTCTTTCCGGATTTATATTCCGCTACCTTGGCAGAATTTTCCGCCAATACCTTCTCCACAATCGGCTTTAGGGAACCCTCATCGCTTTCCTGGATCAAGTTGAGCGCTTGTGCGATCTCTAAGGCACTCTTCGTGCTGTCTTTCAACAATTCAGGATAGATACGTTGTGAAGCCACGGAGAAGCTGACTTTGCCTTCGTCAATGATGGCTATCAGTTCCGCCAACCTTGTAGAGCTGATGGGGAATTCCTGAATGGACAGGGTCAACTCATTTAAATAAGATTTCACAGGTCCCATCACCCAGTTGGAGGCTGCCTTGTAATTGCTGGTTTTGGTACACAGCTCTTCAAAATACAAAGCAATCTCTTTGGTGTCGGTCAATACACCGGCATCATATTCGGGAAGACCAAATTCACTGACAAAGCGCTCATACAAGGCTCCCGGCAAGGAAGGCATGGTTTCCCTGATGCTGTTGAGCCATTCCTCCGAAACCACCACTGGACTCAGGTCAGGTTCAGGAAAATAGCGGTAGTCATTCATATCCTCCTTGGTCCTCATGCCTGAAGTGGTACCGGTAGTCGCATCAAAGGTCCGCGTTTCGGAGATGATCTCCTCTCCTCTTTCCAGCATGCCCACCTGACGTTCGAATTCATGCTCAATGGCTCTGGCTACATTTCGGAAGGAGTTCATGTTTTTGACCTCCACCTTTTTGCCAAAGGTGCTGGCGCCTCTCAGCCTTACCGACACGTTGGCGTCACATCGCAAAGAGCCTTCTTCCATGTTGCCGTCGCAAATCTCCAGATAGCGCACCAGCTTCTTGATCTCGACCAAGAAGTTGTAAGCCTCTTCAGAGGAACGCATATCAGGCTCGGACACAATTTCAATAAGCGGTACCCCTGCCCGGTTGAAATCCACCAAGGTATCTACTTCCCCAGCCAGGTGAATGGACTTTCCGGCATCCTCTTCCATATGGATTCTCGTAAGGGCTATGCTTTTCTTCTCTCCGCTGGCCAACACAATTGGCACACTTCCGCCTACACAGATCGGGCCCTTGTCTTGGGTCAACTGATAACCTTTTGGAAGGTCAGGGTAGAAATAATTTTTTCTGGCAAATATATTTCTCCTAGTGATCTCGGAATTACAAGCCAAACCCATTTTAATGGCAAATTCCACTGCCTTTTTGTTTACTTTAGGCAAGGTACCTGGATGTCCCAAGGTAATCACAGATATATTCGTGTTGGGTAAATTGCCATATTCAGTAGAATCTGAATTATACATTTTACTTGCTGTCAGCAATTGGGCATGTACTTCAAGTCCTACCACCAGCTCATATTTTCCTTTTACTTCTTCGGAGAGCATACGTTTTATTCTAATCTATATCAACTATAACAATCTCAAAAATGGCAGACAATTATGCCAAAACCAAATCAAATAGATGAAAACGACGGCCTAGGCCACCGAAAACATCTTTCTTGCCTCTTCGACTACCTGCGGCAGGCCCTCCAGCTTTTTACCGCCGGCTGTGGCGAAGAAGGGCTGACCGCCCCCACCCCCTTGGATGGCCTTGGCGAGGTCACGGACAATTTGCCCTGCGTTCCAGCCATGGGCGCCTACTAATTCTTCTTCTACGATTACGGCTATCTGGGGTTTTCCATCAATATCTGCCGCCAGCACAGCCACCAATGGCTTTAATTCATTTTTTAACTCAAAAGCCAATTTCTTCAACGCGTCCGCATGGGGCAAGCTAACCTGCTGAACGATCAAGTTGCTGCCCATATGCTGCACCGCGGCAGCCTTCAACTCATCTTTTAGGGCAGCGGTCTGCTTAAGGTGCAAGCTTTCCAGCTCTTTCTTCAGCTCATGCTTATCCTGAACCAGTGCTTCAATAGCAGTCTTGATATCTTTGGGATTTCTAAGCACTTCTTTGATCTCCTTGATCAGGTTCAATTGGCTATTGACATAGTCAAGGGCGGCCGCACCAGTCACGGCTTCTATCCTTCGCACACCGGAAGAAATAGAACTTTCGGATAAGATCTTAAACAAGCCTACCCGACCCGTGGCATTTACGTGGGTTCCGCCACAAAGTTCTATGGAGAAGTTTGGATCAAAGGCAATTACCCTTACAAATTCACCGTACTTCTCCCCGAACAGTGCCGTAGCGCCCATACTTTTAGCTTCATCAATCGGCACATTGCGCTTCTCTTCCAAAGCGATATTTTCGCGGATTTTGCGGTTCACGATGTTTTCTACCGCCGCGATCTCCTCCTCCGTCAGTTTGGCAAAATGGGAAAAGTCAAAGCGCAGCAAATATTCATTGACCAAGGAGCCCTTTTGCTGAATATGGTCCCCTAGTACCTCCTTAAGCGCAGCCTGCAGCAGGTGCGTCGCGGAGTGGTTGCTCTTGATGGCTTCCCTTCTGGCGCCGTCCACTTTGGCGACAAACTCCAATTCTGGTTGCTCGGGGAGCTTTTCCACCAAATGCACCGTCAGGTCATTTTCTTTTTTGGTGTCGATTACCTTGATCGTTTCTTTATCGCTGATCAATAGGCCTTGGTCTCCCACCTGTCCGCCGCTTTCGGCATAGAAGGGCGTAGTAGCCAACACCAATTGGTATTGTGTGCCTTTGGCTTCTTTAATTTCCCTATAACGGGTAATGGAGGTACTGCATTCCAAGGTATCATAACCCACAAAACCTGCACCGCTATCTTCATTCACCGTCACCCAATCTCCTCTTTCCTGTCCGGCTGCGGAGCGTGATCGGCTTTTCTGCTTTTCCATTTCCGCATCGAAACCTGCTACGTCCACAGAAAAACCATTTTCCCTAGCGATCAGGGAGGTAAGGTCTAAGGGAAATCCGTAGGTGTCGTAAAGTTCAAAAGCCACCCTGCCCGGCAGCACCTTTTCATTGGCTTCCGTCAGTTCGGCTTTAATCTTCTCCAGCTTTTTCAGCCCATTGTCCAAGGTTCTGAGGAAGGACGCTTCTTCCTCCTGTATAACCTTAGCAATAAATGCCTCCTGGGATTTCACTTCGGGGAATATCCCGCCAAAGGTATCCGACAAAACCGGCATCAGTTCATACATAAAGGGCCGCTCAAAGCCCAGGAAGGAATAGCCATAGCGCACGGCCCGTCTCAAAATCCTGCGGATCACGTAGCCTGCTTTGTTGTTGGAGGGCAATTGGCCATCCGCAATCGTAAAGGCAATGGCGCGGATATGGTCCACAATCACCCGGATGGCTATATCTGTTTTTTCATCTTGCCCATATTGCTTACCCGACATGCCTTCAATGGCGGCAATGAAGGGCGTAAAAATATCCGTATCGTAATTGGAGTTTTTGTTTTGGATGGCGCGCACCAAACGCTCGAAACCCATGCCGGTGTCTACATGCTTGGCGGGAAGTTCTTTAAGTGTCCCATCAGCCAGCCGGTTGAACTGCATAAATACCAGGTTCCAGATCTCTATCACCTGTGGATGATCGGCATTTACCAGATCCTTGCCGGGTACTGCTGCCCTTTCACTGTCGGGCCTCAGGTCAATATGTATTTCAGAGCAAGGGCCGCAAGGTCCTGTATCTCCCATTTCCCAGAAGTTATCTTTCTTGGATCCCAGCAGAATCCGTTCCCTGTCTATATGGTTAGCCCATAGCTCAAAGGCTTCGGTATCTTTGTCCAGCTTGTCCGAGGCATCCCCTTCAAACACGGTGACATAGAGCCTATCCTTGGGAAGCTTATAAATATCGGTTAGGAGCTCCCATGCCCAGGCAATGGCTTCCTTCTTGAAATAATCGCCGAAAGACCAGTTGCCCAACATCTCAAACATGGTGTGGTGGTAGGTATCCACGCCCACTTCCTCCAGGTCATTGTGTTTGCCGGAAACCCTTAAGCATTTTTGGCTATTGGCCGCACGGGAATAAGAAGGAACTTCGTTACCTAAAAAATAATCCTTAAACTGGTTCATGCCAGCATTGGTAAACATCAATGTAGGGTCGTTTTTCACCACGATGGGAGAAGATGGAACATATTGATGTTTTTTTGATTCGAAGAACTCAATAAAAATGCTTCTTATGCGTTTAGCGTCCATATAATGTTTACTTTTCTGAATTTCTTTCGGATTATGTCGGCGTTATATATATCTTTGGGGCTCTCCAACTATTATTTCAATCTTGATTTCCTGATCTTTAAGGGGACACAAAATTATAAGATTTACCTTTCAATACGTAATGAGTAGAATAAAATATTACTACGACCCGAAAACCTGCAAGTACGAACGATATACTAGAAGTAAATGGGACATCCTGCTAAACGTTTTGGGGTTTTTGTCTTTATCTTCTATTCTGGCGGTTTTGATTTTAATGACTTTTAGCTATTACTTCGACAGTCCTAAAGAACTGTTGCTGCGAAAGGAAAACCAGGAACTGAAGCTTTACTACGAACTGTTGGATCAGGAGGTCTCCAGACTCAACGCCATGATGGCGGATCTTCAGGAAAGGGACGACAACCTCTACCGGGTAATTTTTGAATCAGAACCCGTTCCCAGCTCCATCAGAAACGCCGGCTACGGAGGCGCTGACCGTTTTAAGGAAATCAAAGAAAAAGGACTTAACCAGGAGAAGATGATCGTCTCCGCCATGGAAAAAGTAGAGCAGTTGAAAAGACAGCTTTACGTGCAGTCGGTCTCCTATGATGAGCTTTCCCAAACAGCCCTCAACAAAGAAGAATACTGGGCCTCCATCCCTGCCATCCAGCCAATCCATAATGAAGAATTGAACCGGCTTGCCTCCGGTTACGGCATGAGGCTCCATCCCATTTTGAAGGTAAGAAAAATGCACACCGGTATCGACTTTTCCGCTGCTAAAGGGACGCCTATTTATGCCACAGGTGACGGCGTAGTCAAAGAAGTAAAAACCGAGTTTGGAGGATATGGTAAATTTGTGGTGATCGACCATGGTTTTGGCTTTACCTCCCGCTATGCGCATATGAACGACTTCACTGTCAAGGTAGGCCAAAAAGTAAAAAGAGGCGACCAAATCGGTAATGTAGGCAGCACCGGTTCTTCCACCGCGCCGCACGTGCATTATGAAGTGATGAAGGATGGAAAATTCCTTAATCCTGTTAACTATTTCTTCAAAGACCTGGAGCCAAGCGAATTTGATAAGATTCTCGAATTGGCTTCTAGAGAAAACCAGTCCCTGTCTTAATCTTCTTTTGTTGTGCCTTACAAGGAAAAAGAAATAGAGAAAAAATATTATTCCATCGGGGAAGTGGCCGATATGTTTGACGTGGCCACTTCCTTGATCAGGTATTGGGAAGGCGAATTTGACATTATCCGCCCCAAGAAAGACAAGAAAGGCAACCGGAGGTTCACCAAGGAAGACATTGCGCAGATCCGCTTGATCTACCATCTAGTCAAGGAGAAAGGCTATACCCTGCAGGGGGCTCAGGAAATCATCAAGCAGGACCGGCATCAAGTAGCCGAAAAGGCGCAAATGGTGAGCAAACTCAAAGAGATCAGGCACTTTTTGATAGAAATAAGAGACAACCTCAATGTCAACTCCAGTCAATGATGCCTTAGCAGACCATATTGCCCTTAGCCTTATTCCTCAGATCGGGCCAGGGATTTACAAAAATATCATCAGCTATTGCGGCTCCCCCACTTACTTTTTCACTATGCCGAAGGGGAAAGCAGAAAAAATCCCCGGAATAGGCAGCAAACTTTTATCCTTAAGAAGTCAATATTCTCAATACCTCTCCCAAGCCGAAAAGATCATCCAAGACTGCATCAAGCATGATGTACAGATCCACAGCTACGCAGACCCCTCCTATCCTGCCCGGCTCAAGGCCTTTATTGATGCTCCTGTTATCCTCTTCACCAAAGGGAATATCAACCTCAATCCCGAAAGAAGCATCGGCATCGTAGGGACGCGCAATGCCTCTGAATATGGCAGAAGCATCACCAAAAAGATTGTAGAAGACCTCGCGCCCTATGCCCCTACCATCATCAGTGGCTTGGCCTATGGAATAGATATTGAAGCGCACCGCGCGGCCTTGCAGTCCAGCCTGCCCACCCTTGGCATATTGGGCACTTCCTTGGATAAGATCTATCCCGCCGCCCATAAAAGCGTCGCCAACAGCATGATGGAACAGGGTGGCCTGCTCTCCGAATACAGGCTGGGCAGCGACCTTAACCGCGCCAACTTCCCCCAGCGCAACCGGATCATTGCCGGCCTCTCGGATGCGGTAATAATTGTGGAAGCGGCAATTAAAGGAGGTGCCTTGATCACGGCGGAAATTGCCTACAGTTATAACAAAGAAGTATTTGCTGTGCCCGGCAACCTGCAGTCCAAATACAGTGAAGGCTGCAACAACCTCATCCGGAGCATGAAAGCAGGCATTTACCTCGGTCCAAAAGAAATAGAGGAAGCATTATCTTGGCATCTACCTGGCACCTCGGCCCCAGCCAAGCCAGCCCCTTTGGATTTAAGCGCTTTTGAGGCGGAAGAACAGGCCATCGTAAAGGTTTTACTGGACAATAAGGAGTTGGAGATCGACCAACTCAGCTGGATGACCCAACTTTCCCTGAGCCAGCTGGCCACCAAACTGCTTCAGCTGGAATTCCAGGGCATCATCAAATCTTTGCCCGGCAAAAAATACAAAGTAGTGGAGCGGTAACTATCCACCTACAACCAGTGCTTTTACAGCATCTGGATAGGCTTGTTCTGAAAGACTTAAACCCAAAGCATGACCTTGACTTCCATATCCGCCGTGAGCTTTTCCTTTTTTCTGATTTCTCCTTTGACGGGAAGGAGATAGGTCTGCTGCTTGGTGTCGTACCAGATGGCGGTGTCCCATTGGCTCAAGCCTATGCTTGCCCGGGCTTTGAGCCGGCCCCAGCCTTCCTCCAACCACTGCAGGTTTTCGCGGATTTCCCCAGCCATATCTGCGGGCAAAGACACAAAAAACCAATTGCTCTGCCCGGCGTGTTGCCACAGCCTTGCCGAAAAGGTATAAATTATCTTTCCTTCCATGGTAATGTTTCGTAAACAGGCTAGATTCCAAGACCTCCCCATACCTCCAGTTCCTGACCCTTACTGGGTGGACCATCCAACAAGGGCATGGCTTTCATGATCAGCGCCTTTACCCCTTCATCATTTAGAGAAAGGTCATGATCTTCCTTGCTGTCCCAAATTTCCGTGATATACACCGCCTGGGGCTCGCTTGCCTCCTTACTGATGACATAGAGTCTGCAGCCTTTGACCTTGGAGAGCAGTTGGGAGGCTTCTATTAAAATCTCAGCCAGCGCCTCTTGCTGGCCGACAACGGCCGTCAGTTGGCCATGAAGTAAATATGGGTTTGCCATGATGGTGACCTATAGGGGCTTATGGTATAAAAATATTCCCCAAGTTACATAATTATCAGAACCCCAAGCGGTACAAGGCTATAAAAAGTCACTCACCTTTGCTGGCACCGAGAGCTTAGGATCTTCAGTTAAAGGACTGCCTAAAGGCCAATGGAGTTTGCTTCGTCTTTTGCTTAAACCACTTGTTAAAAGACTGCGGATGCTCAAATCCCAGTTCGTAGGCGATCTCACTGACCGAAAGGTAGGTGGTACTCAGCTTTTCCTTGGCGCGGTCGATCAAGCGGTTCTGTATATGTTGTTGGGTAGTCTGCCGGGTGTGAAGCCGCAACAAAGTACCCAAATAGTTCGGTGAAAGGTTCAATTCCTCCGCAATGGCAGTCACCGTAGGTATGCCTGTTTCCAGCAAGTTATCCTTTTCAAAATAATGGGCAAGTACCGCTTCAAACCGGTGCAGCAGTTCATGGCTGGACTTCTTGCGGGTAAAAAACTGTCGCTCATAAAAGCGCTCCGCATAGATCAAAAGCAGTTCCAGCTGCGTAATAATCAAATCCTGACTGAACTTGTCCATATTGGCTTGGTACTCCTGCTCTATTTTTAAGAGTATGTCTACCATCACTTTTTCCTCCTTATCCGAAAGGAACAAAGCCTCCTTCACGGCATAGTGGAAAAAGTCATAGCTTTGGATCTTGTTGGCCAGACCCGTGCCCCATAGGAAGTCCGGATGGATCAGTAAAAGCCAGCCCGTAGGTGTTACCTCTACCGCGGGATTCATCTCCAGCTTCAAAAACTGCATCGGCGACACAAAGGTCAGCACGCCTGCATCAAAGTCGTAAAGCTGCTGTCCATAGTTGAACTTAGCATTGACATTCCGCTTCAACCCAATGGAATAGAAATGCTGCACCCATTTGAGCTCCTCCCCTTCTGCCGAATAGCACACCTTACTGTAATCGATCAGGCTGATCAAAGGATGCTCCGGCTTAGGCAATTTGCAAAAGGCATGGAAGTCAGCGATGGTGTGGAAGTGGAATGTCTTGTTCATCATGCTAAATTTACTTGCTTTCCTTGTATGACACCATACCTCCCGATGATCAAGAGGAAAATCCAGTAGATAAGGTGTAAGATTCCCATGCCTTTATGTCCGAATCAAGCCGTTCCAGCTTCGCATTTAACATGTCGATGGTGTCTACGCCCAAGAGCAGATGGACCGGAGGGTTTTCTTCCTTAGCCAAAGCAATGATCGCCTCCGCAGCCTTGTCAGGATTATTGGGCTGATTGCCATGGATGCTGTCAAAGTGTGCTTGCTCTGACTGCCGGGCAGTCTCGTATTCCGGAATAGCTTGCTGGGCGCTTCTCACCGAGCCTTTGCTGAGGAAGTTGGTTCTGAAATAGCCTGGATAAATGACCGTCGCCGTGATGCCAAAGGCTCTGACCTCTTCCGCCAATGCTTCCGTGAATCCCGCCATGGCAAACTTGGTGGCACAATAAATCCCCCAGCCTGGGAAACTCCCGAATAAGCCACCTATAGAGGAGATATTGAAGAGCTTGCCCGAACGCTGCTGCCGCAAATAAGGCATAACGTTTCGGATCACATGCAGGGCGCCGAATACATTCACCTCAAAATTTGCCCGCGCCTCCCGATCGGTCAGCTCTTCCAAGGTCCCCAGTTGGCCATAGCCGGCATTGTTGACTACCACATCAATATACCCAAAATGCGCGATTGTTTGCACAATGGCAGATTGCACACTTTGCTCCTCCGTCAAGCTGACCTCCAGCGGAAGAAAGGCTTCGGAGGGATCGCCAATCGCTATCCTCAGTCCTTGAGCATCCCGGGATGTGGCAGCAACCGCATAGCCGCCTTGTAACAAACTTTTCACCAGGGCCAAACCCAAACCTTGAGATGCCCCGGTCACAAACCATACTTGCCTGTTTTTCATCTTTGCTTTTCTTTTAAGTAAATGATGATACAAAGATGCTTAGCGACGCCTAGGCTAAAGTAGCCAGATCAACGGATGATGTAGTCATATCGTGAAAACCTGGGTTGGTATGTCCAAAAAGGAAAGGAAAAGCAGCAATTTAGGAGCAAGTCTGCGGTTTTTGACCGGCTTAGCCCTCTACTTTGATATTGTATTTGTCCAACAGCCCGGGAAGGCCGCTAAGCGAAAATCTGGCCTTTTTGATCCTGTTGTTTTCCGGATCAAGGGAGAAATGATAAGCTGTTCTGAAATCCGCCTTTCCAATATGGTCTGGTCAAAAATGGCGCCGCTTAGGTCGCAATCCGCAAAGATGCCTTCCGTCAAATCCGCTTCCGCAAAATCCACTTCTACCAACTGACATTTGTTAAAACGGGTTTTTCTGCTTTTGACCTTATAGAAAGAAGCATGCTGGAGCTGGCAGCCCGTAAAGGAAAAAGACAGGCCAATGGGGTTGCAGTGGTCAAAACGCAGTCCCAGCATCTTGCAGTCCTTGAATTGTACATTGTTCAACAGCGTCTTGTGAAGCTTGGCCAGGCTCAGATTACAGGCATCAAAAGTACAATCAATAAAGCTGTATTGGGAAAGATCCTGCTCACTCAGGTCACATCCTCTAAAAAGACAATTTTCATATTCTCCCCTTTCGAGCCTCTCGCCCGGCTCAAAAGTCTGATCCTGTAGATAGGTTTCTTTCATGAATAATAAGGTGCATAAAAAGCCTTTGTAGTATGCTTGGCTCTATCCCCAAGGGAGCCAAGCATTTCAATCGGCTATTAAATTTTACTTAACTGGTAGATAAGATTTACGCGGACGAATAACATCGGTAAATTAGAACTTCAAAGATAAAATAGCGAATGAACCTGTCTGAAATATTCAACATCACCCAAGGTATCAGGAAATACTATCCCGTTTCCGATGCTTCCCTCCTGGAACTGGCGCAACACCTGAGGAGGCGAAAGCTTTCCAAGCATCATCACCTGTACCGGGCAGGAATGGTGGATGAATGTATCTATTTTATCGAAGAAGGCTGCGCGCGCACCTACCTTTTGGTCGATGGAAAGGAAGTCACCAGCTGGTTTAGCCAAGAGGGAGAACTGATTTTTTCTTCCTACGCACTGTACCACCAGACCGAGGGCTTTGAAAATATACAGTTGCTTGAAGATGCGATCATTTATGCCATGCCCATTAAGGAATTGAATGCCCTTTATGCGCATAATATAGAAGTTGCGAATTGGTCAAGGATAATCCATCAGGAAGTGCTCTTGAAAACCCAAAGGCTTCGGCTGGACCATTTGAGCCTCTCTGCCGAACAGCGTTATGAGCAGTTTATCGCCCACAATCCCGGCCTGTTGCAGCGGGTAAACTTGGGTTATATTGCCTCCTACCTGGGGATGAGCCCCCAACATCTCAGCACCTTGCGCGCCAACCGGTCGATTTTAAGATAGCTGAATTCTTTTTAGAGCGCTCCATCTTACCTTCGCAAAAAATAAAGACTCCGCTATGAAATCAGAGCTAGATAAATGCCTGTCCGGCGAAACGTTTAATTCTGCCTGTGCAGAAATGATGCAGATCATACACCAGGCCAGGCATTTGACACAGGCTTACAACCAGTCCGACAGCAGGGATACCGACAGCAGGCAGAACTTGCTCCGCCAACTCTTTGGGCGGGTAGGCAGCAATGTCAACGTGGACACCCCTTTTTATTGTGACTATGGCATCCACACCTTGATCGGCGACAATGTCATCATCGGTATGAACTGCACCTTTGTCGATTGCAACACCATCACCATTGGCAACAATGTGCTGATCGCGTCTAATGTGCAGATCTACACCGCGAGCCATTCTCCTAAGGTGGAGGAGCGTATCATTAAGGATTGGCACCCAGGGATGGAGGAGCCTTATTTCCGCACTTATGCCTTGCCGGTGGTCATTGAAGACAATGTATGGATCGGTGGCGGTGTGATTATCTTGCCCGGCGTGACCATTGGGCGCAATGCCGTTATCGGTGCAGGCAGCGTGGTCATCAAAAGCATCCCGCCGAATACCGTGGCTGTGGGCAATCCCTGCCGTGTGCTGAGAAGCAATGATGGAGATCAAGCTTGAAAGGGTATTGGTCCCTGCTGGAAAAGCGGAGGACAAACAGCACCTTTGGCTGTAGGAAAGCAAATGGATTGATCCATCACTTTCTTCTTTCTAGCTTAGGTTCTCAATTAAGGAAATCCAGAACAGCCTTAGCGAGGCACTACCAGGCGGCTTTCGATTTTCCATGGCAAAAGGCAACTTCCGAACCTCAATATGGGACTTCCGAAGGCGAAGATCCCGGTGCAAAGAGGCAGCGCTGGGCTTCTGAAGGTGAAATTTCTGCCAAAAAGACAGATAATTTGAGCTGCGAACCCAAATTTGGGCTTCCGATCCCGAAATTTTGAGATCAGAACCTGACACGTGGGATTCCGAAGGACCCCTCCCCCCATCGGAAGTATCCCTTTATGAGCTTCAAAATTAAATTTTTGTGCAAAAATGTCTGGATTTTCCCCTCCGAAGCGGAATTTTCGGATTTTGAGTTGAAAAATTGGAACAATTATGTCAAAAATCGGGCTTCCGAACCCCGACCTTGGACTTCCGATCTCGGCGCTTGTCAGTCTGAACTCCAACGTTGGGGTTCCGATGTGGGAGGGGGTACATCCGAAGTAACTCATTGGGTATATGAAGTGGGAGGGGGTACTTCGGAAGCGGGAGGGGGTACATCGGAAGAGGGTCAGTGGGCATCCGAAGTGGGGGTGAGTCATTCAAAGAGCGGCGTTTGGACATAGCTAAGACCATGCACTTGGGCAAGCATTAATTATCTTGGGAAAATAGGGATTGCGGTACATTGCTGTTAAAAGCCAGCCACAATTCCTTTGCAGCAATAATAGCATCTAGGGAAAACCATTAAAGCTCCAACTTTAACATCACCATATCCCTTAACTGCACCCCATCCTCATAGATGGGTGCTTTATAATGATCGATAAAAAAGTTCTTTTTCAGCCCAAACTTCCTAAAGCCGTTCTTTTCGTAAAAGGCGATCTGCCTCCTCCTCCCGCATCAGCGGTGCCGACGATCATTGTCGCATGGTCTTTTTTTACTCTTTCCTTGATCCCATCCATCAAGAGGGTGCCATATCCCCTACCCTGGTAACGCTCTGCTATGGCCAATTTTTTGATTTCCACCGTACGGGCATCGACGGGATATAGACAAACCACACCCATAGGCTCACCCTCGATTTCGGCCATATAGACCTCCGACTGATGGACATATTGTTCTATTGC
>DATGQZ010000062.1:0-72847 GCA_035303945.1 Cyclobacteriaceae bacterium
GTTTGATATCCCTAATTCGAGCCGATTGGTTTTAGATAATCAAGGACAGGCTTGGGTGTTGACTTCTGCCTATAGCGAGGATTACAGCTATACAGATAATGCGGTCATTACTGTTTCAATTACGGGGGCTGGGACACCCAAGACCATTTATGAGGCGAGGAACCTTCGTGGCATTGGGATAGATGAAGCGAATGGCAGACTGTATATCGCCGATGACAACGGTATCCAAGGTAACGGTACCGTGGTGATTACCGATGAGGAAGGTGTAGAAATTACCAAATTAAATGTGGGACGGGTACCTTCTAAGTTCTACTTTTATTAATGATGAGCAAAATTAAAATCAGCTTAAGCTGGAGCGGTGGAAAGGATAGCGCATATGCACTATGGAAGCTGATCCATGATCCACAGTATGAGGTAGTATCCCTCCATACCACCTTGAGCGAAGACAACCATCGGGTCGGGATGCACGGGATTCACGTAACATTAATTGAAGCACAGGCTGCGTCACTCGGGATCAGGATAGATAAAGTGTACTTTCCAGCTTCTGGCCAAAACAAGGCCTATGAAGAAGCCATAAGCGAATATCTGAATGAATTGCAAGCAGAAGGAGTCACACATATCGCCTATGGTGATATTTTGTTAGAAGACCTAAAGGAATACCGGGAAGTAAAACTTGCTGAAAAAGGATTTACAGCCGTCTTTCCCTTGTGGGCCTCAAATACGATGGACTTGGCGCGTGAATTCCTCAGCGCGGGTTTTAAAACCAAGATTTGCGCAGCGGATGCTGATTTGATTCAAAAAGAATGGGTAGGGACGGACTATAGCCATGCCTTTCTAAAACAGTTGACTGCAAATGTAGATCCGTGTGGAGAAAACGGAGAATTCCACTCCTTTTGCTACGACGGTCCTGCATTTTCGAAGCCTATCTCCACATACTGCAAGGAGCTCGTCCAGCGCCCATATGATTTGGTTTTGGAAGATGGCACCAAGCGCAAAAAAAACTTCTGGTTTGCGGAGCTGACAAAATCCGATTCCGAGGAGAACGTATCGAAGGCCTAGATTTTGATATTAAAATTAGGAGGTAGCCAACGGCTTTCTCCTAATTTAGCGCGTCAATTGTTTTCAAGCCTTTGCGTAAGCCTATTTTCGAAATTTTCAAAAAGGCGGATGTATTTGGAAAGTATTTTATCATACAAGGGCTTGGTAGTGTCTTCATTGTAAATTGGCGTGGTCTTGATTCGGATGATGATCATGTCCAGCCAGCCCTCGCCATCATCAATCAAGTCATCATGAAAAGCCTCTACCGTTGTATCCCTGGGGCCCATGTAGGCGGGCCTACCTTGAGTCCTCAGATATTCCGACATAGTGGTAAGTGCCAATTCATGACTGACTTCGAACGCTCTGATGACTTTTTGCTCATATTTTTCTTGGTGACTCTTGAACTTTGCTTCTTCTACCAGCTCTTTGAGCTCCGCCAATGCGGACTGAAAATCAGAAAAACATTTGTCTACTGTTTTAATACTTTTCTTCATACGACAAAAATTAGATTTTGCTTCCGATACCCATTAATGGATTGACGGTTCTCTAGCACAATATACCAAAAAATTATCCTTTAACACGATCCGGATTTTCTTCCACAAAGGATTTCCACCCTGCACTTCTTCCTCTTGTTTGGATCCGTCCATCATGGAAGTGGTGGCATAGGGCGACTGCCAAAGCATCTGTAGCGTCCAGTAACTTGGGCGTTTCGGTCAATCTCAACAATGTTTTCAGCATTTCTGCCACCTGCTCCTTAGAAGCATTACCGTTTCCAGTTACCGACTGCTTTACTTTTTTGGGAGAATACTCGGTGATGGGCACATCGCGTGAGAGTGCAGCTGCCATCGCGACTCCTTGGGCACGACCCAATTTAAGCATGGATTGGACATTTTGACCAAAAAACGGAGCTTCCAAAGCTACCATATCAGGATGAAACTCGTCGATAATTCCGGCAATACGCTCAAATATCTTCTTTAGTTTTAGCTCGTGAGATTCATACTTTTTTAGATGAATGACGCCATACTGGATGATACTATATTTTTTGCCCTCAACAAGAACCAGCCCATACCCCATGACATTGGTGCCGGGGTCAATTCCTAGAATTACTTTTTCTTTTGCTACTTTTGTCGTTCCTTCATTCACACCGCAATTTAACTGAAATACATACATGGAATGAGGAACCTTGCTTTTTCTTTAAAGCTAGCCAAGTCATGGGTTTTGCATTTCTGTTCATAATTCTTTTTTATACCATGGTACTGGTGGCCATAGGGAGAAAGTGGACAAACGGTAAAAACAATGTTGCCGGAAATCCCTGCGCAGTAAAAAAGGCCTTGCTAGTTCCATTTCGAAATGAAGCAATGCATCTGCCCGCATTTCTGGGCCATCTTAAAGAAGTTGCCGCTGCAGTCGAGGAAGTGCTTTTCATTGATGATCATAGTGAGGATGAATCTGCGGCTTTGATTTCAGATTTCATTGCAGCAAACCAACTTCCTAACTGGATATTGTTGAAGAATGATGGCATCGGAAAAAAGGCGGCCTTGACTAAAGGGGTATGTTTCAGTCAGGCGCAAATAATACTTACTACCGATGTGGATTGCCTGCTGCCATCAAACTGGGTGGCACAAATGATGCAGCCTTTTCAACGCATGGGGACGCAGCTTGTAGCAGGTCCGGTATTAACTAAGGAGCATAGCAGTTTTTTTCAGAGATTCCAACAGATTGAGTGGTCCAGCATTATATTAACAACTAGCTATTTTTTTGACGTCGGCAGGCCAATTATGTGTAGCGGCGCCAACCTTGCCTATAGAAAATCTGCATTTCTAGCAGTGCAGGGATATGTAGGAAATGAAAACTATGCTTCTGGCGATGATGAATTTCTTCTCAAGAAGATCGTGGACAAGTACGGTGCAGAAGCGACCATCTACCAGTATAACAGCAAGGTGTTGGTATGGACACAAGCTTTACCTCATTTTTCCGCACTCCTGCAGCAAAGAGTGCGCTGGGCGGGGAAATGGAGCCTTCACCAATCGGCAGTGCATGCCATGTCGGCAATTGCCACCTTTCTGCTATCACTAATTGCAATAGCCTCTCTGGCCCTTTTATTCGGTCCGTCCCAAGATAAAATGATCTTCATCATATTTTGGGTGCTGAAGATAGGTGTGGAAAAAAGAGTGCTAGGGAAAGTGTTGGCGAATTTCCGCTGTCATCCCTCGCTCTATGATTATGTTGCCACAAGTTTTTTACACCCTATATATGTTATAATAGTAGGGTTGGGTACGTTAAGGGGAAAATACAACTGGAAAGGACGGGATATTTATTTCAGGTTTTAAATTTGTTGAAGAATCAAGTCCGCCTGGGGGAGGCAGAACATGGTTGCATTTTATCTAACATTTGCATGACCATATTATGAGAGAATGAATAATAGCAAACTGCCAAGAATATGACAGATGAGGAATATGACTTATTAGATGAATTATATTTTGTACAATCCTATGATTATTTAAAAAAAGAACTGGATTGGGATGATGAGAAGCTTTTGATTATCTTGCAAAGACTAGTTGACAAGGAGTGGATAAATTGCTTTTCCAATCCGGATGAAGAGGTTTTCGATGATCCTGACATCCCAAACAAAGGCAAGACCTACTTTTATTTGGCATCCAAAAAAGGATTGCTGGAGCACAACGCATCATAAAAATTGTTAAAAATGATCACCGAAGCGGTCAAATTTCAGCGTAAGGAGCTAGAGCTAAAAGCGCTGTTAGAAATTACCCAAGCCATCAATGAAAACAAGCGGGAGGCAGTGTTGTTGGAGATATTCAAATTCACCTGCCTGGTACACCTGAATATCAAGTCATTGATCCTTTATGTGGCCGACAACGAGGGCTTCACAGAAAGGGTTGCCCACAACATCAAAAGCCGGACCCCTAAAGCCATTCCTTATCGGGATGTGCAGGAAAATAAAGAGATCGGTAAGCTCAACCTGGTCATGTCGGAGGAGTATTCGTTCGGTGAGCTGGATATATATGTGCCTGTATACCATAAAGACAAAATGTTGGCCATTTTGCTTTTAAAAAAGAAAGAAGATGACCGGGAGCTAGATCTTGATTTTACTCAGGCCTTAACCAATATACTGGTGGTAGCCTTGGAAAACAAGCGCTTTGCGCGAAAGCAGCTGGACCAAGAAAGGCTCAATAAGGAAATTGAAATAGCCAGCAATGTGCAACGCATGCTGTTTCCCGCGGAACTTCCGGAAACAGAAAAATTACAAGCCAAAGTGACTTACTATCCCCACAGTACGGTAGGGGGTGATTATTATGACTTGGTACAGAAGAATAAAGATGAAGTGTTTTTCTGTATAGCGGATGTGTCGGGCAAAGGAATGCCTGCCGCGCTGCTGATGTCTAATTTTCAGGCCGCTTTGAGAACGCTGTTACGGAGTTCGTCAGATTTGAAAATGATCGTCGAACAGCTGAATTATACATTGTTCGAAAACACCAAAGGGGATCGCTTTATCACCTTCTTTTTGGGTTACTATAGTTACAGTAGGCGCGAACTAACCTATGTCAACGCCGGACATAATCCCCCCGTCCTATGCTGGGAGGGCGAAAGCAGAACCGAACTGCTCGAAGCTGGCACTACGATATTGGGAGCTTTTGAGGAGTTACCTTTTCTGGAAATAGGGAAAAGAGAAAACCTGAGCCAGTTTACCCTTCACCTTTATACCGATGGCTTGACGGAATCGAGCAATCAAAAGGGAGAAGACTTCGGGGATCTGAGGTTTGAAAAATATGTTTCCGGCAACCTATGCATGCATCCCAAACTGTTTCACGAGCAGTTTTTTGCTGCGCTGGATGCTTTTGCTGAAGGGGTTGCCCGAAAGGATGATGCTACTTTGCTAAGTATACGCTTCAACTGACCCATGCTTTTTCATCACGTGCCCTCATGGGTTCAGCTTTTTTTCCCTCGTTATGTTTGGCATCGGAGCAGAGGCGAAAAGAAGGTTTACCTCACTTTCGATGATGGTCCCGTGCCCGGCATCACAGATTTTGTATTAGAAGAGCTGGCTGAGCGGGAAATGAAAGCTACGTTTTTTATGGTTGGAGAGAATGTGGTGAAGCATTTGTCCCTAGCCAAAAAAGTCAGGGATCAGGGTCACCAAATAGGCAACCACACCTTCAACCACCTTAATGGACTTCGGTTTTCCGCGGAGGAATATGTGGAGAATGTAGAAAAATGCCAGTCGACCCTAAGTCACCTATTGGACCTTCGGCCTACCTTATTCCGTGCTCCTTATGGCCGAATGACACATCGCCAGATAAAGATGGTTTCCCAAACTTATCAAATTATCATGTGGGATGTGCTCTCCGGTGATTATCATGCAAAACAGCTTCCCGACCGTTGTTTAAGAAAACTTAAAAAATACATCCAAAACGGTTCAATCATCCTCTTTCATGATCAGGCAAAAACGGCTGGACTGGTCCGGGAGGTCTTGCCGGCATTTTTAGATTTTCTTCAAGCCAGCGGATATAAGTCGGCAGTATTGTAGGGTTTTTGTGGTCAGTATCTGATGATCTACCTGAACCTAATAGTGATCGTCCTTTTGGTCCTTCAAGACATAGTGTTGTGGCTTCTTCAATCTTTTAATTTTCTTGATCATAGGCAGGGTAGATCACTTAAGGAGTGGCCCCGCGTAACGGTTCTTGTGCCAGCGCGTAATGAAGAAATGCTTTTGCCTTCCTGTCTGCAAGCCTTGGAAAAACTTGATTATCCCCGAGAATGCATACAATTCATTGTCGGTAATGACCAAAGCAGCGATGCTACAGCGCATATCATTGGGACGTGGGTGGCAGCACACCCCAATCGGCATGCTTTGGATATCCTCCCTCTCGATGCTTCCCGTAATATGAACGGCAAAGCGCGGGCATTAAGCCAAATGATTAACATAGCTACGGGTGATCTGTTGCTCTTTACAGATGCGGATTGTCAGGTCAACCCCGCATGGGTTAAAGAAATGGTTTGCGCCTTCCGTGCTTCATTTGGTGTCGTTACAGGGATTACTGCGGTAAGACCCAAGGGTTTTTTTGCCAAGATGCAGGCAATAGACTGGTGGCTTACGCAAAGTATGATTAAAGGCACTGCCGATCTTGCCTACTCGGTCACTAGCATGGGGAATAATATGCTGATTAGTAGGGAGGCTTACTGGAAGGTGGGAGGTTTTCAAGGGCTTCCTTTTTCGGTTACAGAGGATTTTGCATTGGCCCAAGCGGCAATAGAAAAAGGCTATAAACCTGTTCAACAGGTGTCAGCTGGAGCTTTGGTGATGACAAAGAGTGAAAAGAATATTTCTGAGCTTTTGAAGCAAAGAAAGAGATGGATGAAAGGAGCGATGGCCCTACCCTGGTATTGGATCGTGCTTTTGGCGCTGCAGTGTGGCTTTTTTCCCGCTATGTTGTTCGTGGTTATTCATCATCCGCTGTGGGGCGCGGGCATCTGGATCATGAAGATGGTGATCCAGTCCCTTTTGGTGAGGAGTTTTGCGGGCAAGGCTGGTATGAGCATATCCACGATTCACCTGCTGCTTTTTGAATTTTATTATTTGATGGTCTCTTGGTGTACAATAGTTTATTATTTTTGGCCTTCATCAATTAATTGGAAAGAGCGATATTATCCATGAAATATATAGACACCCACGCCCATATCTATTCTAAAAAATTTGACGACGACAGAGATGAAGTGGTTCAGCGGGCGGTGGAAAATGGAGTAGGCAAAATCTATATGCCCAATATAGATGTGGCATCTATTGATGCGATGCTTGAAACAGAACTGCGACACCCCGAGATTTGCGTGCCAATGATGGGTCTGCATCCTTGCGATGTGGATAAGGACTTCGAGAAGCAGCTGTATGTAATGGAGGAGTGGCTAAACAAACGCAGCTTTGCGGGTATTGGCGAGGCAGGTCTCGACCTATATTGGGATAAAACCTATTTTGAGCATCAAAAGCAGGCTTTAAAAATCCAAATTGAATGGGCCAAGCAGAAAGACTTGCCTATTATCCTTCATTGCAGAGAGTCTATTGATGAGACTATAGCACTGGTTAGAAGCTTACACGATGAGCGGCTGAAGGGGATTTTCCATTGTTTTACAGGGAGTTTGGCGCAGGCAAGAGAGATTATTGATTTGGGATTTCTCTTGGGAATCGGAGGGGTCGCGACTTTTAAAAACGGTGGATTAGATCAGGTTCTTCCCGAGTTGGGGCTGGAACATTTGGTTTTGGAGACAGACGCGCCCTATCTTGCGCCGGTGCCGCATCGGGGAAAGCGGAACACCCCCGAGTATATCCCTTTGATCGCCTACAGGGTAGGTGAATTGACAGGCACAGACTTAGACGAAGTGGCCGAAGCCACCCATCGAAATGCCGTAGGCGTTTTTAAGCTTTAGGAGATGAATTACAAAATTGTACGATTAAATACTGCTGCCAAACAAGATATAGAATCTTCGGTGCTGATCATCTATACAGGAGGGACATTGGGCATGGCTTATAATAGTTCTGGCTCATTAGTCCCTTTTAATTTTGGGCAGATTTTGGAAAAAATTCCCAATCTGACGAGTATGAATGTCAGCATCACGGTGATCTCCTTTCCTGAGCCTATCGACTCTTCCAATGTCAACATGCAGCATTGGATTGATATGGCTTATATTATATATGAGAATTATGATACCTATGATGGTTTTGTGGTACTCCATGGTACCGACACCATGGCATACTCTGCATCTATGTTGAGTTTTATGCTCAAAGGACTCAACAAACCAATCATCTTTACAGGAGCTCAACTGCCAATCAGTGCGATGCGTTCAGATGCAAGGGAAAATCTGATGACATCTTTGGAAATAGCTACTGCCAAAAGGAATGGCAAGCCGGTGGTTCCCGAAGTCTGTATCTATTTCAACCATTTGTTGTTGAGAGGCAATAGGTCCAAAAAGGTACAGAGTGTTCATTTTGATGCTTTCGAGTCAGAGAATTATCCCCCGCTGGCAGAATCAGGGATCATCATTGACTATAATTATGCCGCCATTAAGCCTTTTGAGGAGGGCAGACTACGTTATCTCAACCGTTTAGACAACAACGTGATGGTAGTCAAGCTTTTTCCAGGTATCACTACTAAGGTGTTGGAAAGCTGTTTTAATATAGAAGGGCTGCGTGGGGTAATTTTGGAAACCTATGGTTCGGGCAACAGCCCTAGTGAGCCATGGTTTTTACAAATATTAGAACGAGCTATAGATAACGGCATAATTATACTGAACGTGTCGCAAGTGAATGGAGGAAGAGTGATTCAAGGCCGATATCAAACCAGCAAGGATTTGAAGCGAATGGGTGTTTTAAGTGGAGGAGATATTACTACAGAAGCTGCCGTTACCAAAATGATGTTTTTGTTAGGAAATGAGAGTGACGATGAAGAGGTCAAAAGAAAGCTGGTAATACCCTTGGCAGGGGAAATGTCTGCGACGGGTGGTCAAGCGGGACAATAAAGTACATTGATGATCAAAGGGTTAAAAAAGCAAATAATATTTATTTAGTTCAAAAACAGTGACTTCCCTTAATTAAGCCAAGTATTACTTGCTTTGACTGAAATTTATAATTTTATTTGTTGCCTTGATCGTAGCCAGAATCACATAGAGAGGTGTCCGAGCGGTCGAAGGAGCACGCCTGGAAAGCGTGTATACCCCTAAAGGGTATCGAGGGTTCGAATCCCTTCCTCTCTACATTTTCTGCCCGAATTCCACAAGGGAAATGGTTTTTGAAGATTTGGGTGACTTGAAAGGCTGGAATTTTTATTTGACCTTTTATTGGACCTGTCTTCCTTTTATATAAAAACCTGGGTTGATTTTGATGTTCTCTTCAAAAATGTATGTATGTTTGGGCGAAGCAGTAGCTTAAATTAAAATTTGAAAAATTAATCCAAGCGCTTGTTATTTGAATTGAAAAAATCATAACTTTAAAACTAATTCCTAAATAAGAAACCGTTCAACCTTTATTAATTAAAAGTCTATTTAAATCTAAATTATGAAAAAGTTAATCACTTTGTTCATGCTTGCGGGGATCCTATTGTCACCCGTTGTCACCCAAGCACAAGACACAACTGAAACCGAAGATGCTGCTGTAACTACAACAGCTCAGCCATCCAGCCCAACCATTGTGGATGATGTTGTTGAAGAAGAGCAGAGCTTCCACCAAATCCTTAAAGAGAAATTTATCGAAGGTGGTGTGACCTTCATGACTCCTATTTTGATCTGTTTAATTTTGGGTTTGGCAGTTGCTTTGGAAAGAATTATCACGCTAAACTTGTCATCAACCAACACCAAAAAGCTTTTGGCTAAAGTTGAAGATGCACTTGAAACAGGTGGCATTGAAGCTGCAAAAGATGTAACTAAAAACACAAGAGGACCAGTTGCCTCTATCTTTACCCAAGGCTTGATGAGATATTCTGAAGGCATCGACATGGTAGAAAAGTCTATTATCGCCTACGGTTCTGTAGAAATGGGTAGATTGGAAAAAGGTCTGATCTGGATTGCCTTGTTCATCGCTACTGCACCTATGTTAGGATTCTTGGGTACAGTAATTGGTATGATCGAAGCATTCGATGCTATCGAAGCAGCTGGTGATATCTCTCCATCTCTTGTAGCGGGTGGTATTAAAGTGGCCTTGATTACTACAGTAGGTGGTTTGATCGTTGCGATCATCCTTCAAGTATTCTACAACTACATTGTAGCAAAAATTGACTCTCTTGCCAATAGCATGGAAGATGCTTCTATCTCTTTGGTGGATTTATTGGTAAGACATAAATTAACACATTAATATTAGTTGTTGGATTTTTGTTCTTGACTAAAATTTCACACTAAAGAGAATTAACATGGATATATACGATATCGGATTATATATTGGTTACTTCTTGGTGGTAATTGGAGTAGTGGCAGGTGTGCTGTTGCCTCTAATTAACTCACTGGGTAACCCTAAAAGTTTGGTGAAAACCGGAGTGGCGGTTGTAGCATTGTTGGTTGTTTTTGGCATTGCTTGGTCAATGTCTGACAACGAAGTAACAGCAAGATTTGCAGCTGAGCCATTTAACTTAACTCCTGGTTCTTCACAGTTTGTAGGCGGGCTATTGATGTCAACATACTTCCTGTTCATAATAGCCTTTGTAAGTATATTTGTAAACGAACTTTCTAAAGCAATAAGATAATGGCGAGCAGAATGAAAAAGGAAGCACCGGAGATCCCTGCGGGATCAATGGCTGATATCGCATTCCTTCTATTGATTTTCTTTCTGGTGACCACAACAATTGCTTCAGACAAAGGTATTTTGAACATTCTTCCTCCTAAGCAGGATCCCAACGTTCCGCCACCAGATATTCAGGTGAACGAGCGAAATATCTTCAACATCTTGGTCAACGCTAATGACCAACTATTGGTGGAGGGAGAGTTTAGGGATAATACCGAAGGCTTGACCGAGGATGTTAAACGTTTTGTTCTCAATTTCGGTGCGCCTAATGAGCAGGCACAGGCGGTATATAACAGCCTGCCGCCATCATTGAAAGCACTGGCAGAACGAGATCCAACATCTTCTGATCATCCATTGTCAGGCGGAGCGGTGGTTTCCATCAAGACCAACAGGGGTACAAGCTATGAAAGGTATCTTGAGGTATTTGACCTTGTAAAGAGAGCTTACTTTGAGATTTACGGCGAACGTGTTGGACTTAGCGCTGACGAATACCGTGCTTTATCCGCTGAAAATCCTGGAGAGGCTGAGTTGATAGACCGAGGAAAAGCCGATATCCCAATGGCGATTTCCATTGCTGAACCTGATAAAATTGGAGCAGAATAAGTTATGGCTAAATTTAAGAAAAAGAATAAGGCTTCTACGACTATATCCGTAGCGTCTTTACCAGATATCGTGTTTATGCTTCTTTTCTTCTTTATGGTGACTACCGTAATGAGGGAACAGGACATACTTGTGGAACAAAGACTTCCCCAGGCCACCCAGCTACAAAAATTGCAGAAAAAAAGCTTGATCTCGTTTTTGTATATTGGTGAACCCAAAAACAAAGGGCTCTATGGTACGGAGCCACGGATTCAGGCAAATGATGCATTGATCAACCCCAGCGATATTGTGCAGTGGGTTAACCAAGAAAAGGATGCTTTGTCAGAAGCTGAAAGAGATATGATTACCATCTCCATGAAAGTGGATAGAGAAGTAAAAATGGGTCCTATCAGTGACGTTCAGTTTGAACTTCGCGAAGCTGATGCAAGAAGGGTGTTATACGCTTCGACTCAAAAACTTGATCAATGAGTTTAATAAACTCAACAAAAAAACCGTCTCATTAGGGACGGTTTTTTTGTTTATTGGTAATATTGAAACCTACGATCTACAGGTATTAATTGAATTGTGATGATGCAAAAGATTATAGCTGGACATGAGGTTAAGTTGTTAGACCGCGCCTACATTAACCAAACAGGTATTTCTTCTTTTGACCTGATGGAAAGGGCAGCCTCTGCCTTTTGTAGGTGGTATATCAGCCATTTTAATCAACAGGCTACCATTGGAATAATATGCGGGACAGGGAACAATGGAGGAGATGGATTGGCAATCTCCCGTTTGCTGTCTCAACAAGGATATCAGGTCAGCGTTTATTACATTGGCGATCTGGACAAAGCTTCGCCTGACTTTAGCCAAAACTTCAACTTATTACCGCAAGAAGTTGCCGTGACTTCTGTCGAGGTCTTAGTACAAGCTACTCTGCAGGTAAATGTAATTGTTGATGCCGTCTTTGGGGTAGGTATCAATAGGCCTTTGGACACAACATATTTAGCGCTGATTCAAAAATTAAATACCTGCCATGCTATCAAAATTGCTGTAGACCTGCCCTCGGGTTTGCCGTCTGATTCCATGCTTCAAGGAGAGGCATTTATCGCCGATTATACTGTCAGCTTTCAGTTTCCAAAGTTGTCATTGCTACTACCTGAACATGCCCTTTATACGGGTGCGCTCGTTGTCTTGGATATAGGGATTCCTCCATCTTTCTTTGAAACTTATTCAAGCGCTCGTTATTTTGTTCAAAAGCAGGATATCCTTTCTAGACACAAAGTTTTTCATCGGTTTAGTCACAAGGGTAGCTTTGGCAAGGTATTGTTGGTAGGGGGTAGCTACGGGAAGATTGGTTCCATTCGCCTATCCTCTCAAGCGGCATTGCGCACAGGGAGTGGATTAGTCTCCTGTTTTGTTCCCCAGTGTGGTGTAGACATCCTGCAGAGCTCCCTGCCCGAGGTAATGGTGGAGTCTTCTAACAATAAACATGTGTTGAGCAAGGAAGGCTTGCCTGAGCTCGAGAGGTTCGATGCAATAGGTGTAGGACCGGGCATGGGAACCAGCGCTGAGGCAAGAGATTGTTTGATCTATCTGTTAGAGAAGTTCGAGAAGCCGATGGTCTTGGACGCAGATGCGATTAATATTATTGCTGCCAATAGAGAGCTGCTGTCCCTGTTGAGAGCGGAAGTCATACTCACCCCACATTTAATAGAGTTTGAGCGCCTTGTCGGGAAATGCCGGGATCAGATTGAGCGTATGGATAAAGCGTTAGCATTTTGTGAACAATACCCTTGTGTCTTGGTATTAAAAGGTGCCAATACCGTCATCACTACCCCAGACGGAGAGCAGTATTTCAATAGTTCTGGTACCCAATTTATGGCCACGGCAGGTGCGGGAGACGTGCTGACAGGTATGCTTTCTTCGTTCTTAGGACAAGGTTACCAGGTTGGCAATGCCGCTATCTGTGGGGTTTATCATCACGGCTTAGCGGGGGAATTGGCATCATCTGATAAAGGACGAGGCACCATCGCCACTGATATTGTTGAAAATATCCCAGCAACTTATCAAGCTATTGCCGGTAAGGCCATTTAAGGTGCTGGTGGCTTGTCGTTACGGAGGTATTGCACTAATTTGCCAAAGACCAAGGACGGCCTCTTATTTTTTCAACATAGATCATCATAATGACAAACAGCACCTCCGGAGCAAGTAGTAGTGTGAAAACCAACTTTAGTTCAAAATAAAATACGGCTCCGAAGTAGAGGGCTAAAACCAGACCTATGTAGAAGTAACCCCACCTTTTTGAGGAGGGTATCTGTTTGTAATCCTTTGCTGAAGGGCTATGAATTGGAGCAAAATGGCGCAGGTCTTTTTCAAAATTCCCCAGGGCTTTGTCGTCTTCTGCAGTAATCAATAATTTCTGATCTTTAGTGTTTAAGGTGATAACCCTTAACCCTCGAGATGAGAAAACATGGATATGATACCATTGAAGGTCATTCCAGACAACTGTTTTTTTGTCTTGAAGGTGTATCCCGTTTTCATCCAAGGTAATAGACTTTTTCTTTCTGTACATGGCAAAATATACCATTACTACATTGATAAGGATTAGGTCTGCTATAATAACATGCTTTGCAACCTTGACAACAGCTGGAGGAAAAGGCTGATCCAAGAGCGGAGGGTCAAGAACAAAGGTACAAATGACCAATATTAGCAGTAGTAGAAGTAGGTATTTACCGGCCCTCCGATCCGGCATCCACAATAAATGTTGCCGGGGTTGTTCTGCTAAACTTTGGATCTCTAAATTGTCCTTTTCGGCCATCTACAAGATGTTAAAGTTGTTTCATGCTCCTACAAGCTGTCTCACTTTGGAGTCGATACGCCGGCATAGGTCTGCCGGATGATCTTTCCGTCTCGGATGATAAATGTGTCTGTTGCGTACTCTAAGGTGAAATTAGGCGTATCTGCTTCCCATAAAATGTAGCCAATGTCTTGAACCACCTTGCTTTGGGCAAGTGTGAGTGTACTGCTTTGGTAAGGAAATGAGTTGAAAGCATTAATGAAGTTCTGACGGATTTGTTCCAGACCTTTATAAGTGCCGTTAGGGGTGACTAATATTGATTCCTCTGTATAATCTTCCATTACTCCTTCCAGGTCGTTGGCAACAAAAGTCTGCCAATGATGGTCCAACACTTCTTGAGTAGTTGATTCGTCAATATCGCCGTTGCTGGTTGAGCTTTGGCAACCGCCGAGCGCTATCATGCATAGCATGAGGAGAGAATATAGGTTTTTCATATTGTGAGGGCTTATTGTTTGTTCTATGAATATAGATTAAAACTAACGAAATTCCCTTTCTGATCAATATCTTTCTATTAAAAGGAGGTTCCTGCGGTGAAAATTTTGTCGAAGAATAAAGAAAAAGTTATACAATGTGTAGTGATTTGAGAATTAGTGATACTAATTAAATAGAAATAAAAAAAAGAAGATGTCTGGATCTATCGATACGCAGTTTCTCAAGCTCATTAATGAAAACATGGGGATTGCTTATAAAGTGTGCCGGATCTACTTCAATGGGTCCGAGGACCAAGAGGATGTGTTGCAGGAAATGATGTATCAACTCTGGCGCTCCTTCGATAGATTCGACAGACGTTCCAAATTCTCTACTTGGATGTACAGTGTTTGTTTGAATACTGCACTTACCTATAAGCGGAAAACCAGAAACAATCCGGCTATTTCCATGGATACCGAACATGAGCAGATCGCTACACATTCGGAAAATGATAAAGAGGAAGCTATCGGAGAATTATATAAAGCCATCGATACACTTACTCCGGTCAATAAAGCAATTATGATGCTTTACCTCGAAGAGTTAAGTTATGAGGAGATCGCAGAGATTACGGGCCTAACCAAGTCGAATGTAAGCGTAAGGCTTGTTAGGGCGAAAAAAGAGCTACAGCAGTTAATGAGAAATATAAATAATTGAGTTATGTGTGATGAACTAAAAAATATCTGGAAAAGCCAAGTGGCTGGACAGGAGCAACATTATGATGCCCATTCGTTCGAACAGTTGATGAAGTCTAGGGTCAAAAGGCAGACTGGCAAAGTCATGAAATATTTCTGGTCAGCCTTTGCATTGGAACTGGGAGTATTTGCGCTTTTAAGTCATGTAATGGTTAAGTATTGGAATGACTATCCGTTGTTTGCCGTGTGCGCCATAGGCGTAATGCTCCATATCCCTTTTTTATACATGTTGATGAAGAAGTTTAAGGCCATGGCGGTGACCCGTCCCCTAGACTCATCCTCTTCCTCTCTCTACCAGTATATAAGAAGAAGACACGATCTGCTAAACGACTTCTATCAATTTAAAAGAAACTATGAGAGGTTTTTGATTCCGTTGAGCACAATCATCGGATGTTATGCGGTGTTCGAATTGTATATTCCGCTGGAGGGAGACGGTTATTGGACCACTTATTGGGTTTTGGTGGTAATTACCATCGCCTCTTGTGCTGTCGCCTTGAGGAAGGAGAATAAAGAACGCTTTGAAGAGCCGCTTAGCCAGTTTCGTGTGCTGTTATCGGAATTTGAAGGCAGCAGCAGGGCGATCTAATCGCTCTGCTCTTTTAAATGAGTTGAAGCAAGAGTTAGAAGGAGTCGAAGAACGATCTTCTTCTAGATACCTTCAAATCTTTTAGTATGGAGGATTTGACGCGAATGTCAATACTGTAGGAAGTAAACCTCCCGAAGGGAACCCAGTTGACATTCATTTGCCAACAATGAAGATCTCTGGCGATACCTATCATCGTTTGTGTGGCTTTACCCGCCGAGAGGTCAAATCCGGATGTAAAATTGATCTTCCACTTTTCTGACAAACTGAGGTCACCGGAAACATTGACGGCTTGGGTGACATTGGTTCTGCCGTTAGCCTGCTTGCTGTAGCTCAAATTATAGCCAAAAGTCATGTTCCAAGGGATGGACCAATCTATATATTGACTAGGATCTTGGGCGATGCGGCTGATCTCGTTTTCAACAAATTCATTCATCTCGCCACCCTGTTCCAGAAATTCATTGGTCAGCTCATCGCGGACCTCGGCGGGCGATTTTTCCGATGCACTGGGATTGATGCTCCCATTGAGGTTTAAAGTGGCACTTCTCAAGGTGCCAATGCCTTGGCCTCTCTTCCAAGCAAATTGGTTGATACGCCTCGTCACTTCAGCACCTTGCGCGTTGGTGGTGGTTTGGACGGCATAAGGATCCAGATTAGCGGATACGAAGGCCGAAATACGTTGATTAAATAAGGATGTTCTTGTGTTAATGTTAAATGGGGCCAAATTGAAAGAATCCACTGCAAAGTTGTAGTTGGATGCGATATTCAAGGTTTGGAGGATAGGTACTTTTTTAGTTGTAGCTTCAGCAGTATCACTTTCCGTTTTTACTTTTGCTTCCAAAACGTTTCTGATCGAAAAACTTAAAGATTTGGATTCTCCTCTTGGCGCTCCCCCAAAAATGAACCCTTGAAACCTGGAATATACCTGCTCCCTGCCTTGATTGTCCATTTGTACGGTCTGATAGTATCCATACTTAGGATCAGAAAAGTCAGGTGTCGTGTTAAAGCCAAAGGTAGGCTGCACATGGTGTCTTATGGCTTCTATTTTTGAACCCTTGCGGAAGGTATAAAAACCATAGATATTGGTGCTGAGGTTGAAGGAGGCATTATAATAACCAACCCGGTTAAAGCCATTTTCTAAGATCCTGTCCACCCGCTCCTCTACCGGGTTGTAGTAGTAATTGATCCTGTCTAGGTACCAAAGTTCTGTGTAGTTGAAAGAGGCTGTTCCTGTAAAATACCTAAACAACGAAAAATTTGAAGAGATCGGAATGTTATGCTTGAAGCCATTCTCAGCGTCCCTTAACAATTTTGACAAATTACGGAAATTAAAAGGGGTTACCTCCGGTGTGTTGCGGTTATTAGAACCATCTTGTACGAGCTCTGGCTCCACGCCCAACTCGTTGGTGATCCGGTTGCTGATGGAGTTCTGTGCGTTGAAGTTCCAAGCAATGTTGAGCGTCTTAAGCGGCTCAAACTTGATGTTTCTAAAAGGGTTTTGGCGGTTCATATTGATCGCCAGTTCCGGAAGCAATAGATTGACCTCATTGGTGACCTGATTTTGGGAGTGCCTTAAGTTGGCCGACATACTAAAAGGCGTGCCTGCAAATGTTTTGCTGTAAGATATATTAGAAGAAAAGTCAGAAGCCGTATTTTGAAGAAAATTAGTTTGGTTCAGGATATTATCATTATAGGATTTGGTTCCGAAGTTGGCAGAAGCAGAAAACCTGGAGTTGCCGCGGCTTTCCGGGGTATGGTTCCACCTCAACCAAAAGGCGTTATAATCAATGGGTACCTCCGCGGTTTCGGGGCTGCTAAAACGCTGATAGTCTACATTGAAACCTCCGCGGAAGCGGTATCGCTTGTTGTATACGGCAGCAGTCTTGAGTCCATATCCTCCTTTGGAAAACACTTCCCCGGTCAATTTGGCATGGATATAGTCGTTGAAGGCAAAATAGTAGCCGAAATCCCTCAAAAAGAAGCCTCTTGCCTGTTCTTCACCATATGACGGAAATATGATACCACTGCTCTTTTCATCCGGCGTGTCGGGAATAATCCCAAAGGGCAACCCTACCGGCGTAGGGATATTGTTGAAATAGAAGTTGAATGGACCGGATACAATTTTATCTCCCCGGATGGACTTAATCCTGGAAGAGGAGATATGCCAGTGGGGCTCTACCAGATCACAGGTGGTATAGAAGGCATGGCTCAAATAAACGTTTTCGTCCGCGTCCTTCTTAACGGTTTGTCCACGCAATAGACCCTCATCCTGCTGAGTGACCACATCGGTGATAATAGCCTTTCTGGATTTGAAGTTATAGCGCATCTCCTTCCGGATCTCGTAGGTGCTGGCCCCTTCCTTAAAAATCGGATTTCCCTGTTTTACTCCTGTAGTATCCTGAAGGCCGGAGGCGTAAATCATGCTCTTTTCCCAGTCGATCTCTATGTAATCTGCATCCAAGCGTATATTGCCGTATTCAAACCAAGCATCTTTGTATAGAAAGACTTTATTGGCTGTAAAATCGGATACAATGCTATCTTCAGCGTAATAGTTGATTACTGTCTCAATCTCGTTTTTAGGCACTGCTTTTGTTGAATCGGTCGCAGGGATGGTATCGTTAATGATTAGCGTGTCTATCGGTGCCAGCGGATCATTGGGCAATACCCTGGGATTAAGCAAGGTATCAGGGGTGGTGATTTCAATTTCAGCGGGCTTTGCTTGTGTCTGTTGAGAAAAAACATGCAACTGGAATGAAATCAGTAGAGTTACGGAAAGAACGACGAGCTTAATATTCTGCACCGATTATTTCTATTTGCATTAAAAATTTATAATTTTCGCATAAAGTTAGTGTTATTAACGTGTAAGGAACGAAGCAAGCCCAAAAATATTCAACAATTTAGGCATCGCTTTCAACCAGCGTGTTTTGCTTTGTGCACAGGCCCTCACCCTGCTGGTTCAACGGAACCAATAACATATTTTGACTGGATAGAGATTGTTAGATAAAAATTCTTTTATGGATAGAAGGACCACGATTAAAAAACTACTTCTGGGTTCCTCCCTGTCCTTGCTGGGAGGAAATTTGTTGGCAGCTAAGCCGACCGAATTTAAGTTGAGGCGTGTAGTACTTGATGCGGGTCATGGTGGGAAAGACCCCGGAACCGTAGGAAAGAAAACAAGGGAAAAAGACGTCGTGTTGTCCCTGGCATTGCAGGTGGGAAATTATATCAAAGAAAACCTTCCTGACGTAGAGGTGATCTATACCCGTAAGACAGATGTATTCGTAGAGCTGAAGGAGAGGGCAAATATCGCCAATAGAAACAAGGCTGATCTATTTGTTTCAATTCATTGCAATGCTACGAGAACACCCTCTGTATATGGCACAGAGACATTTGTGATGGGATCCAAAAACTTCAACGCGAACTTTGATATCGTAAAGCGGGAGAATGCTGTTATTCTTCTAGAAGATAATTACGAAGAGAATTATGAGGGGTTTGACCCACAGTCGCCCGAGTCATACATGATGTTTAACCTCATGCAAAAGGCCCATTTTGCCAACAGTCTTTCTCTTGCTCAGAAAATAGAGACTGATTTTTCCACCCGCGTCAATCGTTCAAGTAGGGGCGTGAAACAAGCGCCTTTCTATGTACTTTGGACCACAAGTATGCCTAGTGTGTTGGTAGAAACAGGATTTCTTTCCAATCCTACTGAAGAAAATTACTTAAACAGCAAGCAGGGTCAAACATACATTTCATCTGGAATCTACCGAGCCATTAAAGCATATAAAGAGGAAATAGAATCTTTGTAATTTGGGTGAGACATTTAGCATCCAAAAGTGCTATCGGACAGGAGATGCTACGTCCTTTATCCTGACAGAGCTCGTCTTCATGTTCAACCCGTTGATGCGCGGAAATTCGTAAATTTGTCAGTGGAGAGGCGGCCAACATGCTAAAGTTCCTTGAGCATGGATTACACGAAAGAAAGGAACCAATGAGCTTTGCCTCCTGTTTTTGGAATGATTAAGATTTGCGATGGAAAAACTGAGTGAAAAGGAGCTTCATGCTCTAGTCTCGCTTTTGGACGATACAGATAGGGAAGTCAAAAACCACGTTAAAGGCAAGATAATTTCTTTGGGAAAAGACGTGATTCCGTTTTTAGAGGATCGATGGGAAAATAGTTTCAATCCTGAACTACAACGGGAGATCGAGGAGCTGGTGCATGAATTGCAGTTTTCCTCCCTTAAAGAAAAGCTTGTGGCTTGGAGGGATTCAGGGGAACAAGATTTGCTGACAGGGCTTTGGCTGGTCAACACCTATCAATATCCTGAACTGGAATTCGAGAAGCTAAATGCTGAAATGCATCAAATATATTTTGAGGTTTGGACAGCGTTCAATAATGAGCTTCCTCCTTATGACAAAATCCGCATAATTAATAACATTCTTTTTGGAAGCCTTCGTTTTTCCGCCAATACAAAAAATTTTCATTCGCCCGGCAACAGCATGTTGAGCAATGTGCTCGAAAGTAGAAAGGGCAATCCAATCAGTCTATGCTCCATCTATTTGTTGGTCGCGAATAAGTTGGGTCTACCCGTATACGGGGTGAATCTCCCTAATTTGTTTGTACTTACCTATAAGTCAGAGGAGGTTACCTTCTATATCAATGCTTTCAATAAAGGGTTGATTTTCACGAAGCAAGATATTACCAATTATCTGGAACATTTGCGAATTCAACCACAGAGAGAGTACTTCGAACCCTGCAAAAACATCGAAATCATCAAGCGCACCTTAAGGAATCTGTATATAGCTTTTGAGAAAATCGGTGATTTAGAAAAGGCGGGAGAAATTCGAGAACTGTTGGCTATCGTAGAGGCTTAGGGGCTTTTAACATTACAACCAACAGCACGTGTTGAAGCAGGTTGAGCTGTTTTATTTTGAATGATGCTTTGCAAGGCATCTTCTAAATAAGTCTGCGTAGCACTTTGGGGAAGTTGAGGGTTGTTGTCAATTCCACCTTCATAGGCCACTGAAAAACCTTGTGGACTGGGTGTAACTACAACCACTTGAGGCAATTTTGTGATGTTCAGTGCGCGCGTCACAGACTGGCTTTGATCGCTGAGGTAAGGGAGGCCTGCCAAAGTAGAGCCCGATCGCTTGACCATTTCCGCTGCACTTTCTCCTTCCGCGGCATCAGCAT
Source organism: Cyclobacteriaceae bacterium (assembly GCA_035303945.1). Lineage (GTDB taxonomy): Bacteria > Bacteroidota > Bacteroidia > Cytophagales > Cyclobacteriaceae > DATGMS01. The sequence continues at coordinate 20,689 of DATGQZ010000062.1, forward strand.
GGGGATTTATCAATGCAAACCTAAAACCTTGAGGTATAAACCGCGTGGCTAAATCAGCGATTCGGGACTCGTAAAGCTTCGAATAAGGGCAAGAATTGCTGGTAAAAACCAACACTACGGCAGTAGCTGATTGATGTTGAGAAAGCACAAACTCATTGCCGGAAACAACGTCTTTTAACGAAAAATTATTGACCATTTGTGCGTAGGCAGGGAGGGAAAGCAGTAGTAAGAGCAGACTTATGAATAGGTTATGCATTATTTCGAAATTTTACCATACTGTATAAGTTAACACCATTTCCTTGTTCCGTTCTACTTCTACAGCATAATGGTGGTCTGCAAAGTCTGTACCATAGACTTTCCCCTTTATGATCCTTTGTTCCTTGGTAAAAGGCTGTAGTAAGATGTTCTGCTTTAGACTGATCCCTTTTTTGCCCTGGCATTTGTAAATCGTCTCTTTGGCTGACCAAGCAATGGTATGGAGCAGTGGATCTTTAGCCAGAAATGCGAGTTCGGAGGGGTCCAGAAATTTCGGCCCCAGCTTAACTACCTTTTCCCTTACGAAATCAAGGTCAATGCCTACAGGCATTTCTTTGTGAAAAATTGCTGCCGCCCAGCCATGACTATGGGTAAGCGAAACATAGCCGTAATTGTTCATGGGATGGCTTTTGCCGTGTTCGTCTTTATAGAAGCCAGGGTAAGGTAAACTAAGGCAGTCTAAAGCATCCTTGATTGCCATACGCGCGCCTTTCCACTCCCGACTTTTTTCCGGATGACTGATTACTGCGCAGGAAAGCTTTTCTCTAAAGCTCAAAAAATCACAGGATAGGCAGTCCTGTTCCATATAATTATTAATAGCAAAGGCTGATAACGGGCTAATTTTTTCTATTTTTGTTTGCATGCTTTAGAAGCTACTCTACATTGTCATTGCAATATATGCCAAAAACCCAAGTAAATAAACTGTATACCTTGACAGGGCACAATCACAGCATCTATGCTTTGGCTGAAGGTGCTGATCCCAGATACTTTTATACGGGCGCAGGCGATGGTATGGTGGTTGAATGGGATTTGGAGGATCCTAAGGATGGCAAGCTGGTTGCCAAGTTACCGCATTCCGTATATGCCTTGGCGGTGGATAGGAAGAGAAGGCAATTGTTTATCGGGCATAACTTTGAAGGCATTCACGCCATAGACCTTGACAGCAAGAAGGAGGTTTGGTCCCGTAAAATAACAGACCATTCTATATTTGATCTGCAGGTTTTTGAGGATACGCTTTTAGTGGGAACGGGTAGTGGTGTGATTGTTGTCATGGATATAGAAGAGAAGTCTGTGCTAAAGCATATCAAGATAAGCAACCAGAACGTTAGAGTATTTTCAATAGACCCCCTTCATAGACATCTTGCTGTCGGTTCCAGCGACAATTCGGTAGTTGTTTTTGACTTAAATACCTGGAAGCCGCTGGCTCGGCTGGATGGTCATACCAACTCTGTATTTGCATTGTCCTATTTCCCCGGAGGCAGGCTTTTGGTCAGTGGAGGGAGGGATGCACATCTTAAATTCTGGGAAACTGAGCAATACCGGGAAATTGAAAGCATTGTAGCCCACATGTATGCCATCAACTATGTCGATTTTAGAGAAGATGGCCGATACTTTGTGACCTGTAGCATGGACAAATCCATTAAGCTTTGGGATGCGCGTTCACTGCAATTGCTTAAAGTAATCGATAAAGCAAGACATGCTGGACACGGTACCTCCATTAACAAGGTGTTATGGAGCAGATATAACCAACAAATCATTGCCATCAGTGATGACCGTACTGTCACCATTTGGGACATAGATCTATAATGTAATGAGAATAACACCACTAGAGATCCGCCAAAAAACATTCGAAAAGATATTCAGAGGCTACGATAAAGACGAGGTAACGGCTTTTCTGACTTTATTGTCCCAAGAGTGGGAAAAGATCAGTGACGAAAAGAAAATGCTGGAGCTAAAGTATGAACAGGCCCAGAAAGAATCCGAAAAACTAAAGCAGGTAGAAGGCTCTCTGTTTAGAACCCTGAAATCAGCAGAAGATACCGGTGCTGCCATCATCGAAGAAGCCAATAAAACAGCAGAGCTTATCATCAATGACGCAAGGACAAAGGCGGAAGCACTCACCTCGGATGCAGACAAGCAGGCCCGACAAAAAATTGAGGCTGCCGAGTCTCATGCAAAAGCAGTGTTGGATAATTTAAAACAAGATGTTTCGGCGTTGATTGAAAATTATGAGACGTTGCTGGCACAGCGGGAGATCGTGATCAAGAACCTTAAAAGCATCGCTGCTGAGACCTTGGAGACGGTTAAAATAGCCGAAGATGAGCTGGAACATATTGACATAACCGCCCATGCTAAAGTGATCGAAGAACTGGATCGATTGGATGTGTCGGCTGGTGCCAGCCCTTATAGTGAGATCAAGCAGACCATCGTTACAGCCTTTGAGAGCGGTGAAGTAGAGGTGAAGGAAGAAACATTTGAAGAGGAAGCACTTGAAGCGGAATCGCCTGAACAAGTAGAGGAAGTTGCCTTAGGCTCAGGAGAAGAAAGCCGATCCGATGAGGCAGCGTTAGATGATTCCGAACCTATAGTAGTAGAGAAGGAGAAGAAAAAGGAGTCTGGTTCATTTTTCGACCAATTTGATTGATGGGAAGGGTATCACTGGAAGGTATAGAATTCCACGCTTACCATGGGGTGTTTTCTGAAGAAAAAAAATTGGGAAACCGCTTTACTGTGGATATTCATGTGGAGACAGACTTTAAAAAAGGTATGCTGCATGACGATCTAAAATCCACCGTAGATTATGTAAGGCTGTATCAGATCGCGCAGAACCACATGAAGGTTCCGGTGAGGTTGCTGGAGCATCTTGCTCACTTAATGATTCAGGACATTTTGGCTGCCTATCCTAACTTAGTCAAAATCCAGGTGATTATCAAAAAGCATAATCCCGCGCTCGGCGGTGTGGTCAACTATTCTGTGGTGGAAGTGAGTTTTCCGGAGGACTACAAGTAGAAAGGGTTAGCTATGATGCTTAGATTTGATCCTTAGGATTGACAAATGTAAAACCCCTGGCTTCAGCACCGTCGTAAAAGTCAACCTTCATGCCCATCAAAAACATGACATGCTTTTTTTCCATTAAAACCGGGATCCCGTCAATTTCAAATTGCTGGTCGTTTTCTTTGGGAGTGTCAAATCCGAGGTTGTAAGAAACACCCCCGCATCCACCGCCTTTGACACCCACACGAAGCCGGTATTCTGCGGGAATATTTTTGTTAGCCATGATGTTTTTGATTTCCGCTCTGGCCTTATCGGTAATTTCTATGGGAATCAACATGTCGATTTAATGCATTTGTCCGTTGGATAGTTCAAAATTAGGAAGGAATTAAGAATTGATGAAGGTTTTATTCAACGCTTTTATTTAAGATATTCACAAAAAAACTACATGGACTTAATTGCAGATATTTTAAAAATTGTCCTGCCTGCTGGCTTGGTCATATATGGAATGTACTTGGTTGCGGTATCATTTTTGAAGAGTGAAAGAGAAAATAAGCTGATCTCCTTAAAAACAAAAAATTCGGAAACCATTCTTCCCCTGAGATTGCAGGCAGCAGAGAGGATTTGTCTATTGCTAGAACGCGTGACGCCTAATAATCTCATCAGAAGGGTGAACACTGGAAATTATTCTGCTAAAGAATTGCATCATTTGCTGCTGTCAGAAGTGAGGGAGGAATTCAACCATAACCTGTCGCAGCAGCTATACTTTTCAGATGAAACTTGGGAGAGTGTTAAAAATGCCATAGAACAAGTGATCACCATGATTAATCGGGCAGCTCAGGATCTTAATGAAGAAGCCCGAGGAATAGATTTGAACAAAAGGATTTTCCAGCTTTACCTAGAAAAGAACAAGGACAGTATTTCACAGGCTTTGAAGAACGTGAAAGCTGAAATAAGGGTTTATTTTTAGGACCACCGTTTGATAAAAGGAGAAAGAGATAATGTAGCCCCTGGATCTAGTTGACCATGAAAAAGAAAAAGGTAACATCCGTTGAAGAAAATAAAGAGGGATTTTTGGCTAAGGTAAAAGCTACCTACCAAACCAAGGCTGAAAGTATTGCATCCAACCGCGACAAATTAAGGGAACTGCTTCAAAAAGCCTCTCATAAACTTAGCGAAGTTGCGGAGATACCGGCTGTCAAGGAATCGAAGGCCCAAATTGAGGTGGTGTTTAGAATGTTGAAGGCCTATTACACCAAGGAATATCGGGGTGTATCTACACGAACCTTGGGACTGTTGGTGCTGGGAGTACTTTATTTTGTACTGCCGGTTGATTTTATTCCAGACTTTATCCCGGTAGTTGGTTATATTGATGATATCACTGTGATTATGGCTATTTTTAAAAGTCTCAACACAGACATTGAGAAGTTCTTGGAGTGGGAAAGAACCAAGCCGCAGTGATCCCTGTTGTTTGGGATAAGAAAGTGTTTTGTTACCTATGTCATCTATAATTACCCAAATCACTCCTGAGCTGATTCAGGAAAGTGTTACCTATCAACAGTACAGAAATTTAATTAATGATCTTTTGGCCCAAGGAAAAACCACCGGTCAGCAACAGAATGCGGCCTTGATTGAGTATACCCGTATGAACGTCCGAAGAATGGAGCGTTGGGACAAAACGGCCATCGTAAGTTCGGAACTTCAGCATAAAGTATCCCTCATTGATGCCCCTCAAACTTGGTTGGTGTTGACCGAGGCTTGGTGTGGGGACGCTGCGCAAAGCATCCCTTTTATGGTCAAAGTTGCACGATACAGCCCCTTGGTAGCTATACGTTTTATTTTGAGAGGTGAACATCCCGATATTATGGATGCCTATCTTACCAATGGCGGCAGGTCCATACCCAAGTTGATCGCTCTTAATGAGGACCTTGTGGAGTTGTTCACTTGGGGGCCACGTCCCCAAGTTCTTCAACAGCAGTACTTGGCTTACCGAAAAGATCCCAAAGGGATCAGCAAGCAGCAATTTATTGAATCAATCCACTTGTGGTATGCAAGGGACAAAAATGCGACCATAGACGCAGAGTTTTTGACTTTAATCGAATAGGCAGTGGATTCACTGACTCAGATAGTTTTAGGAGCTGCCGTTGCAGAAGTAGTAGCCGGCAAGAAGCTGGGAAATAGGGCTTTGTTGTGGGGTGCTATTGGAGGGACAATCCCCGATCTGGATGTGATTGGTGGATTCTTTATGGGTGAGGTCGCCTATGTAAATTTTCACCGCGGATTTTCTCATTCCTTAGTCTTCGGTTTTATACTGGGGCCATTGCTGGGTTGGCTTGTATCAAGGTCGCAATGGTCTCAGGGACAATCCTTTTGGCTTTGGACCCAATTGTTTTTCTGGACCATCTTCACGCACCCCTTGCTGGACAGCTTCACCTCTTATGGTACGCAGTTGTTTCTTCCCTTTAGCGACTACCGTGTTGAACTTAACACGATTTTTATAATCGACCCTGCTTACACCCTTCCCATGTTGGCGGGTTTAATAGCTGTTATGTTTTTAAATAGGCAATCGACAGTAAGAAGAAATGTTGTCTTCGCTTCGATCCTGTTGTCCCATGTTTATCTGTTATTTACCATTGTTAATAAATATTTCATCGTAGAGCCTGCGATTAAAGTGGCGATGGCAAGACAAAACGTAGCAGTAGAGCAGTACCAGACCATTCCGGCACCATTGCAAAATTTTCTGTGGCAAGGGATCATCAAAACTCCTGAGGGCTACTATGCAGGATATTTTAATCCCTGGCGGGGAACTGTGCCCTTTGAATCGTTTTTGTTTTTTGAGCGGAATAGCACCTTGGAAAATGAACTCCTGAAATTCCGAGCATATCAAGGATTGACTAAATTTTCCAGTAATTATGACTGGTTGCTGAAGACGTCAGATTCTACGTATATTTATAATGACATGCGTTTTTCAACGGCCAAAGGCTGGCTTGAGAAAGGAGCAGACTTTGTTTTTTCTTTTGACCTTGTCGTGAGAGGCGAAGACTTGGAGGTAAGCCGAAGGACGCCCACCAGCCGTTTCGAGTGGGAAGATTTGACCAAAATATTCAATCGCATAATTACAGACTGATATGCTTAGAGTCGCAATAATAGCTGGAGGTTCCGGCTTGGTAGGCACGCAGTTGCTTCACCAGCTTTTTATTCAGGACCATTATGATCAGGTCATTGCCGTTGGAAGGAAGGAATTAACATTGAAGCACCACAAACTTGTCCAAATACAGGTGGATTTTGATCGACTGCCCGTTATCGATATAGTAGACAAGCTTAGAGAAAAGGATTTAGGAGGGGATAATCATTCATTGATTACCGCCTTAAGCTCAGGTGATGTTGCCATACATGCTTTTTGCTCCTTAGGCACTACTATAAAGCAAGCGGGTTCAAAAGAAAATTTCTACAAAATAGATCATGACTTTGTCATTGCGTTTGCGAAATGGTGCCGGGAGATCGGCGCAAGCAAGTTTTTATATGTAAGCGCTATTGGGGCAGATCCTGATTCAAGGATATTTTACAATAAGGTTAAAGGAGAAGTAGAGAGGGATTTAAAACAACTATCTTTTAATTACCTAGGTCTATTCCAGCCTTCGCTTCTATTAGGAAACCGCAAAGAATCCCGTATAGGAGAAGATGTGGGTAAGGTAGTTATGAAAGCATTAACGGCTATAGGTATCTACAGGAAATACAAACCGATCTATGATTATCAAGTAGCCAAGGCAATGGTATATCACGCTGCGCAGGACAAAGGCGGTGTGGAGGTGATTTCTTCAAAGGCAATGCATGATTTGAAAAATTAAAGATGATAGCAGTTATACAGCGGGTAAGTTCTTCATCCGTAAGGATAAAAAATGAAGTCAAAGGTGAGATAGGAAGGGGTTTGACGGTATTGCTTGGTATAGAAGATGCTGACGAGGGTGGAGATATAGAATGGCTCACCCGAAAGATTGTCAACCTAAGAATTTTTCCTGATGATCAGGGGGTGATGAACCGTAGCCTCTTGGACGTGCAAGGGGATTTGCTAGTAATCAGTCAATTTACCTTACATGCCAGTACCAAAAAGGGCAACCGTCCCTCCTATATTAAGGCTGCTAAACCTGAAGTCGCTGTTCCCCTTTATATGGCTTGTATTGAAGCATTTGAAAAAGAGTTAGGGAAGCCAATACAGACCGGTGAGTTTGGTGCGGATATGCAAGTTTCCCTGATCAACGACGGACCTGTCACCATTATTATTGATACCAAAAACCGTGTATAGCCCTTTTTTATAGGAATGCCTTAGTGCTCATTATTATTTAGCTATATGAAGAAAGAGGAACAAGCCTTTTTATCCATAGAAAATGCCACAGTAAAACATCTGGGCAAGGTGATGTTTCAGCAGTTATCTTTCAATATGCTTGAAGGGCAAAGCTGGGCCATTTTGGCGGGTTCCGGCAGTGAAAGGACCGCCTTTCTGGAGACGATCCTTGGCAAGACAACCTTGTCTGAAGGAAGAATCAGACGATGCTTTGCGGAAGCGTATCAAGCAGAACAAAGCGTGAAAGGAGAAATCAACAGTTTTAGGGATCTTATCGCTGTAGTGTCTCAGCAATATGAATTTCGAAATAAATCCAATGTCCAGGATTTTTATTATCAGCAACGGTTTAACTCATCTGAATCGGAAGAGGCAGCGACGGTTGAGGAATATCTTACTCAAATCGAAGTAAAAGTTCCGGGTAACTGGACCGTGGAGATGGTACTTCAACTGCTTCAGCTCGGACATCTACGGGACAAATCTTTGATTAAATTGTCCAATGGGGAAACCCGTCGCTTGGCCATTGCTGGAGCATTGATGAAGAATCCGAAGCTCCTACTCATGGATCAGCCCATGACAGGTTTGGATGTTCACACACGACATGCTTTTGGAGGGGTGCTGCAAGCGATTGTTGCATCGGGGATTCAGGTGGTGATGACTACTTCTGCAGATGAAATTCCTGAGGCGATCAGCCATGTAGGGCTGTTGAAGGGCGGACGATTAGCACTTTGTCAATCCAGACAGCAATTTGATACGCATGGGGCTGATGTTTCAGCTCGGGGGCAAGTGCAAGTCAATGAAAAAATACAAGCTTTAGTCCAAACACAAAGCAGGGCCACCTATTCCCGACTGATCAAGCTTACAAATATCCGTATTCAATACGGTGAAAAACTTATTCTGGATAAGCTAAATTGGGAGGTCAGGCAGGGGGAGCGTTGGGCACTGAAGGGGCACAATGGCGCAGGTAAATCAACCCTTTTAAGTTTGATTTTCGGCGAGAATCCGCAAGCCTATGCCAATGATATCATTTTGTTTGATCGCAAAAGGGGTTCTGGTGAATCCATTTGGGATGTAAAAAGACCTACCGGCTTTGTTTCTGCCGAATTGTCGCGGTATTTTCCAAAAGGACAAAGCTGTCATCAGGTTGTTCTTTCCGGATTGTTTGACACTATCGGCTTATTTAAGAAGCCCAATGGTGATCAGTTGCGCCTGGCGGAGGAATGGCTTGATGCACTTGACCTTTTGCATGTGGCGAAATTGAGACTACATCAGGTTACACTGGAACAACAGCGCTTTTGTCTATTGGCTCGTGCAATGATTAAGTCTCCAGCTTTGCTGGTCTTGGATGAGGCGGCCCAAGGCATGGATGAAGGACAGAGGGTGCTTTTTAAAAGCACGGTGGACGAAATTTGTCGATATGCTCCTATAACTTTGATCTATGTCAGCCATTATGAAGAGGATATTCCCTCTTGTGTCACCCGTAGGATGGTACTGAAGGAGGGGAAAATAGAAGAGCTCATTTAAACAAACAACTATGACCATAGAAGAAGCTCAGGCCAAGGTCGACGAATGGATCAAGACCTTTGGCGTACGCTATTTTAACGAATTAACGAATATGGCTATACTTACCGAAGAAGTGGGAGAGGTCGCGCGCATCATTGCACGAAAGTATGGAGAGCAATCTTTTAAGGAAAGCGATAAGGATAAGGATCTCGCTGATGAGATGGCTGATGTGCTCTGGGTGTTGCTTTGCCTTGCTAACCAAACTGGTGTGGATTTAACCACTGCCTTTGAGCGCAATCTACAAAAGAAAACCAATCGGGACCAAGACCGGCACAAGGACAACAAAAAGCTGCAGTAGCGGACTTGCTGAAACTACATCATCTGTGTCAATACTTTGACAGATTTTATCTCTTCGAAGGTATCCAAATGGAGCTTGTAGTGCAGCAACAGGTGGTCCATAATTTTTCTTCTAATGGTCCCAGGAATTTTGCAGCTGCTGCCAAATGGCGTGTTCATCAACTCGTTAAAGTACTCTCTGTCTTCTGGACCAATCGGAATTGACCCCACGCCTTGTTGAAGTTGTTCGTAGAATTCAGTAGCATCGGCAGGGCTAAAACCTAAAAACTGTGATAGCTGCAGCAGAAAGCTGTGGGGATAAACACTTAGATTGAGCTGTTCCCCATCTAGGAGTGTAATAGCAGCGCTTAAGAAGTCAAAAAGCGGTTCGTTTTGATAATTGTCATAGATAGCTTTTCCTAGCACTTCGGCAACAAACATGGCAACTCCGGAACGGTAAAAGTCAAAGGGAATACGCTGAAAAGCATATAACATTTTGACTTCAGCAATCCGGTTTAATGAAGCACCTTCTTTGTCGTACACCACCAGATCGAGCAGGCTTAGTGGCTGATAAAGTGCGATTCGTGATTTGGACTTGGCGCTTCTAACGCTGTTGACAATATAAGATTTTAGCCCAAGGTCGCGTGTGAAAATTTTCACAATGATTGAAGTCTCTCTGTATTTGATATAGTGTACGACGATTCCTTGGGTCTTCTGGAGCATGGGATCAGCTACTTCAAATCTTCGTAAAAGCACTTTCTACACCTTGCCTCATAGCTTTCTTTTTCTCCAACCATTACTTTTTCTTGGGAGTCAGATAACCTAAAGCTAAAGGATGCCAATTCTCCGCACTTCATGCAGATGGCGTGAACCTTTGTGACATATTCCGCAATAGCCATCAACTGAGGCATGGGGAAAAAGGGTTTTCCTTCAAAATCCATGTCCAAACCAGCTACAATCACCCTTTTGCCCGCTCTTGCCAACAGATTGGCAACTTCTACAATGTATTCGTCAAAAAACTGCACCTCATCTATTCCCACCACTTCACAATCCCCGGCTAATTGCAGGATGTCCGATGCTCGCTGAACAGGCGTGGAACGTATAGAATTTTCGTTGTGGGATGTGACATTTTCCAAATGATACCTATCGTCGATAGCTGGTTTAAAGATTTCCACCTTCTGCTTGGCGATCAAAGCCCTATTCACCCGCCGGATAAGCTCCTCGGTTTTTCCGGAAAACATCGAGCCACAAATGACTTCTATATGTCCTTTGTTTTCCCTTTTGTGGTTCTTTCCTATTAATGGTTCTAAAAACATATTATTATTGTAACATCCGCCTCGGAATGCTCGATTCCTCTTCAAATCCATGGCAAGTTAGTTTATGGCAGGTTCTATTTTCCGGTTTTCCCTGAAAATGTTCCTTATTTTGACAAAATGAATGCTATGCTCCGTGGGTATCAACAAGATAGTCCCAGGGTTCAATTTTCCGTAAAACAGACGATCGGTTTTAGCTCCTACGGCCTGTTTCTTGATAGTTTTCCTCAAATATTTCGATAACTTTACAAGCAGGTAATAAGGCGTAATTGTACCCGATTGGACTTTACGATTTGATTTCAAGCTAAAAGCACCACGATGAGCAACAATATTGATTTAAATTACCTGGAGTCCTATTCCAGACTTTTTACGGAGAAGGTTTGTGCGGAGTATTTTGGTACCAAAAAATATATGAACGGCCAGGAGATCATCCGTTTGACACCTATCAACCAGATTAACCTGATGATCATTAAGTCTCTTTTTGGGGAGTGGCAGGAGGAATTGGAGAAACTAAAGAACAATCCCTATTTTGACTATAAGGATTATGCCGTAAAGGAGGCGTTAAAGGAGTTTATGAATGTGCTCTCCCGCGCCATCAAAATTGAAAGGGCTCATTTTGAACCATTGATGAGGAGAGCCGTACAGGATACCGTACTGTTAGCCGTTGATCCAGTAACTTTCCTCTCGGAGGAAATTGAAAAGGCTCAGGCAGAGGAAATAGGACAGCATTTCAAGGATGCCAAAAAGTACCTGAAATGGCGTTCTTCCTTAGTAAATATCATTGCAGAAAAGGCAGGTCGTGGAGCATCCAAAGGTGAACTGCAACGCGCATTGGTGGCACATTACGACTACGGCAAAGATCAGCTTGAGCCTGCATCTTCCTTGCTCCGATCCTTGGACCAAATCGCTCCACTAGACTATGAACAACTCACGGCATTGGAGGACACTATGGAGTCTGCAGCAGTGACTGAAGTACCACAGGTAGATGAGCAGCCACAGCAAGCTGTGGAGACGGTTCCGGAGGAAAGGATAATGGAACAAGAAGTCACGCCTCAGGAAGTGACTCAGCACCGACCCGCTCAAGGAGCCAAGGCAATAGATCCAGCCTTAGCTTGGGCGAAATTTGAGTCAGAAGAATATGGTTATATGAAAGGCAGCATAGGCAGGTTGACAGAAAGTGTGGCATTAAATCAAAAATTTATGTTTACAAAAGTACTTTTTGATGGCAACCATGACCTGATGATGCATGCCCTTAAGTCCGTAGATGAATTTGACAACTTCGTGGATGCTATTGAATTTTTAAACCTACATTACGTAGCTGAGTTGGATTGGGACATTGACTCAGATGAAGTTGCAGAGTTTTTGCAGCTGATATTCCGAAAATTTGATCAAAAAAAATGATGATACTGGGGCGGCCTTGCCCCTTTTTAATCCCTCACATTTGAAAGATTCGGTATTATCGCAATTATATGATCAGCTTTGGAACGGCACCTTAGCCTCGGTGAAGAGAAGCGGCTTTGAACATGATGCACTCATTGATTCCCCTTCGGACTGGCGCCATGGACTTACTTTGTTGATTCGTCCAAGCGAGGAAGTAAAGCAAGCGGTTCAGCTTTTGTTGGATGAACTCAAAGCTATAGAGCCAGAACATTACTACTATCCGAAGGCCGATATTCATGTGACGGTGATGACCATCATTTCTTGTTATGAAGGGTTCAGACTGGAACAGGTTGATGTCGACGATTACGTTACCCTGCTTCAGGATTGCCTGACTGGATTGCCACCATTTACTATTAAATTCCAAGGCATAACAGCCTCTCCTTCTGCAATTATGATTCAGGGTTTTCCTACCGACCATACGTTAGAGCACATCAGAAACAGGTTGAGGCGGGGGTTCAAGCATTCATTTTTGGAGCAGTCCCTGGATAAGCGATATCCTTTACGAACCGCCCATGCCACAGTCGTTAGATTTAAAAAGACAGTAGTACAGCAGGAATTCCTTGTCAACAAACTGCTGCAGTTCCGGGAGATGTATTTTGGGGAATTTGAAGTGGGCGAACTGGAATTTGTCTTCAATGACTGGTACCAACGAAAGGATAAGGTGAAGACCCTCTACCGCTTTAGGTTGGGAGTAGGTTAGCGTAGTTTATGCATAATTCATCCGGTCCAACATCTGAATTCTGTGCGAGTCCAGCTTGATGAAAATGAACAGCAGGACGGTGAATGACCATAGCGATGAACCCCCATAACTAAAGAAGGGCAAAGGTATGCCTACTACAGGAAAGAGCCCAATCGTCATAGCGATGTTGATGGAGAAGTGAAACAGCAGGAGCGATACGACGCAGTAACCATATACCCTAGCAAAACGGGTTTTCTGACGTTCCGAAAGGATGATAAGACGGACTAATAGTGCTACGAACAAAAATATTATAATTAAACTTCCTACCCAGCCAAACTCTTCACCCAAGGTACAAAAGATGAAGTCTGTGTGCTGCTCGGGCACAAAGTCAAATTTAGTCTGTGTCCCTTCGAGATAACCCTTGCCTAAGAATCCTCCCGATCCAATCGCGATTTTGGACTGTGTCACGTTCCATCCCACGCCCAAGGGATCTAAATCAGGATTAAACAAAACCATGATACGGTTTTGCTGATGGGGAGGAAGCTTTGAAACCACGAAATCTAAACTGTAGCTATAGGCGATGATTAGCGCCCCTATGACCGCGAAAAACGTAATCCTTTGCCAGCTCTTCTTCCCCAGAAGAATCAACACCAGCATCAATGCAACCACACCTGCCACAAGGTAGAGGTTGTTTTCAATTCCCAGGGCTAGGAGAGAGATGGCTACAAATGATATCCCCAAAATGTAATAGCGCTGAGGTAGCCCTTCCCTATAGAGCATGATGAAGAAGGCACTGTAAACCATTGCCGTCCCGGTGTCTGGCTGCAGCATGATCAAAGATACAGGCAAGGCAATAATGGCCAATGCCCGCCACTGATATCGGAACTGACTTAAGTCAACCATAGGACGTTCCAAGTATTTCGCCAAGGTAAGAGCAGTGGCAAATTTGGCAAATTCAGCGGGCTGTAGCCGAAAAGCTCCAATCTCAAACCAGGCCCTTTGGCCATTGATCTCTTTACCTATAAAAGGCGTCAGCAGGAGAATGATGACGAAAAATCCATAGAGGAAAATGCTGAGATTTTCGAATAGCCGATAATCTGCCACCATGATCAAGGTAATCAGTAACACCGCGGTTCCAATCCAAACCAGTTGCTTTCCCGAGTTGATGGAAAAGTCAAATATGCTTTTGGCTTCTTGTCCATCGTATACGGCGGCGTAGATATTGAACCAGCCAATGATCACTAATAGAGAATAGATCAGTATGGTAAGCCAATCTACCTTGTTTACGTATAAATCGTCCTGTCGCAAATCAGTCTAAGAATTTTCCTTCTAACACATATTCTTCTAGGGCGGGTCGCTCTACCGTGCCTTTCAAGTATTTTTCAATTAAAAGACTTGCTGTACTGGCGGCGGCCCTACCACCCCATCCTGCGTTCTCCACATACACAGCAATGGCGATTTTGGGATCCTCTTTGGGCGCAAAGGCAATAAATACTGAATGATCTGCACCTTGCGGATTTTGGGCTGTCCCTGTTTTACCTGCCACCACAATATCCTTAATGATGGCACGCTGGGCTGTACCATACAGGGCCTCTGCCATTGCGTCCTGCACCATATCGAAGTGGTGGGCATCTACTCCTACATCAATTCTGGTTCTGTATTTTTCAGGAATTTTGGTGCTGTCCCCATCTATTGCTTTGATCAGGTGAGGAGGATAATAATAGCCCTTGTTGGCGAAGATCGCACTTAGATTGGCCATTTGCAAAGGGGTGACCAGCAATTCTCCCTGCCCGATGGATAAAGAATAAATGGTGGAATATCTCCATCTACCTTCACCATAAATCCTGTTGTACAAGGCACTTCCGGGAATGCTTCCCGGTTTTTCCCCGTTCATGTCTATCCCCAGTCGCGTACCTAAGCCAAATTTCATGACCGCTTCTCGCCATTGATCTAACCCGATTTGTGTGTCGATGTAGGTATTTGATGATACTCCCTTATTGATCATTTGCCGGAAAGCTTGGTGGTAATAGGGGTTGCAGGAATTTCTAATTGCCCCAAATAAATTTGTAGGGGAGGGATGGTTATGGCAAGCCACAAGGGAACGATTGCACGCATAGGTTGTATTGGGCGTGAGCACCCCATCCTGCAGACCAATCAGCGACTGCACAATCTTGAAGATAGAACCTGGAGGATAAAGGGCCATGACCGGCCTGTTATAGAGTGGCTTGTCCAAGTCTTTGGTGAGCGTGCCATAGTTTTCACTGAATTTGGAGCCGGCTAACAAACCTGGATCGTAAATAGGAGCGGATACCATGGCCAAGATTTGTCCCGTTTTGGGTTCTAAGGCCACAATGGATCCTCTTTTGCCTGTCATAAGTTTTTCGCCATAGGCTTGCAGTTCAAGATCAATTGTGCTCTGTATGTTGATGCCGGCGATGGAGGCGGTATCGAGTTCCCCGTTTTTAAAAGAACCTTTATCCACACCCCGTACATTGACCATTTTATATTTTACCCCTTTTCTTCCTCGTAGCTCTTTTTCGTAAAAGGATTCTAAGCCCGTATGGCCCACATAATCTCCTTGAGCGTAATAGTTCAAGGTGTCTCTTTGCAATTGGTCAGCATTGATTTCTCCAATATAACCTAATGCATGGGCTGCGCTTGGCTGAGGATAGGCTCTCACGGAACGGGTCATGACGAAAAGGCCAGGATAATCGATCAAATAGTCTTGAATGCGGGCAAAATCCTCATTAGAGATCTGCTTGATCAAGGGAGAGGGTTTGACCCAAGAATATTTTTTGGCGGCATTGAAATTTTCAATGAGAAGTTCTTTGTTGATTCCGAAAAGCTCGCAAAACTGCGTGGTATCTTTTACATGAAATTCCCGGGGAATAACCATTAAGTCGAAGACGGGGTTATTAAATACCATCAAATTATTGTTCCTGTCATAGATGAGGCCACGATAAGGATGGTCAACAATCCGTTGGATCGCATTTCTTTCCGCCCTTCTCAAAAAACTGTCATCTGCTACCTGAATCATGAACAGCTTGACCAGCAAAGTCAAGGCGATCAAAATAATGACAATGATAAGGATGACAGGCCTTTTGTCGTTCATTAAATTCCCCTCCTTCTTTTATAAAATAGCATTTGAACCATAATTCCCAACACCCAAACCAACACCACACTACTCAAAGCTCTCTTAACGATGGGAAGGTATAATCCTGTTCCCAAACTATCAATATAAAAGAAAATAAAATGGTGGAGCAAAAGAAGAGGAAGGCTGTAGGTTAAATACCAGCCAATTCCCATGTTTAAGACCGAAGGCTGCACGTTTTCATCATAGCCACCCGTTGGGATGATCGCGTTGATCCATGTATTTCTTACAAAAGCTATGGCTACCAAACTGGCGGTATGAAAGCCTAATGTATCATAGAATATATCAATACCCAAGCCTAATGCAAAGGCAATAAGCATCAGTGGAATCGATTTAAGTTCCAAGGGTAGCAACAGGATGTAGAATACATACAGCAAGCAAAAAGCTGTGTCAAAAAGCACAAGGTTTTTCAGTACAAAGACCTGTACCAAAAAATAGACAAAAAAGCTAATAATCGAAGGGAAAATGGCTTTGTTATTCATTGGGCAAGGTTCCAGATGCTTCGTGAAGAGAGTCCAATTCGGCCTGCATGGTGTTTTCTACAAGATAAACATAGGTCAGCTTAGTCAAGTCTGCGGCCAGTTTCATGGTTATGTCCAGATAGTTGGTCTCCGGTCCAGGAGCCACAGTTTCGATGACACCTACCGGTATTCCTTCTGGAAATATAGAATTATATCCCGAAGTAACCACCGTGTCGCCCACCTCAACTTCCACGTGCCGTGGCACATAGATGAGCTTTGCTCTTTGGGGGTCACTGCCGTCCCACTGGGTAGAACCAAACACGTTGGTCCTTTTAATTTTGGAGGAAACGAGCAATTCTGTGTGCAGGATGGACAGCACCGAAGCAAAGTTGTAAGACACCCCTTTTACCCGGCCGACTATCCCGTCTTCATTAAACACACCCATGCCTTCTTTAATGCCATGCCTCCTGCCTTTGTTCAATGTCAGGTGGTTCTGGTTTAAATGGATGGAATTGTTGATAACTTTGGCAGAACGGAAGATAAAATTGTTCCGCAGGACACTGTCTAACACAAAGGTCACACTATCCGCCGGGCGTTTGTAATAATGAAGCTCCTCAATAAGGGCAGCGTTTTTTTCCGCTAAGGCATCATTGGCCGAAGCAAGGTGAAAATATTCGGTGAAACTATCCTGAAATGCCAGCAACCTGCCGGCTACTTCATTAGAACTGTTGAAGAAAACAGCTCCTTGAGGAGAATTGTAGGAGACGATCAAGCCAATGGCCGTCGCCTCCAGTATTACAAATAACAGAAAAGCCCGAAGGCGGTATATAAATAATAAAATGCGCTGCATTCAGTCATTAGGTCATCAGAACTGTTCTGAAGCTTTTAATATTTTTAAGGGCGACCCCTGTTCCTCTTACCACTGCTCTGAGTGGATCTTCGGCAATGTGGATGGGAAGTTTGGTTTTCTGGTGGAGTCTTTTGTCTAATCCTTTTAGCAAGGCCCCTCCGCCGGTAAGGTGGATGCCGTTGTCATATATATCAGCGGAAAGTTCCGGTGGAGCAATTTCGAGAGCCTTTAGGACAGCCTCCTCGATTTTTGAAACTGATTTGTCCAAGGCAAAAGCAATTTCAGAGTAAGACACTTTGATTACCTTTGGAATACCCGTCATCAGGTCTCTGCCGCGGATTTCATAATCATCAGGAGCGTCATCGAGTTCGGTAAGGGCGGAAGCTATGGCTATTTTTACATTTTCCGCAGACCGTTCACCAATTAAGAGGTTATGCTGCCTACGCATATAATCGAGGATGTCTTTTGTAAAGGTGTCGCCTGCAATTCGGATGGATTGATCAGCGACAATGCCGGAAAGGGCGATCAGAGCGATCTCTGTAGTACCTCCTCCGATATCTACAATCATAGATCCCATCGGCTTTTCGATGTCGATCCCGATACCGATGGCAGCAGCCAAAGGTTCATAGATCATATAGACTTCTTTGGCGCCCGCATGCTCGGCTGAGTCTCGAACCGCCCTCTTTTCCACCTCCGTAATGCCGGATGGAATACAGATCACCATGCGGTGAGACTGTGGAAACATGCCCTTTTTATGCCCCGGAATCATTTTGATCAGGCCTCTGATCATTTGTTCTGCAGCATAGAAATCCGCAATCACACCATCTTTTAAAGGGCGGATGGTTTTAATGTTCTCATGCGTTTTTTCGTGCATGTTCATTGCTTCCTTACCAACAGCCAGTACCCTGTTGGTAGTTTTGTCGATTGCAATGATGGAGGGTTCGTCTACTACAATTTTATCTTTATGGATGATGAGCGTATTGGCGGTTCCTAAATCTATAGCTATATCACTTGAGAAAAAGTCGAATAATCCCATGCTGGTTGTTTACTTAAATATTGGTGTTGAACGTTAAAGTTAGCATTAACAATGCTGAAATAAAACGAGGGAACGCAAAATTATTATCTTAATCCGGATTTGTATTAAGAATAGGTTTATTTTTTTTGGGCCCGATAGTCTTCTTGAAAAAATAATAATTGGAAAATGAGAAATAGATAGATTAGGAGCAAAAAAAAGCACCCGCCTCTTTAGAAGCCGGTGCTCTCATCAAATTAAATTTTGAAATCAGCTTATTGATTTCCAACGAATTAATCTACACGCCTCTTCCGCCAATCAATCTAAATAAGACAGCGATAACAGCCAACACTAGTAAAATATGGATCAAGCCTCCCACGCTATATACAAATGCTCCCAAGATCCATCCGATGACCAAAATTATCGCGATGATATAAAGTAATGAACTCATGATTGTTAATGGTTAAAGTTAAAAATTGTTTTATCTGGTTATTTTAAAACAATATTGATGCCAAGCGCCTCTGAATGACTTTATGGAGCCGTTTATTATGTTCCGCTATTCCTGCTGTGATACCTTAGCAGCTTGTCTTTACAAAAGCGAAGCGATACTACATGCGGAGGCAAATAAAACTCTGGTTTTGGCTACTTATGCTTCCGACCACACCGCCAGCTCATTACCGGCGGGATCCTGAAAATGAAAGCGCCTTCCTCCAGGAAAGGAATAGGTATCTACTGAAATGACCCCATTGGCGTTGATTATGGTCTGTTTTATCTCCTCAAGATTTTTATGATAGAGGATCACCAGCGCCCCCTTACAAATCGCCCTGTCGGATTTTGCAAATCCCCCATCCAAACCGCTATCGGAAAAAGCGACGTAATCAGGGCCATAATCTTGAAATGTCCATCCAAATGCTTGGGAATAGAATTGTTTGATTTCCTCAAGGTTAATAGCTGTAAATTCTACGTAATTGATGTGGTTGCTTTTCATGTTCTTTAGTTATCGATGTGTAAAATCCTCAAGAAAACCGGATTCCCATCAACTCCATCAGCTTATGTGCATTGAAGCTGGGGCAGGGGCCGGCTTTGATCTTGTAGTCAAACAAAATCTCGTTTTCCCTGATCTCGCTATGAAAACTGGCGTTTGCCAAGGAAGCAATTCGTGTAGCGAGTTCACTGAGTTCGATATCATGTGTGGAGATGATCCCTTTGCTTTGACTGTTGATCAATTGGCGAATCAAGGCCTCACTTCCCATAATACGATCTGTAGTGTTGGTGCCTTTGAGAATTTCATCCAACAAATAAAATATCGGCTCACCGGTCTCTGCTTTTACCAGCAAAGTCCGAATCCGCGCCAGCTCTGCGTAGAAGGAGCTGACATTTTCCCCCAGGTTGTCGGTGTTCCTCATACTGGTAAACAGTTGGAAAGGACCGAGGACGAAGCTTTTTGCAAAAGCGTTTAATCCCAAATTAGCCAGGACCATGTTAATGCCTAGTGTCCTCATAAAAGTGGTTTTTCCAGACATGTTAGAACCCGTGAGCAACACAACTTTTTTATCGTTCAATAGGGAAAAGTCATTTCCCACACAGCTTTCCTTCGGAATCAATGGGTGCCTAATATCTTCTGCTTCCAATACCAGATCTTCCGTCCATATCATTTTGCAGGCGAGTTGTTCATCTGCCGAAAATGCGGCAAGAGATACCAGTGCCTGCCATTCATCAAACAGGGCATCCCACTGTTGGATCTTTGAGGCGTATCGCTTTTTCCATTTCTCGAGGCGCCATAGGACAGGGAAGTCTATCCAAAAGAGTAGGTTAAAAATCAAATACATCAGGTTGATCCGATTTTGAACCATAAAGGATTGCTGCTCCAAAGCCTTCAGTGCTTCCGATGCGCTATAACCCACATCTGTAACGGGTTGCTGGAGTCTTTTTAAATAATCATTTTTGAAATTAATATTCTCCAGTTGCCTGGCCCAGGCCGTCAATGTCTTCAGATCGCCATCATCAGGCATATGCTTTGCCACTTGCATCATTGGATTGAATATGAAACTTAGAAAGAACATACCCAACAATACAAAAAGGCTGATCAGCGAGGCATTTAATCCGGCGAAAAGCACTCCCGTCAGAATACCCAGACCTACTATAGGTCCTGCCATCGCAGGGAAGATATACCACGATCTCCAGATGGATGGAGCTTTGAGCCAGTCATAAAACTTTGCTTTTGACTTTTCTGTTTTCCAAAAAGCTTTTCCCAGTGCCTCGAAATTTTCTACAAAATCGGCTTTTTCGGACAGTTCGTTAATGGCGTAGTAGCGGATTTGAGCCTTCATTGGATTACTCTCAGCGAGCATCCACTGGGCAAGTTTTGCCTTTCCACTTTCATTTACTGTGTGATTGACTAATTGAAAAAGTGAATGCTCCCCAAAAAGATCCAGGTCATTGGCGTATGGGTGGCTTTTGCTTTTGAACAGTTCACCCGGATCAAAAGAAGAAAGCTTTCGGGCAAGTCTTTTATCTTTATCCTCTCGAATCTGGATGACCGCCTCCAAAAAAGCCTGTTTATCCTTTTGATGGTTGAAGCGGAGAATGAGGTAAATAAAGAGGAAGCTTAAGGGAAAAAAAAGGGACAAAAGCCATCGCGCCTCAGACAGTCCTACTATAACTACCACGCCTAACATTAAAAAAACACCTAAACGCGCAAGAGACAGTGCCGTCAGCTTGTGCTTTACCTTTTCTAACTCTTTTTCTGGGAATGAACTATCAAAGTCTATGATCATAGATCAAAGTTAAGCGTTGAGGCTGAATAGCGATTCAGATTATTGCTGTTATTCTAAAATTTCACAAATAACTGCTGTTGTGGTGGGTATGCAGAACTTTAGACCCATGCTACCACCTGCCAACGAAAAGCCCAATGCCAGCGTATCTTAAATTTTTGCCAGCCCGCCTGCTTCAATATTTTTACCAGCTCACCGCGTTTAAAGCTCCGCTGTACGGATATAGGGGCATCATTGATGACAAAGCGGGACCTTGAAAATAGGCGCGTCAGGATTTTTATGCTATAAAATGCTAAAGGATGCCGATGCAGGTCGTTGATGATGATGCCGATGCAGGCCTTGTTTTTAAATGAAGAAAGCATCTGTACCAATTCTTCGTTTTTAAAATGATGGGTGAAGAGGGTGCAGGTGACAATATCAACTGACTGCTGTTCAAAGGCAGGGTCAAAGACATCTGCTACCTCGAATAGCATGTTGGGAAGGTCACGTAAGTTCTCTGCTGCCATAGCGATGGTATGGGGATTGGCGTCTACGCCGATAAATCTTGCGCTCAGTTTTTTCTTTTTTGCCCAATTATACATGACACGCATCATATCCCCGCCGCCACAACCTACATCGGCAATGGATATCTCTTGGGTATGAGGACGGCTTGCTAAAAGTTGTCTAATTCCATCCGTCGTTACGTGGTTACCCCCTAAGCGTTTATTGATAATCTTTAATTCCTTGAGGGTTTGTCTTAATTCTTCCCCATCGCAGTTAAAGTCATCAATAAGTTCTTTTTGGCTGCTGCGCGTTTTAAAAGATGTCATACTTTATCTAACAGAAGGGTTTCTAAGGTCAATCCTGGGCCAAATCCCATTGCAAGTACGGGACCCTGTAGAAAAGGATCTTCCAACAAGGCCATAATGACAAATAGGATGGTTGCCGAAGACATGTTTCCATAACGCCGTAACACGGCATGGGCATGCCTGTTCTGTTCTGGAGCTATGCCTAATGCTTTTTCGACCTTGTTCAGTATCTGGATGCCACCGGGATGTATGGCAAAATGCCGGATAAGTGATAAGTTAAAACGTTTCTCTAGATTATGTTTTAATCGATGAATGCCTTTTTCCAGTAAATCCGGAATATACTTACTCAGCTTCATTTCAAATCCAAAGTCGCCTATTCCCCAAGCCATTTCCTGCTGACCTTCCTGATAGAGACTGCTTTCATAATCCTTGATTTTGATTCCTTTTGGCTCCTTGGCAATTAGCGCGGCGGCGGCACCATCACCAAATAGGGCATTTGACAAAAGATTGTCCTCATTGTAGTCTTTTTGAAAATGAAGGGTGCAAAGTTCCACGGCAACCACCAACACCCGAGCATTTTGGTCGCTGTCACAGATGCGATCAGCCAATTTTAAACCATTGAAAGCAGCATAACAGCCCATAAAATGTATGGCATATCGTTCAATGGAAAAAGGCAGTCCCAGTCGATGTATCAGGTCAATCTCCAAGCCCGGGGCATACATGCCAGTGCAGGATACAACGACAAGGTGGGTAATAGAGGTAACGCTGGTCTTCGCCTTCCTTAGACAGTCTTCAATAGCTGTGGTGGCGACCGCCGGGGCAACCTTACGATAAACTTCCATGCGGCATTTTGTTCCGGGAAAAGGATCAAGCGTGGGTGTTTTTGGGAAAAAAGAAAAATGTCGATGGTCTTCTTGATCAAAATCCTCAAGAGCGCTATGTCGTGACTGAATGCCCGAATGCTTATAGATAAATTTTAACTTTCTGCTTTGTTGCCGGTCTAGCCCGTGGGCGTTTATCATAAATTTGCTTATCTTTTCCTGGGAAACTTTATTGCCGGGGTTGGCCGTTCCCACACTGAGGATGTAGTTGTCCATCTGAGATTGGTTGTCTGCGCTAGCGTGTTGGTTAAGTTAAGCAAAAAACACTTCCATTATAATGCCACATGATTAAAAGATCCAATTGGCTTCATCTGCGTATTGGCTTTTCCGTTTTTCTGCTGCCGGTATTTCTTTTTTCGCTGGCATTGGTAGAAGAAATGGATGTAGGAAGAGGGATTCTAACCTTTATAATTCTTCATTTTTTTGTGTACCCCTCCAGTAATGCCTATAACAGCTATTATGATAAAGATGAGGAAAGCATCGGAGGATTAAAGCACCCTCCTGAGGTGGACCAGAGCTTGTGGCACCTCGCGATCGGCTTTTTGATAGCCAGTTTGATTCTGGGCTTGATTATCAATGTTTCGTTCAGTGGTATGCTGTTGACCTATGGTATGGTTTCTATGGCTTATAGCCATCCGTCCATCCGAATCAAAAAGTATGCATATAGCAGTTGGCTGATAGCCGGTTTCTTCCAGGGCTGCTTTACGTTTATCACCGCTTATACAGGCATGACGGCTACCGGTTGGGAGAATTTTACGGAGCCTTACTTAATTATTCCTGGCATGCTATCCACTTTGCTGCTGTGGAGTGCATATCCGCTCACCCAAGTATATCAACACAAAGAAGATGCGAAGAGAGGAGATAGGACTTTAAGCTTGCGTTTAGGCATACAAGGTACATTTGCATTCTCTGCGCTGTGGTTTCTCCTGTCAGGCTTAGCATTCGTTTGGTATTTTTTAGCGTATAAGGAGCAGCCCTGGGCGGTATGGGGATTTTTGGTCGCCATGGCTCCGGTATTGTTGTATTTTTTGATATGGTTCATCTTCGTCAGGAGCAATAGGCGGTACGCCAATTACGACTGGACCATGTGGATGAACAGGGTGTCGGCAATAGCTTTAAATGGTTTTTTTCTTTGGTACTGGCTGAAACTGTAGTTGGTAAAGCCAATAGCATTAAAGATAATTCGTGAAAGTGGACTCAATTGTTCTTTATTTTTTGGTGATTATTTCAACCACCCCTTCTCTGCCTTCATTTCCGTAAAGCTGAGCAGCATGATCACCTTTCAAAACTGTTACACTCGCTATATCACTTGGATTTACCCTATCCAGTGAGCTTCTCGGGCTTCTTTGACCATCTATGATTACAAGAATGTTTTCATTTTCTGGTTTTAGGGAAAAATTAGCAGTGGATAATGGTTTTTTTCCGAGCGGTTCGGTAGTATTCGTTTCAATCAATACCCGCTCTGTTGCTGTTTCGCCGTCAACGCGGGACTTGCTTTTTGTGGTGATCAGCAACACACCATTCTTTCCTTCGTCGCCATATTCTGCGGTCGTAGCTTCGCCTTTCAAAACATGGATTGCCCCTATTTCCTCAGGCTCGATTGTCAGTATCTTTTGCCTCACGCCATCCACAATATACAGAGGCTCAGGTTTACCAGTTCGAGGTTGAAGGTTATTGCCGGATTGAGGTTGTATCGTCATTACCTCATCAGGTGCTTTAGTGCCATTAAAGCCTAGAGAACCGGTATCGGCGCGCGCAGTAATAGATTCAATAGCTTCGCTTGGACCATGGGTTGCGGCGGCGGTAGCAATTGCATTCCTGTCTTCCATATTTGGATCATTTTGTAGGTTCAATGAATTGCCCGCCATAGTCTTTGTTGCGCTGGTGACAGGTATACCTTCGGGCTTTTTGTTGTTATCAGACTTAGCAGTTATTTCATTGACTAATTCATTGGTATCCGGCGCGTAGGAGGCCATGTTTATTTGGTTTTCAGCAATAATATGATCCGAAGCGTCCCAGCTTAGCTGAGGACCATCATAAGCCTTTGACACACCTAAGACCAGTGATCCAAGAACCACCGCTGGAACAATAAATACATATTTGCCCAGTTCGACTGTAGAGGATTGCTGTTTGTTCATCATGGTAATTCTTTTTTTAAGGTTTTTGAAGTTAAAGGGGATGCCTATTTGGGAGGGGGGAGATAATGTAGCTATTTGGACGAGGCTGTATTGGTAACTCTTCTTATCCATGCCCTGCGACAAGACCTTTCGGTCGGTAATAAACTCAATGTTGTCTTGGATAGCTTTGCGGATCAACCAGCAGAAGGGGTTGTACCAAAAGAAAAGCAAAGCGACTTCTGCAAGCAGGATGTCTAGGCTATGCCAATGCATAACATGTACCTGCTCATGGCGAAAGATTTTCTCGTAAGCAGATTCTGCATACAGGGCAGGATTAAAATAGATTTGGTTGAGAAAAGAAAAAGGGGAAAGGTTTTCCTTGGTTCTCCGGTATACATACTGATTCCATTGGTTAGGAACGGATGCAACATGAATACGACCAATTCCCAGAAGCTTGATCAGAAATAGCAGACAACAAATTCCCACACTGAACCAGTAGATGACCACAAAGCTGCCAGGCCTGTTCGTTTCTCTATACAGTGGAAGCTGTTGCCAATCCGATAGTGTCACCAACAATGTGGCCGGAGCCTCTTGGCTGCTTGCTAGCCAGCTGCCAAAAGGGATAAGGGGATATGCTGCTGAAAATAGCAGAGCGAAGATCAGATATAATCTGTTTAAATTATAGAAAGTGAGTTTCCCGAGCCAAAAATGATATCCCAAGAAGAATAGCACCAGCGCTACGTTGACTTTGATCAGGTAAAGGAGCAGGTCTGACATGGTGCTATGATTTGGACTTCTTGATCATTTCGAGGATTTCTTTTAGTTCTTCGGGAGATATTTTTTCATCGTTAGCAAAGAAAGCGACCAGGTCTTTATAGGAATTTTTGAAGTAGTTGCTTACAAAACTGCCCATAAAGGCCTTCTTATAATCATCTTCTTTAACAATGGGCTCATAGCGGAAGGAGTTTCCCATCTTAACTGCCTTAAGATATTCCTTCTTTTCAAGGTTTTTAAGGGTTGAAGCCAGTGTGGTATACGGCACCTTGGGCTCAGACATCATTTCGAGAATATCTTTTACAAACCCGCCCTTATTCTGCCATACCAATAGCATGGCTTCCTCTTCCTGTAAACTAAGTTTTTGCATAACAAAACGATTATTTCGTAAATCTACGAATATTTCGTAATTATGCAAGCGTCGGGTTTGTTTTTTATTAGGATTAAACAGCCTGTCCATGTGAAGCTTTCATCAGCTGTTTTAATAGGAGCGAGTTTTGCATGACCAGCATTGTACTTAAGTTTGCTATTGTAGGAACACGGAATAGCTGCTGAATAAACCGGCCGGTGATCAATCTTTTTCTAAAGCTGTCACCCCAGTTGCGTTGGTATTGCTGTTCTACAGCTTTTCTGCTGGTATGTGACAAGATCGCTTCGGCAGCGAGCTTACCGCTGTGAATGGCAATGGCCATCCCGTTGCCAAAAATGGGGGTAATTAAACCTGCTGCGTCTCCCACCATTAAAATATGGTGTTCAACAGGTTTTTTAGCTTCAAAATTAACTTCGTTGATTACTTCAGGTTTTTCTCTTAGAAATTCACTGTGTAAAAAAAGCCTCTTTAAATGCGGATTTCTATAAAGAAAACGCTCTTCCATACCTTTCACACTGCCACATTCCTTAAGTTGTTGTCTGCTTCCCAAATAGCAGAGGTTAAAAAGTCCATTTTCAATGGGATTGAGGCCACAATACCCTCCGGGATAGTGATGTATGGCAATCGCTTCTCGGCGAAAATCTCCCTTGATATGATATTTTATACCGATGTAAGGGCTGGATTGCTGCATAAAGCTACGATTCATCGTGCGGTCCAGGGTAGACCTTTTGCCAAAAGCTCCTACCACATGACGCGCGTTAAGTATCTCACCAGATCGGAGCACTACCTGAAACCAATCATCCGCTTCGTGAAAATCCACCGTTGAAACCTGCTCTTGAAGTTTAAAATCCACTCCTAAGGCAAGCGCTTTCTGGTATAAAAAGTGGTCGAAGGTATAGCGGCTGATGCCAAATCCCCCTAAGTCAAGGTCAACTTCAACTTGTTTGCCTGATGGGGCGCTTAGGATGAAATGGGTGATATCCGTAGGCAAAAATTCTTGGGGGAACAAGCCTTCCCGCTGGAGAAATGCTTTAACTTCATTAGAAATATACTCGCCGCACACCCGGTGAAAGGGGTATTTTTTCTTTTCTATCAACAGAACCGAACGACCACTTTTGGCAAGAAGGATAGCGGTAGTCAATCCTCCCAGCCCTCCGCCAATGATGATGGTGTCACGCTTGTCTAATTCCATTTTTTTACCTCTTAATGGGGGCTGTTACCGCTTGTGTAAAAGCTTCAGCCGTTTCAGTTTTTCCTATTCAATAACAGTTTATTTGAATGATTTAACAAACTTCAAAAGTGAATAAATGAAGAAGATTTTACTCAACGACGTAAAAAAGGCATCCATTGCCTTGTTGTGTGTGGTTTCATTGGTTTCTTCGGAAGATTCTTTTGCTCAGGGCAAAAAGAAAGACAAGAAAAATGCCAAGGAAACGGAAAGTCCTGCGCCTAAGCCAGCTGAATCCAAGAATGGGATTAAAGCCTATTCTCAGGTCATCACCTCCGCGGCAAAGTCCACTGAAGGGCTTTTTACCATACATGAGCTAGACAATAAGTATTTTTACGAAATTCCGGACAGCCTGCTTGGCAGAGAGATGTTAGTAGTCACCACCATCGCCAAAACTGCCAGTGGCATTGGATATGGTGGTGAGAGAACCAATACGCAGATGGTGAGATGGGACAAGCATGGGCATAATATTCTCCTGAAAGTGGTGTCTTATAATAACTCCGCTGCCGATTCGCTACCTATTTATCAAGCAGTCAAAAATTCCAACTTGGAGCCGGTGCTGTATAAGTTTCCGATCAAAGCCTACAAAAACAGCCAATCGCAGCCTGTCATTGAAGTGACGGATCTCTTTACCAAAGATGTTCAAGCGATAGGCCTTCCTAAGCGAAACAGAGATCAGTATAAAGTTAGCCGTTTGGATACAGACCGCTCTTACATCGACAGGATCAGCGCCTATCCCATCAATATTGAAGCGCGTTATTTGATGACCTATGTGGCTTCCGAGCCACCATCGAATGCAAGCACAGGATCCATCAGTGTGGAAATGAACTCGTCCATGGTATTGCTGCCTAAAACACCAATGATGCAGCGACTGGCAGATCAACGTGTCGGCTGGTTCAGCTCCCGAACGGTTGATTATGGCCTGGACGAGCAAAAGGCAACCACCCGAACCTACTTAGATCGATGGAGACTGGAGGTCAAAGAGGAAGATATTGAAAAGTTCAAAGCCGGTGTACTGGTTGAACCTAAAAAGCAGATCGTCTATTATATTGATCCCGCCACGCCCAAAAAATGGGTTCCCTATCTCATCGCCGGCGTGGAGGATTGGAATGCGGCCTTTGAAGCAGCGGGCTTCAAAAATGCCATTACTGCTAAGGAAGCTCCTACGCCAGAAGAAGATCCAAGCTGGAGTCCAGAAGATGCTAGATATTCCGTCATACGCTATTTTGCCTCAGATATCCAAAATGCTTATGGACCACATGTGTCAGATCCTAGATCCGGGGAAATTTTAGAGTCTGATATCGGCTGGTACCACAACGTCATGAACCTGTTGAGGAATTGGTATTTTGTACAAACTGCCGCGCTGAATCCTGAGGCGAGGGGTGTGAAGTTCAAAGATGAAATTATGGGAGAACTCATCCGATTTGTTGCTGCGCATGAAGTGGGGCACACCATCGGATTGCCGCACAATTTTGCATCTTCTTTTGCTTATCCGGTAGATTCATTACGCTCAGCTACTTTTACCAAAAAATATGGTACAGCTCCATCAATAATGGATTACGCTCGATTCAACTACGTCGCCCAACCTGAAGATGAGGGAGTAAGCCTACATCCTCAAATTGGTCCTTACGACAAGTTTGCTGTAGCATGGGGCTACAGACCCATATTGGAAGCTAAAACCCCAGAAGAGGAGCAAGCCGTTTTGGATCAATGGATTGTGGACAAAAAGGGTGATCCCATGTACCGCTATGGAAGACAGGGGAATGCATATGACCCAAGCACACAAAGCGAAGATTTAGGCGACAATGCCATGAAAGCATCCACTTATGGAATTGCCAACTTAAAGAGAATCCTCCCTAATCTGCAGGAGTGGATGTATGAAGATGAAAAGCCATTCAAAAATTATGACGACTTGGAAGAGCTTTATGGGCAGGTTGTGGCCCAATTTAACCGATATATGGGCCATGTGAGGACGAATATTGGTGGAGTGTATGAAATCTATAAGTCTTCGGGTCAGGGCGAGCCTATTTATACCCATACCGATAAGGCCACCCAAAAAGAAGCCATGGCATTCTTGAATAAGGAGCTGTTTAAAACGCCCCATTGGATTATTGATGAAGAAATAACTGCAAGAACACAGGATTTCGGTATGTTAGAAAAGGTTAGAAACCTTCAGGTGACCTCTTTAAATGGTATCTTGGATTGGGGCAGATTGGGCAGGGTGATTGAAAACGAAGCACTCAACGGAAAAGACGCCTACACGATTCTTGAACTTTTTGATGATCTGAGAAAAGGTATATGGTCGGAACTTGCTGGTGGGCAAGCTATTGATGTGCATCGAAGAAGCTTGCAGCGAGCGCATCTTGCTCGTTTGGAAGAGCTGCTGACAAAAGATGCTCCTGAAGTTTCTGCAGCATTTAGAAGTAGGGCAGGGGTGCAGATTAATGCGGCACAGTCCGATATTCGACCTGTAGTGAGAGCAGAACTAAGCGCTTTGCAGAGACAGATTTCCGCTGCTATACCCAGGACATCGGATCGTTTATCCAAAATTCACTTAGAAGATGCGTTGGAAAGGATAAACAAGATGCTCGATCCTAAATAATTAGCAGGAGGTAATGTAGAGGGGTGCTTCTTTGAAGAAGCATCCTTTTTTTAGCCGCTGCATGACATGCAGCACGGCTTGTTCTTATTCGGTAGGAGCAACATTAATTCCGAACAAATTCAAGTGTATTAATCAAGTGCATCATATCCACTTTAATATACTCAATTATGGGAGCGAGCGAATCATTTTTAACTGCGGTATCGAAATACAACGCTCCGCGCAGGAAATTTGAAGTGGAGTCAGTAACAAAAAATTGAAATTGAGTAGGGACTTCACCGGTAAGTTCAGCCACTAATCCGGTATATCCTTGAGGCGTTCTTAATACACTTTCATCAATGCCGTAGGCTTTAATCTGGTGTTTGGAAGTAAGCGAAAGCGCATCGGTGAGGTAGTCACGGAGTTTTTCTTCCTGCTTTAAAATAGGTTTATAGGTAAAATGAACCCTAGCGCCTAGTGCTTCATAGTTGAGGTTAATCCAGGTTTTTTCCTGCAGGTTGAAGGTATCCGGTTCAACAATGCTGTGCGCGGAGTATTCGAAGCGGTAAGGGAGCTCTTGATTCAACTCCTGATAGACATGTTCGGGTATGTCAATGCGGTTGTACCCTTTCGGCTTCGGGTAGTACTCCGTGCTACAGGAAATCAGGAAGAGAAACGGAATGATGTAATAGATGCGTCGCATGCTTTGTTCGTAAAAAGGAGTATTGAGACAACTAAGCCAAATCAACTATTCCAGCGACACTCTTTCTGCCTAATAGCTGCCCAATAAACGGCAAATATTATTGCTTAATGTTTATCCCGTAGTTCAAAATACATAGCGGGCCCTCCATAAGTAGTGTAGCGCTATTCCAATACTCCTTATATTATCAGATTATCTTACCCATTTCACTTTTTCCGCAATAGGTCTTCTTTTTCCTACTGGCCATCGATCCGTTGCAGGTTTAGCCACATAGAAAAAGCCCATTAACATGTCTTCCTCTCCCAGGTCAAAATAGGCTTTTGCCTCAGGATAAAACGTAGGGCCACCGGTTCCCCAATACGCAGCCAGTCCATGAGCACTAGCTGTAAGGTACATGTTTTGCACGGCCATTGCCACAGAGGATATTTCTTCCATAACCGGTAAGTTGGCCTTTATATCACGCTTCATGGCGATAGCAATAATGTGAGAGGCCTTAAGTGGGTTTTCTTTAAATTTGATATAGGTAGCCTCGTTATAGTTGCCGTTTCTTTCTGCCCGTTCCTTGTAAAGGTTGGCTTGAAAATCAGCGAATTCCTTTAATCCGTCACCGGTAAATACAGTAAAAGACCAGGGTTCGGTGAGTTTATGAGTCGGCGCCCAATTGGCATTTTCCAGCATTTCTTCAATAACATGATCCTCTACCGGATCATTTTCTTTAAACTGGGCCACAAACATAGAACGGCGGTTTCTGATAATTTTGTTTACTTCTTCAAGATTAAAAATCGGCTTATCCATAAAATAATTAAGATTACTTGTTGATACACCATAATGCAAAAAACAGGAGTTAAGTTTCCTACCAGCTAACAGTCCTGCAAATTGTCCGCTTGGACTAATACCTAAGGCCCAATTTTACGCCACCATAATAATTTCTCATCGGAGCGGGTTGGTAGTGTCTGCCTCCAAAGGCATTTAAGTCATTGCCTAAGCTGTAAGAGGCGTCAAGTAGGTTGTCCACACCGCCGTAAATTTCCAAATCCCACTTCACGCCTAGAGCATGCTTCCATCCTAACCGGGTGTTCATCAGGTGGTAAGAATCCTGAATGACCGTGTTGGCGTCGTTCAGCGGAAGTTCATCCACCCATTGATGGGTTAGGTTGACATAGAACCCAAGCCTGGTCCGTAGATCTAGTTGATTGACCAAAGTATGGGGAGCTACTCCTGTTAAGTCATTTCCGGAGAAATCAGTATCATTTTGCTGATATTGCTTAAACTTAAAAAAATGACCAGTATAGGCGTGGGTCAGCTTTAGTTCCTGCACCCCTCCGAGCTGGTTCCTTATTAAAGCATAATCAATTTGGGCTTCTACTCCTTTTTGATCTGTAGCGCCGGCATTTCTGAACAACACAACACCTTGCTCATTGGTAAAAGAGGTGATGGTTTCGTCCAGCTTAAAGTAAAAGAGGTTTATTTCGGTGTTGACTGCGCCTTGAAAGTGATTGGCGCGGTAGCCGATCTCATAGTTGATCCCTTTCTCGGCTTCTAAGTCAAGATTAATGGTGCCTTCATTGGTACGAACTTCATCTATGGTTGGGGGTGAAAAGCCCGCACTGACGCTTCCAAATAAAGCAGACTGCGAATTAAGCTTTGCAGATAAGGCGAGACGGGGAATGATGACCGGGTCAAACTTTCTTTCAGCGGAAGAAGGAATTCCGGTGCTGGCATTGATATTTCTGTTGATGTCGAATCGGGAGAAATTTTCGCTAAGCCCCAAGGTAAGCAACAAGCTTTCGCTCAAATCCATCTCCAACTGCTGGAATAAAAAAGCCTGTGTGGTTATGAGGTCATCACTAAACCGGATGGTGTCAGCCTGCCCGTTATTATTGCCGAAGTTCTGCGCGGCCGTTTTTCCAAATTGGTATTCGCCTCCTGCTATCAAGCGAACAGGAACTCCACCCCATTGGTCATTATAGGTGAGGCGGGTTCTGCCTCCATAGCCATACTGTGTTTCTTTTTTGTAATCCAGATTAAAAGGGTTCTCAAAATCGGTCGTGTTGACATACAAGGCTGTGTGGTTGGAAACATTGCTGCTGAGTTGGTACTCGTGCGACAATGTCCAATACAAAGACTTTTGCGTGATAGAGGCATTTTGGCTGGCCGATCCTGGTCGAGCTTGGTTTCTGTCTGCTGCAAGTTGCTCGGCGGTCAAGGGTCCTGGCAGTTGGTAATGCAGATCAGCATAAAGAAGCTGTGTAGAAACCGCCTGTTTGGAAGAGGGGAAATGATTTGCAGCCATTTGAAACACCTTTCTATCCATGGCACTATGCTCCCGATGTCCCTCAGATTTTTGTTGGACGTAGGATGCGCTAATTCCTCCGGTCTCAACTCGTTGATCAATCCCAAGGCGGAAACGGGTCATGCCGAAATCTCCAAGCGAGAAGTCACTACTGATCCTGTTGTCTGCTACTTTTTGGCGGCTGGTGAAATTAATCACCCCACCGTTTCCAGCACCATAGATACTTCCAGCAGGTCCTTTGATGATTTCGGTATTTTGAATATTTGAAAGGTCGAGGATGTTGAGTGGGGTGGTGCCGTCTGGAGCGGTAAAAGGAATTTCATTCCAATAAACCTTTACGTTTCTTACCCCAAAGGGAGCTCTCAGGGAACTTCCCCGGATAGAAATCCTATAGCTAGCAGGAGCCCTTTCTTCCACCCTGATACCAGGCTTGGTATTGAAGGCATTTACGATAGAGGTTTCGTTAAATCGGTATAGGTCACCCTCAGGGAGGCGTTGGATGGCTGCCGCTTGTTTTAATAAGGGACGCTCTGTTTCAAAAGAGGATACCACCACCTCTGTCAACGGAATTTGAACCCGCTCCATATATATGTATTGCGACTCCTCCGCGGAGGCCAAGAAAGGTTGCATCCCATAAGAAATATGTGAGGCAATCATTTCAGTAGGTTCGGACAGCACGATGCTGACTTCGCCCTTATCGTCGGACAATAGGATGTTTTTTCCTGTGCTCTTTACCAACACCCCTGGTATGGGTTGGCGGGATTGCTGGTCCACAAAGGTTAAAACCGTTTGAGCGGGAAGTATGAACGGCAATAGGGAAAGGATAAGCAGTAGTTTTGTTCTCATTGTCGAATTGTTGATCAGCAAAAATAGGGAAATATCAAATAGACAGATATTCTTTTCAATAGCCTTGATTTTCTTTTACATAGTCGGTGTTGGGAGGCAGAAATAACAAGATTATTGCCAGTCAGCCTCACCTCAGGACTGGAGATAAAAAAAATTAGGAAACTACAGTTTTTGTCCATTATATTGTTGGCCGTTAAATCTTTCAATATGGACAGACGATTAGCACTGAAACAACTTGCCCTCCTTACAGGCGGAATGATGGCTTTTCCCTCCTGCGACTTTTCCCAAGAAAAAGTGTTGGAGGCCTATGAAAAGCTTCAGGTAATTGAGGCACACCGTAACCTTTTGGCGAAGGTAGTAGAGACAATTCTTCCCGGGGGGGATATTGTCGGTGCAAGGGAATTGAACATGCAGGATTTTGTGTTGGTGATGGCCAATGACTGTCTGAATGAAGAGGATCAAAGCCGCTTCGTCAGTGGCTTGAAAAACTTCGATGTTTATGTGAAAAAAGTATCGGGCAGCAGCTTTGAAAAAATGGGTCAGAAAGAGGCTGAGCAAAGTTTCAACACGATCGTTCAGTTGGAAGATGAGCGGGAGGACGTGACAGACCTCAAATATTTTTTGAACACCACCAAGCGCTTTACGTTGCAAGGCTATCTCAGTTCCGAATATTTTATGACTGAAGTGATGCCCTACAACATGGTTCCCGGGGGCTTTCAAGGAGAAAAGATTATTGATCCATCAGAAAAAATTAATATCAATGGCTAATCTGAATATAGACAGCATTAAGGAAAGAACTTTTGACGCCATTGTCGTGGGCTCTGGTGTAAGTGGCGGATGGGCCGCAAAGGAGTTGACCGAAAAAGGGTTAAAGACCCTGGTATTGGAAAGAGGAAAGGAAGTAAGCCATGTGAAAGACTATCCGACTACCACGAAGTTTCCTTGGGAATTTGAACATAGGGGAGAGATTCTAAGTGAGGTAAAGAAGGAAAATCCGGTGGTAAGCAGGTGCTATGCCTTCAGGGAAGATACCGAACATTTTTTTGTCAAGGACAAGGAGCATCCCTATATTCAGGACAAGCCTTTCGATTGGATCAGGGGGTATCAGACGGGTGGTAAATCCCTCCTTTGGGCAAGGCAAGTGCAGCGATGGAGCGACTTGGATTTTGAAGGTCCTGCGCGGGATGGTTTTGCGGTAGATTGGCCGATCCGCTACGCTGATTTAGCGCCTTGGTATAGTCACGTTGAAAAATTTGTCGGCGTATCGGGCAATAAAGATGGCCTTCCCCATCTTCCGGACGGGGAATTTTTGCCACCTATGGAGCTTACTGCAGCGGAGAGGTACTTTAAGCAATTTGTATCCTCGAATTATCCCGGACGGGATGTCATTATCGGACGATGCGCCCATATCACCGGCAATTATGAGTATTATGCGCAACAAGGAAGAGCGCTTTGTCAACATAGGAACCTCTGCGCGCGCGGATGTCCTTATGGCGGTTACTTCAGTAGTAATGCCTCTACATTGCCTTGGGCAGCCAAGACCGGCAACCTAACCATGCAAAACAACGCGGTAGTTCACTCCATTATCTATGATGAGCAGAAGGAAAAAGCAACCGGTGTTATGGTAATTGATGCCCTAACCAAGGAAGTGACAGAATATTACGCTCCTGTAATTTTTCTCAATGCTAGTGCGCTAAATACCAACCTGATTCTATTGAACTCCAAATCCAATCGTTTTCCCGAAGGACTTGGCAATGACAATGGTTTGTTAGGGAAATATGTCGCCTTCCATAATTATAGGGCTGGAGTATCCGGAGAATACGAGGGCCTATCCGAATATACGACCTCGGGTAGAAGGCCCAACGGTGGGTATATTCCCCGGTTCCGCAATCTGCACAAGCAGGAGACAAACTTCTTGAGAGGCTATGCGGCAGGCTTTAGTGGAAGTCGGGCAATAGAAACTGACCGCACGGGTATTGGTGCTGAGCTGCAGAAGCAGTTGCTAAATCCTAAATACGGTACCTGGAGAGTAGGCTCACATATGATGGGAGAAACCATTCCCAAAGAGGAGGGGCAGGTGACCCTGGATAAGAGCCAAACCGATGAATGGGGAATTCCATTACTCAAGGTATCTGTTGATTATGACCAGAACGATGAGGATATGATCAAAGATTATATTGTGCAGATGAGTGAAATGTTTGAAGCGGCAGGCTTTAAAAACATACGCACTCGAGACGATAAAAGGGCTCCAGGATTGGATATTCACGAAATGGGTGGGGTTCGCATGGGACATGATCCGAAGAGTTCCCTGTTGAATAAGTGGAACCAGCTGCATGCTTGTCCCAACGTTTACGTAACAGACGGAGCCTGTATGACATCTACCAGTACGCAGAATCCGTCCCTCACCTATATGGCGCTAGCTGCTAGAGCAGTGGATCATGCAGTGAAAAATAGTTAACTTTATTGTTTGACAGATCATTAAAAAACGCTTGGGATTAATCCCAAGCGTTTTTTTTATTTAAAAATTTCGGTGACCTGGGGAATAGGGTCTGTGCAAAAGTTTTTCCCTTCAAGTTGTGCTATATACACCACTCCGGTGACATTGCTGGTGAAGACCTGCTCTGCTTCCAATACTTCTTCCAAGCCAAATTGTCCTTCTACAAGCGGCAAGCCTTTACGTTGTAATTGCTCAATAATTTTCCTTCTTCCCACACCGGCAATGCAATTGCACGCTAGGGAGGGAGTATAATAGGTATTGTCCTTCCGCCAAAAAATATTAGCAGTGCCAGCCTCTGCGACAAACCCTTTGTCACTCAACAATATTACCTCGTCCATGCCCAACTCCTTGCGCTCTATGTTGGCCATGACGTAGGTCAAAGCATTCAATGTTTTACAATGGCTCCAGACAGTGGTGGGGACGGAAAGCTCCCTGCTTACATAGGCGTTTTTTTTAATCGCTGCTGGCGCCTCCATAGGTTGTATTATTAGCAGATTCTCAGCAGCGTTTTGATTAGGGGTATATTTGCCCAAGCCACTGCGATAAACATTCCACCGCACCCGCAGATTTTGTTTCGCGGAAAAATGTTCACGCAGGTATGCCTCAATGGCAGGAATGGACAAGGGAGAAGCTTGGATCTTGAGCGTGTGTAGCCCCTCCTCTAGCCTAGCGGCATGCTCAGCCATAAATCGGATCTTGCCACCAGTAAAGATCATGGTCTCGAACACGCCGTCTCCAAAGAAGGAGGCCCTGTTTGCCGTATCAAGAGGCGCCGATACAAGACCCTCTTGCACATCGAGTTTGAGTATGTATGTCTCAAAATCGTTCATCTATTGTTCGTATTCGATCAAAATATCAGGTTGAACCCTTATAAGGTTTTATCAAAATTAGTTAAATATTTTGCTTGACAGGGCCTACCGACAAATTATTGAAGATAAATATATAACTTGTCGGTGAAATGCTACTTTAGCATCAATATTGGCCAAGGGATTAAAGTCTCTTGAGGATTTCTTTATAATACCTGTGAATTATGAATAGGAAATATTTTTTTCTTTCACTTGCCTTTCTGGTCTTATCTTCAACCATCAAAGCTCAAAATTCAGATGTTGCTTCTATTTCCCTGCAGGAGGCGGTGGATATTGCCGTCGAAAACAATTTAACATTAAAGAGAAGTGAGGTAAATCAAATTAACAATGAGGCGGCGTTGCTCGAAGCGAGGGGTCAGCGCTTTCCGTCATTGTCTGCTTCCGCCTCTGGGCGGTATAACTGGGGACGTTCCATCAACCCGGTAACCAACCTCTTTGAGGTGCGAAGGATTGGAAATATTAATATCAGTGCAAATTCCAATGTGCCGATTTTTGCAGGCAATCAGATCAACAATTCTGTACAACAGGCTAAAGTCAATGTAGAGGTCGGACAGTACAATATAGCTGCGACCCGTAATGATATTATCCTTAATGTCATCAATTTATTTGTCAACGTGGTTTTTGCCAAAGAACAAGTAAATGTTGCGGAATCCCAGTTGAGAACCGCTACTGATCAATTGACAAGAACGTCAAGCTTGGTAGAGGCTGGCTCATTGCCTCTTGCCGAAAAGCTGGATATGGAAGCGCAAAGAGCGACTGCAGAACTTGAGCTAATCAACGCGAGCAATAATCTGCGCTTGGCTAAGTTGAACCTTTCACAACAGCTGCTTATTCCTTTTAATGAGGAATTTGACGTCTCCGTACCTGACCTGGAGGCGGAAGATTATCCCCTTGAAAGTATCAATGCCAATGGGATTTTTTCGGTTGCCGTAGAGACAATGCCGGAGGTAAAAGCAGCGGAATTATCCATTGAAAGTGCTGAATATGGAGTGAAGATAGCAAAGGGAGCATTTTACCCTTCTTTGGGTTTAGGTGCTAACCTATTTTCGAACTATGTGGACCAGGCGACATTTGGAGATCGGGAAAGCTTCAATACCCAGATTAGCAATAACCTTTCTCAAGCTCTGGGATTGAACCTCAACATTCCTGTATTTTCTAACTTTAGAAACAAAGCCTCTCTACAGCGAGCGAGGGTGCAACGGAACTTGAGCGAGATACAGTCACTAGAGGTGAAAAACCAGTTGAGGCAGGACATAGAAACCTCCTACACCAACGCCTATGCGGCTCGTCAATCGTATCAGGCATCACTTATCCGCGTGGCTTCTTTAGAGGAAGCTTTTCGGATGGCTCAGCAGCGCTTCAACCTCGGTGCCCTCAATTCTGTAGATTTTCAAGTTGCTCAAAATAACCTGTTCAGTGCGCAGGCAGATTTATTAAATGCGAAGTACGAATACATCTTTAGAGTGAAAGTGCTTGATTTTTATCTTGGGAAACCGATTACCTTATAATTATTAACAATGGCTAAGAAAAATTCTAATAAGCTAATTTACATCTTACTGGGAGTTGTGGCGTTTCTGATTGTTTTTGCTGTGATTGGCAAAGCTGCGGGATGGATCGGTGGAGAAAAAGAAACAGAAGTAGAGACTACAACAGTCAAGAGAACCGCAATAATTGAAAAAGTCAGTGCGTCAGGAGTTGTGCAGCCTGAGACGGAAGTTAAGCTGAGTCCTGATGTAGCGGGTGAAATAATTGAATTAAACGTGGTTGAAGGGGACTCCGTAAAGGTTGGCGATCTGCTGGTGAAAATCCGGCCCGATAATTTTATATCTGCCCTAGATCGTGCGCGCGCTAATTTGAACCAACAAAAAGCGGCACTTGCGCAGGCTGAAGCTGCTTTAAAAAGGTCGGAAGTCCAATACCAGAGGGCTGACCTGGAGTTTAAACGAAACGAAAAGCTGTATCAAGACAAGGTAATATCCGACTCGGACTTTGAGCAGGCAAGGGCGGACTTCCTAAGTGCACAAAATGATCTTGAAGCAGCAAAGCAAACCGTTGTTGCTGCCCAATATACCGTGAGAAGTTCGCAGGCAACGGTAGATGAAGCTGCAGAAAATCTTCGGCTGACCAACGTATATTCGCCTGTAAGTGGTATCGTCTCCAACCTTTTGGTGGAGCAAGGCGAGAGAGTAGTTGGGACCGCACAGATGGCTGGTACGGAAATGATGCGCCTGGCTGACCTTAACAAAATGGAGGTAAGGGTCAATGTGAATGAAAATGACATCGTTAGAATAAGTAGGGGGGACACGGTCATCATTGATGTGGATTCCTATACCTATAGCGGAAGGAAATTTACCGGGACAGTTACGTCCATTGCCAATTCTGCTAACGAAAAGACTTCTATGGATGCTGTAACGGAATTTGAGGTTAGGATCAGGATCCTGAATAGCTCTTACGAAGAACTGGTGACGCCGGAAAACCGCTACCCTTTTAGACCGGGTATGACTGCCAGTGTGGAAATTATAACGCAGAAGAAAGAGAATGTTCTTTCGGTACCTCTTGCAGCTGTGACCACCCGCGAGGGGATGACTGTTAGCTCCGAACAAGGGGGCACAAAGCCCAAGGAACTGGTTTTCGTTGTGGAGGGTAACACGGCAAAGATGGTAGAGGTGAAAACCGATATATCTGATTTTGAGAATATAGAAATTGTTGAAGGACTCACTGAAGGACAGGAAGTCATCTCTGGGCCGTATTTTATAGTCAGTAAGGAATTAAAAGATGGGGACTTGATAAAGGTTAAGAACACGCCACAGCCCGAACAAAAATAACCTTCCTTTAGTCACTTCAGCAAAAAAGGCTCCTCACTTGATGAATGAGGAGCCTTTTGTTTATATATCGCTGTTGTTGCGCTTACCAATTTTTGAGTGCCTCATAAATTCGATGAACCGGCAGTCCCATAACGTTGTAAAAGGAGCCCACAATCTTATATACCGCCACATAACCTATCCATTCTTGTACCCCATAGGCACCCGCCTTGTCAAATGGTTGGCAGCGTCTTATATAAGAGCCTAATTCCTCGTCATCCATGGCCTTAAAGTAAACTTCGGTCTGATCATCAAAAAGAAGCTTTTTATGCAGATCCATCATACATACTCCCGTAACCACCTGATGTTTATTTCCTGACAGTTTTTTTAACATGTCGAGCGCCTCTTTTTCATCGGCAGGTTTGTTCAAAATCTCACCATCTACAATCACGACAGTATCTGCAGTGATCAATAAATCCATCTCTTCCAGTTCATTTAGGAACGCATGCGCTTTTTTTTCGGCAAGGTATTGGGGTACTTTAAAGACATCCATATCATGGGGGAAATCTTCATTGACGTCTTTAGTTTTGCTGACAAAATCCAGCCCTAAACCCTCCATCAACGCGGTTCTCCTTGGTGATTTAGAAGCGAGAATGATACGCTTATTCTTTAAATTAATTATCATTGGAAAGCTTCGTATGGAAATGCAAAATCTTCTTCGGCGATAGAGGCAAATAAGAGACCTGACACTGCCTTAGGGTAGAAATAGGTGGATTTTTGAGGCATCACATTACCGCGTTTTACGACATTCATCACTTCTTTCATACTAACACCTTTAGTAATAGCCGCAAAATCCGCTTCTCCTGAACTGACCTTTTGGTGGCATCTACTTAAGTTCCTTTCATAGTCGATGTGGCTGGAAAAACGCTGGTCCTCGCGCGGAATTCCCAATACCTTTTCAATAACAAAATAATGAAGTACTTCTAGGTCGAGGTCTCTGATTGCCTCTGGAACCTTTGCAGACATCCCGGCAA
The DNA here is from genome assembly GCA_035303945.1 of Cyclobacteriaceae bacterium. Lineage (GTDB taxonomy): Bacteria > Bacteroidota > Bacteroidia > Cytophagales > Cyclobacteriaceae > DATGMS01. The sequence continues at coordinate 61,347 of DATGQZ010000062.1, forward strand.
TTTTTTCGGGCTTCAGCCGAATTTTATAGGCCGAATTTTTGAAGATTAAGCCAAATGCCCACTGTTTGTTAAGGATAAGTTCCCCTATCTCTTGTGGGTCTAAGACTTCTTTCACCAGAAAATCCTTAGAAACTTTTTCTATTATTTCCTTTTCACTTATCGTAAGTCCTGAGATGAGCCGGTGGGTTGGGAGTATCTTTAGTCCTTTTGCAGCGGAATTAGTTAAGTACATCATGTGGTAATTGTATCCTTCGCTGCCGGTATGAGATACATTGTTAGCTTGCTGTTGCTTTCTGTAGGCAATAGCCCCTTCTAATCGATGGTGTCCGTCCGCCAAGATGATGGTTTGCTCCCGCATGAAAGCGCAAAATAGCGAAATGATCTTGGCGTCATGGATCACTCCCAACACTTCTCGCACCCCTTGGTAGTCCTCAATATCATACAGTGGCACAGATAGCGCTTCATCCATATATTTTTCCAGCACAAATGCCGGGTCGTGATAGATACCATGGGTTGGGCTGCTTTGCATGCCGGTGTGCGCGAGAAGTTCTTTGCGGTCTTCTACAGCTCTTGCGATGGTGTCCTCATGACGTAATATCTTCCTGTCTTCCCAATCATAGGCTTTGATATGGCAGATAAATCCTTTCCGACAATGTTCTTCTTCTTCACCAGGCAAACGAAAATATTGATAATAAACGTAGATGCCCGGTAGCCGATCCTGCAGGATTACCTGCTCCTTTTTCCATCGGTCTAGCGTGGCTTTGGCAGTAAGCGCAGGTTTTTCTCCTGTGGGAACAGATAAGTGGATGCTGTTATTACTGTTTCGGTACAATGCCTCACGTTGTTTGGATGAGACGACGTCAAAAAGTGGAGAGGTCAAGTCTTCCATTTGGTGGCTCAGTCGAGGGTGGTAACGCCAAGCTTTAATCGGTAATATTTGTGCCATTTATTTCAGTCTGTTTTTCCATTGGGAACCATTCGACACTAAGCCAGTATCAACATTTGAAGTTACTTTGTGTTGTTCGAGAAGCTTTACACCAAAAGCTGCTAACAGTTCCATTTCGGTTTGTTCAATTTTTTCCTCCAAGTCTTCAGGTGAAAAGAAGCGATCTATAAATTTGGTATCGAAACGCCCCTCTCTAAATGCCTGGTGCTTCATTACAAACTTGCAAAAGCTCAAAGTAGTTTCTACTCCTGTAATTTGAAATTCATCGATAGCCCGAATCATTCTTTCTATTGCCTCTTGTCGACTGCTGTGGTAGGTGATTAATTTTCCTATAAGCGGGTCATAATGAATGGGGATATCCATGCCTTCTTCAAATCCATCATCGACCCGAATGCCCGGCCCTTGTGGTCGCTTATAGCTGTGTAGTGTACCAATAGCTGGTAAGAAATTGTTACTAGGATCTTCGGCATAAACCCTTATCTCTATGGCATGCCCCTGTATCTTAAGCTCATCTTGGCTAAAGCTCAATGGCTCGCCTTCGGCTATGCGTATTTGCTCCTTTACAAGATCTTTTCCTGTAATTAGCTCGGTCACAGGATGCTCCACCTGTAATCGGGTATTCATCTCCAAAAAATAGAATGAAAGATCCTGATCAACGATAAACTCTACGGTTCCTGCGCTGTAATAACCGCAAGCTTTGGCCACCTTAATGGCTGCATTGCCCATGGCCTGTCGTTGTTCCTCATTTAATGCCGCGGACGGAGCCTCTTCGATGACTTTTTGATGCCTACGTTGAATCGAGCACTCTCTTTCGAAAAGATGTACATAATTGCCGTGTTGATCTCCAAGGACTTGGATTTCAATGTGGCGGGGTGAGGTCAGGTATTTTTCTATGAACACGCTGCCGTCTCCAAAGGCGGATTCAGCCTCGCTGATAGCCCTATACATTTGTGAGTCAAATTCCGCTTCATTTGCTACGATTCGCATACCTTTGCCGCCACCTCCTGCACTCGCTTTGATCAAAATAGGGTATCCGATCTCCGAGGCTTTGCTTTTAGCTAAGGAAATATCGCTGATGGCCTCCTCTGTCCCGGGCACCATGGGGATTTGATAGCGGGATGCCGCTTGTCGGGCAGCCACTTTGTTTCCCATCATTTCGATGGCTTCAGCCGAAGGGCCAATGAAAATTATTCCTGCCTCACGTACTTTTCGGGCAAAAGCGGCATTCTCGGAGAGAAAGCCATACCCTGGATGGATGGCGTCTACCTTAAGCGCTAGTGCCACTTGGATGATCTTATCACCTAATAGATAAGATTGAGAGGAAGGAGCGGGTCCCAAACAAACCGCCTCATCGGCCAAGCGTACATGAAGTGCCTGTCGGTCTGCTTCACTGTACACTGCAACGGTCTGAATGCCCATCTCTCGTGCGGTGCGGATGATGCGCAGGCTTATTTCGCCTCGGTTAGCGATAAGAATCTTTTTTATGTTCATTTTTCGGCGGGCTTGCTGAAGACGTGAGTATCCACGAATTAAAGAATTTTATGCGAAGTAAAAAATCAGTTGCTCCAAAACTATGTCCCCTGATAATATGCATGTGCTATGGTTGAGACTGGTGCGTAGTGCATTAGGAGATCTCTGAAGTTATTTTTGAAATGAAGTTGATATTTTGTGATATAGCACAAAAAGTAGTACTTTTGAGGGTTTTAAAACCCCATATATTGGAAGGAAGTAATTCATAATAAACAATTTACGCATTGGATATCTTTGAAAAATTGCAGATTAACCTAGGGCCACTTGGCAAGCATGCGGGCCTTTCAGAGGGTTATTTTATGTTTCCCAAGCTAGAAGGTGAAATAGCACCTAGAATGAGATTTAAGGGAAAGGAAGTGTTGACGTGGAGTCTCAACAATTACTTGGGTCTGGCAAATCATCCTGAAGTACGGGAAGCCGACGAAAAGGCGGCCAAAAAATGGGGTGCTGGTTACCCAATGGGAGCAAGAATGATGTCAGGCAATACGGATGCCCATGAGGAGTTGGAGGCACAGCTTGCGGATTTTGTCGGCAAGGAAAGTGCCTATCTGTTGAATTATGGCTATCAGGGAATCATGTCTGTCATAGATGCCATTATAGATAGAAAGGACGTAGTGGTGTACGACGCGGAATGCCATGCTTGTATCATTGATGGCTTAAGAATGCACCTAGGCAAACGCTTCGTCTATCCCCATAACGATATGGAGGCATTTGAGAAGCAACTGCAAAGGGCCCAGAAACTTACGGCAGAGACTGGTGGTGGGATTTTGGTAATTACTGAAGGTGTTTTTGGGATGACCGGCAACATGGGCAATATCAAAGGCATCGTATCATTTAAAGAAAAATATCAATTTAGACTTTTAGTCGATGATGCTCATGGTTTTGGTACTATGGGTAAAACTGGCGCCGGAGTAGGAGAGGAGCAAGGTGTTCAGGACCAAATCGACCTTTATTTTTCAACTTTCGCTAAATCTATGGCCAGTATTGGCGCATTTATTGCAGGAAATGAGGAAGTAATCCGTTATTTGAAGTACAATATGCGCTCCCAGATTTTTGCCAAAGCACTACCTATGATTATGGTAGAGGGCGCTTTGAAACGTCTGGACATGTTGAAAAACCGTCCAGAGCTGAAAAATAATCTGTGGAAAGTGGTAAATGCACTGCAAAACGGTCTAAAGGAAAAAGGCTTTAACATCGGTACCACTACTACACCGGTTACACCAGTGGTGTTGAACGGTACAGTTGGTGAAGCTGCAACCCTCAGCAAAGACCTTAGAGAGAACTACAACATCTTCTGTTCTGTAGTTATCTATCCTGTAGTGCCAAAAGGGATGATCATCTTAAGATTGATTCCTACCGCCGCGCATACGCTTGAAGACGTGAAGGAAACCATTACGGCTTTTGAGGCGATTAAGGATAAGTTGTCCAGCGGGTACTATAAAACAACGGAATTGGCTACTTCATTTGGTGAATAAATGCCCAAATATCAATAGCAGGCTGTTGTTTTAAAAACTTAATACTTATATTGAATCAAAAATTAATATTCTCATCAACCTAAAAATTAACTTTTATTATGAACAGATTTAGCGAAATTAGGGACCTTATAACTTCCTTGGAAGCCGATTTTGAAAAATTCTATGATAAAAAGAATCAAGCAGCAGGCACTAGAGTCAGAAAAGGGATGCAAGACCTGAAAAATTTGGCTCAAGACATCCGTAAGGAAGTTCAAGATATCAAAAACTCAGAATCAAAATAAAAAAGAAAAGGTGGTCATCGTTTGGCCACCTTTCTTTTTTCACTTGATTTTTGATGCTGCTGCCTTGATACGTTGGCTCAGTGATTCACTGGCTTTTATCAGAGGGAGCCTCACCTCGTCTTTACACAAACCTAAATGCATCATTAGGTTTTTTATTCCCACTGGATTGCTTTCCTCATACATCAAAGGATTAATCTCCAGCAGTTGGAAAGTAGCCAGTTTAGCAGCTTCTAGGCTGTCATGAATGATGCTTCTGAACAGATGGGGATAAGCATTAGCTATGACAGAAATTATTCCTTCTCCTCCAACGGCTCTGGTAGCACAGGCCAACATATCATCTCCTGAAATCAACAGGAAGTCCTCGGGCTTTTTGGCAGCGATTCTCATGCACTGATCCAAGTTGCCACTGGCTTCTTTCATGCCAATAATATTTTTATGTTCAGCCAATCGCAATGTGGTATCGGCTGTAATATTAGACATTGTCCTTCCAGGCACGTTATACAAAATGACAGGTACAGGACTGGCGTTTGCAATATGTGTGTAGTGGGCAATGATTCCCTCCTGTGAAGGTTTATTGTAGTATGGACTAACAGAAAGAATTGCATCGACACCTGTGAAGTCCGTTTCTTTTATCTCATCAAGAATCTTGTGGGTATTGTTGCCACCAATCCCATATACAATGGGAAGTCGCCCTTTGTTGACCTTGATGCTGAATGCAAGTATATCTTTCTTTTCTGAACTTGTCAAAGTAGCGGTTTCCCCCGTCGTTCCTTGCACGACCAGATAATCAATACCTCCGGCAATCACATGTTCCACCACCCTCTCCAATGCAGCATAGTCTATTGACTTATCTTCATTAAAAGGAGTGATCATGGCGACACCCGAGCCTTTTAAATTCCTCATGTTAGATTACTTGCTTTAAATACTTTAGTAAGTTTTCAATATTTTGCTTTTGATCCATTTCCTTAGACACCATTAGATCCAAGTAAGGGGCGTGGCTTTGATCGTAGAAGCCTACCGTATAGGATTGCGGGTTCAAATATAGAAGATATAAAGAGAAAATATTGAGTTTTTCTGCTGATACAATAATTAAATCCGATCTATGTTGGATAAATTCAGCTACACTATTCTTTGGCTTGCCGGTAAATGAAAAATCCTTGTAAGAAAATGCCTCTTTTGCCTCGGACCCTTCTCCATAAAAAAGCCCTGTAATTGCCTTTTGCCCTACAATCGGTGTGATGGCCTCAATGGTTTCATTAAGTTCCACCAGCGAAGGGGCAATGACTCCTATGTGATGGATATGCTCAAGCGACAGTTGTGCTTTATTCGTTTGGCTGACTTTTTTTAATGCTTTTTTAATAAAATACTCTGTGATCCACTTCATATTTATTGGGAAGACATTCCCACTATTTTTAAGAATTCTTCTTCGGAGATCAACTTGACTCCAAGTGCCTCTGCTTTCTCCTTTTTACTCGGTCCCATTTCCTCTCCCTCTACAATAAAGTCCAGACTTTTAGACACCGATTTTACATAAGTCCCTCCTTGTGATGTAATGAAGTCAATAATTTCATCCCGCTTAAAGTGGTTGAACCGACCGGATGCCAAGATTTTCAGCCCTTTTAACTTATCCCCAGCCAAGGCAGGGCTTTCTTGTTCGGATTCCATTTTTATCCCATGCGCTTTCAGCCTCCTGATGATCTCCAGGTTTTCTTCCTGAGCAAAGAAGTCCTGTATGCTCCACACCAAGGTATCTCCTACGCCATTTACCTGTAATAAGTCTTCTGCGGAGGCCTCTTGTAGCGCTTGAATACTTCTGAAATGATCTGCCAGCAACTTTGCGGTATTTTCGCCCACATTTCTTATCCCCAACCCAAAGAGCACTCTTTCGAATGGCTGTTCGCGAGACGCTTCAATTCCAGCAATCATATTGGAGATAACTCCTTCTTGAAAGGTATTACCCTTCAGTTTCTTTAGTTTCTTATGAAAACTTTCTCCATGTGGAATACCTGCCTCTAGTACGATGTCATGTAGGGTGTTGTGGTGACGGGATAACGCTCGGTACTTCTCGTGTAGGCTCCCACTTTCTGCTAAAATAGTAAGAACAACGGCAACCGGAACAAAATCCTCTATAATTTCAAACTGGTTTTGAGCCAACAGGGCTGTGAGTTGTCTGATAACCATTTGATTGGCTGCAACTTTTTTGCCGCTCTTGGCGATAAACGCTAGAAATAATTCCAACTTACCTTCTAGGTCAACATCTTCATAGCTCGCTAAAAAGCCGTCAACCATGGATAATGAGATATTATCTGTCAACCCATAAAGAACCTTTCGTAGGGCGATATATAAATAGCCATCACTGGTCTTGGTATATTGTTCAGGATTGATTTCAAGTCCTAATAGTGCATCTTTTTTTTCAAGTAGATCATAGATATCTGCAGGATTATTGACATAGCCATGGTCAATAAGCGCCCTGATTCTTTCTGTACCTAGAGAATCTATGTCCATTGCTCTTTTGGATACAAAATGTTCGATGCGGCCCAAAACCTGTGGAGGGCAGGTTTTCACATTGGGGCAGAAATGTTTGGCTTCTCCTTCCTTCCTATCCAAAGCAGTGCCGCATTCTGGACAATGGGTGATATAAGGAATAGGGACACTGCCTGGCTTCCTTAGATCCAAAACAACGCCTGTGATTTTGGGGATGATGTCGCCGCCTTTCTCCACAGAGACGGTGTCCCCGACATGAAGCCCTAGTCGTTCAATTTCATTGGCGTTGTGAAGCGATGCCCGCTTGACCGTGGTGCCGGCTAGGGATACAGGGGAAAGATTAGCCACTGGTGTAATAGCCCCGGTTCTTCCTACTTGGTAGGTTACCGAGAGTAACTGACTTTCTGCAGTTTCCGCTTGGTATTTGTAGGCTATAGCCCAACGGGGAATTTTGGCAGTATATCCCAGCTCCTCCCTATGGTCATAGTCATTAATTTTCAATACCACACCATCAGTGTCCAATGGCAACTCGCGCCTTTTATCCCGCCAGTATTCGATATATTCCAGCGCCGACTGGATATCGGTACAGTTTCTATAAGTTGGAGACACATTGAATCCCCACTGTTCCAACAGGGCTATGGCCTCATGATGTTTGTTGACGCCGATATCCTCTCCCAGCAGTTGATAGAAATAACAGTTGAGCCTGCGTTTAGCCACTATGCTGCTGTCCTGCATTTTCAATGTCCCAGAAGCTGCATTTCTAGGATTGGCCAATAAGGGCTCGCCATTCCTTTCCCGTTCGGCATTGATCTTTGCAAATTCCTTTCGCGGCAAGAAGATTTCACCCCTGGCCTCAAAAAAAGCTGGTATATTGTCACCTTTAATGGTCAACGGGATGTTACGTATGGTTTTGATGTTTTCTGTGACATTGTCTCCTCTTACCCCGTCTCCCCGTGTAACAGCCCTGACAAGCTTGCCGTTCTCATAGACCAGGCTAATGGCAACACCATCAAATTTCAACTCACAAAAGTAGGCATAGTCTCTGTGGCCCAAGATTTTGGCGACCCGCTCGTCAAAGGCGCGCAGCTCTGCTTCCGAGTACGTGTTGCCTAGGGACAGCATTCTGTAGCCGTGAAGGTTGGTTTCAAATTCCTTTGTAATGGTACCTCCCACTCTTTGAGAAGGACTGTCATCCGCTAGATATTCGGGGAATTGTGTTTCCAACTGAATCAGCTCTTCCATCAGTTGGTCAAACCCGAAGTCACTAATTTCACTTGTGTCCTCCTGATAATACAGGTGGTTATAATAGTTGATTTTTTCAGTGAGTTCAGCAATTCGGAGTTTTGCCTCGTCTTTGGATATGGGATTCATGGTGTAGAAAATGGATGATTAAAAAACAATGCCTTAGTTGTTAGCCGATGAAACAGATCCTTTTCATCGTGAACAGCTTTATTCTTCCTTGCCAAAGGCTTTTTGAATATCCTCCTCTGTCGATCTTAATTTCGCCTTGCAGTCTTTGATAAGGGTGCTTGCCTCCTTAACGAGCGCTGAGAGTTCGTCGATACTCTTGTTGTCTTCTTCCATCTGTGTTACAATCTCTTCAATTCTCCTCAACGTGGAGTCATAGCTAAATGAATTACTGTTATTGCTCATGTTCTGTGATGTCATCAATAATGCTCGTGATCTTTTGATTGAGGGTATAGGTTTGCAATATATCACCTTTGCTGATTGCCACCTTATAAAGAGGCACGCCATTTACTTCTGTTCTTGTATATCCCTTTTCCAAAAAGTACTGCGGACTAAGTCTCCTCAGTTCTTTCTCGAGATTTTGGAGATACAGCTTGTGCTGTTCGATCTTTGACTTTACATTTTTCTTCAGCGCTTGTTCAAAATTTTCTAACGCCAAGTGTTGCATTTTGATATTGAGAACGGCAACAGAATTTATTTGATGGCTGTAGTTTGCTAGCTTTTCTTTGGCAGCAGCTATTTTGTGCAGAAAGAGATTGCTGAGCAAATGCTCTTTGTCACGCACCACGTGCTCCTCCCGCTGCAGTATGCTTCCTGCTTTACGTTCCATGAGTGTAAGACTTTCATTAAGTCTTTCTTCAAACGCGCGAAATCCTCCAATAACAAATTCTGCAACAGCGGTAGGGGTTTTCATTTTCGTATTGGCAACCAAGTCGGCGATGCACTCGTCCCTCTCGTGGCCTATTCCTGTGACTACAGGTAGTGTAGTATTGGCAATTGCTTTTGCCATATCATAGTCATCAAAGCAGTCCATGTCCGTGGTGGCGCCACCACCTCTGATGATGATCAGGAGGTCGAATTGCTTTTGGGGAAGGTCTGCTTCAATTGCTGCAATGGCATTGATAATGGAAGCAGAGGCTTCATTTCCTTGCATGGTAGCAGGATATAACTCGCAGTAGACTTTGTAGCCCGACTGATTTTTTGCCAGTTGATCGGTGAAGTCACCATAGCCTGCAGCAGTAGCCGAACTAATGACGGCCAAACGTTGGGGAACCAGCGGCAAAGGATACTGTTTGTTCAAATGAATAAGGCCTTCTCTTGTCAGCCGCTCAATGATTTGCTGCTTTCTTTTCGCCCTTTCACCTACGGTATAATTAGGGTCGATATCTTTGATCACCACACTCAAGCCATAGATTTCATGAAACTGAACATTAACCAAAGCAAGGATCTTCATGCCTGGGCTTAGCGATTGGCCAGTAGCTGCCATAAAACGGTGCCGGATTCCTTGATAGGTGTAGGACCAAATATTGGCTTTAATTTTGGCGGTAAGATAGTTGCCGGATTTTTCAACAAGCTCCAGGTAAGCATGCCCCTTCACCGAATCTCTCAGCTCGCCGATTTCGGCAATAATCCAGTAGTTGGGCGATAGGTTGCTGTCAAGGGTTTGGCGAATTAACTGGTTGAGTTCCGATAAAGAAAGCGGATTTTGCATGTGGCAAATTAATAAAAAAGAAGGGAGAGGGAAAGTTTACAGCAAGCTTGTTTCTTTCCCTCTCCCATATCCGTCAGAGCCTGTGAGACTAAGATTTACTCTGGTTTTTTGCTTCTCTGCATCCTGTAAATATGTCGTGCGAAATCTTTGTTGACGTCGTCGAGCTTAATAGCTTGTACAGGACTGATGATTTTGGTGATCTGCTTGATAAAATCCTTTTCCAAGTCCAGAATCTTTTGTTCTACTTCAAATTTTTTCTCGAGAAAGGCTTTTGCTTGTTCATTATTAAGTTTTTCCGCATCTCTTCCAAGTAGGTCGATCTCACGCATGAGATTCCTTTTCTCCTTATTGTGTTGGTTGTAAGCCGGCCAAAACTTCTCTGCCTGAACCGGCGTAAGGTCCAACCTTTGGGTAATAAAAGCCACCTTAGCCGATTGGAGCTTTTCTTTGTCATAATTGCGCTGTTCTTCTTGCGCCATTGCTGGCAAGGCAAAAAGGAACAACAATAAATATAATACTTGTGTTTTCATTTCTTTACATTTAGTAGTCGAGGTCTTCCTCCGGTAATGCTTCTTCTGTGGGCTCAAATCCCGACCATTCTTCAGCTATTATCCAATCCAAGAGCTCATCAGGATTGTCAGACAGACTGATTACATCTTCTGCATCCCAATAGCCGCTGTTGATATAGAATTCCACCTCCTGGTCTATCTCCGCTTGAAATGGCACCTCATGTACATAGGGCAATCTGACGGCAAACCATGTGAAACCTATAGCCAACACTGCAGCGGCTGCTGCACGATAAATAAAAACCTGCCTTGCGACTCTTTTTTTCTTCCGAAAAACCCGATCAGGCAAGGTGTCAAAATATCCCTCCGGGACTTTATAAATATTATGCTTAGGTGCCTTTTCCATATGTTGTATATTAGACAATCTCAATCCCTAAAGGTTTATTTGTTGTAGCAGAATCAATTATCGTGTGAGCTGATCATCTTAATGGCGCTTTCAATTTTTTTGGCCGCATGATGATAACTTGCCTTCAGGGAACCGATAGATGTGCCGGTGATTTGACTGATCTCTTCATAACTCAAATCCTCATAGTACTTCAAGTTAAACACCAGCCGTTGTTTTTCAGGAAGGCTAAGTATGATCTTTTGCAGGGCTTTTTCTATATCATCACCAGCTATATAAGGACTATGGTCAAGATATTCTTCCATCACTTGCTGATGGTCCTCTAAGGGAATGAAGAAATGGCGTTTCTTTTTTTCCAGAAAGTTTAGGCTTTCGTTAGTAGCTATCCTGTACAGCCAAGTAAATAATGTAGCATCCCCCTTAAATTTATCGATATTTTTGAAAGCCTTTATAAAAGTGTTTTGTAACACATCATCCGCGTCTTCATGAATGATCACCATCTTTCTGATGATACCGTATACACGCGTCTGGTAATTTTCCATCAAAACCCGGAAGCCCTGTTCTTTCGTTGCAGGGTTTCTTATCAGCTCTAGTAGTTCTGTATCGCTTATCGGGACCATCTTTCCTTAGACATCTAAGCTAGCGATAAGTTTAAAGTTAAAAAAGATCCCTTGGGCGGTAATTAAAAAAATAAGGATAACATTTGCTCTAAATTTAATAACTATCTACTTTTGCTCTCCCTTAGGCGCACGTGGTGAAACTGGTAGACACGCCATCTTGAGGGGGTGGTGCCTTAATTGGTGTGGAAGTTCGAATCTTCTCGTGCGCACAAGACCTGTCATACTTTCTGGCAGGTCTTTTTTTTACCCTCGTTAGAAAATAGTTTTTTGGACAAAAAAAAATGAGCTCTTGTATGA
>DATGQZ010000063.1:0-24511 GCA_035303945.1 Cyclobacteriaceae bacterium
ATCTTTGGGTACTTTTTCAGGAAGTGGTCGTACCGTTCTGCTGCAGTATGCGCATTGGTAAGGATAATCCGCTTTTGAATGGAGGCTGTATAGCTTTGCAAAATGATCCTAAAGTACCGTTCCATTTTCGGAATTGTCCTCATCAATTTTTCAAAGGAGGGATAACTGATCTGTTCTACCACCGCATTCTCAAGCGCCTGGATATTATAGAGGGAAGGCTCTTGTTGGTAAAAGCTATTTAAATCTGTTGCCCACCAATCCTCAATGGCAAAAAACAGGATTTCCTCTTTTCCGGTTTTGTGATGGAGATAAGATGCTTTGAAGCTGCCGGAAATAACGAAGCTGTCATATTTGCATATTTCTCCGTTTCTCAACAAATAGTCGTTTTTAGCTATAGCTCGCTGCTTCCAAAACGAGCTTAAAACGTCAACTTCTTCAGCTGTCAAGTCTATAGTAGCTTGTATGTTATGAAGCAATTGCTCGTTCATCTCAAGTTAGATCTTATGTGGTGTTTTTAAATCAGGCGATGCAAAAAGTAAGAAAAGATGCTGACAAATTCCATATGGAGATACATAACTTGGAAAAAACCCTCGGATGTGATGGGCACTGCGACCTTTAAGGCTCCTTGTAGTATCTATTTGGAAAATGGTCTGTAGATCATTGTCTGCGTATGAGCAGAAGAATGCGCAAGGAGCGCGAAGATGCTCCTTGCGTGATCCTCAACCTCCCTTGTGGTTTCACTCACACCCAAATCTAGGCGGAGCGATACAACACCAAACTCCTCTATCAGACCTCCAGCATCCAAGTATGCACCTCCCACCTTCAAACCTGCACCTGCAACTTTCATCGTTGCAGCAAAAAAACGCAACGCCGCATCTAAAACATGCACGCTATCCTATAAAAGATGCAATGTCTGATCAAAAAGACTCACGTCTAAAGCAAAAACCTTCTCCTACCCACTTCCAACATACAACGTTGTATCTCAAACACTGACACGTGCATGTCCGAAGTACCCCTCCCCACCTCTGGGTTGCCCCGGTTGAATGCTTTGCATGAAAAATTCCGGCAAAAATGTCAGGATTTTCGGCTCCAAGGTTGCAGTATGCGACTTTCAACTGAAAATCTTCGATTTGAAGACAAAAACGGGTATCTCAAACATCCCATGTCGCATCTCAAAGATTCAACCTTGTCAGTCTGAGGTTCAACGTTGTCAGTTTGAGAGGGGAGGGGGTACTGTCGAAGTACCCCGGGGGCTGTTTGTAATACCCAAAGGGGTATCGGAGAGGGATTATGGGTAGTACAGATAAAGCGCTTAGACAGTACTTTTCGCCATCCCCCAAGCTGTTCCGTGCTACTGCTTCTGTAAGGGTTTGTCCAAAACGTCCTTAGCCGTCTTCGAACCTACTTGTTCTGCTAAGCCTATGAGCAGACCTTCGGCGCCACGAATGTAGCAAAGCCGGTAAATGTTCTGAAAATTAACCACCTCTCCGACCAGTTCAGCGCCTTTTTGCACCAGCCGGGAAAGCAGTTCATCCAGATTGTCCACCCTAAACATGATCCGCAGATAACCCAAGGAGTTAACGGCTGCTGTCCGATGGTCTGAAACGGGTTGTGGACTGATAAATTGCGAAAGTTCGATGCGGCTGTGTCCGTCCGGCGTTACCATCATCGCCACCTCTACTGCTTGGTTTTCCAGTCCTGTCACCCGTCCTGCCCAATCACCTTCCACAACTGTTCGCCCTTCCAGCAAGAGTCCAATTTCGGAGAAAAAGGCAATGGCCTTATCCAGCGATTCTACCACAATGCCCATATTGTTCATTTCGATAAGCTTTGTCCTTTTCATATTTGAATAATTTGAAGTTTATTCGATTGAAGTAGATTTATTCCCCTCTGCTTTCTAATAATAACAGCTAAAGCACAACCTATCCGGTAAGGCAAATTTAAGGTGCAAGAAAGAATGCTACCAATGCCGGAGCGAGCACCTCCGCCGCCACCTCGTGCGTTTGTCCCTCCAAGGTTAAATGCTGTGCACGTGGAATGGCCGCGGCCAGCGTCTTGGCGGTACGCTGCATAGCAGAGGAGCCCGCGCTACCGTTCATGATAAGGGTAGGCACGGCAATGCGGGCTGCCCGCTGGATCGGCACTGATCCATCTTCACCCATAAGCGCGGCCTCATAGCCGAAAGTAGGAGCGATTGCTTCCCACATGCCCCACATCGGGAGCAGGCGCATTTTATCCAGATGTTCTGGAGGCAAGCCCAGCATTTCGAAGAAATGTCCTACCGCCTCGCCCCGGCGACCTGCTGCAATTGCTTCTTTAAATTGCCCTCTGAATTTCTTCAGCGACTGCGCCGTAGCGTCTTCCATAAAGCTGTAAGGAGGCTCGTACATCGCGAGCTTCTTCACCTTCTCGCCCAGCTGTATCGCTGCTTCCATGGCCAGAACGGCCCCCGAGGATATGCCGGACACAAAGGAAGATTCTCCTGCTTCTTTAATGAGGGCCTCGATGTCTTCCACCTCACGCGCCACCGCATAAGGCGAAGTGTCTGTACTGTCACCCCGACCACGACGATCGTAGTGTATTACGGTGAAGTGCTCTAAAAGAACAGGCTGTACGGCCAGTTGGGAGGTCTCCGATTCCATTGCCCGCTGTTCAAAGGAGCCGCCAACTAGGATAAGTGTCGGTCCTTTGCCTAATCGGTCAAAGGCGATGACTGTACCATCTTTTGAAATTACCTTGTTCATGGGTTCCGGATCTACTTTTAAGTCTTTATGGCGAAATAGCTTTATGAAAATTAACAGGTGCGCATCAAGTGTCTTGATCAAGAGACTCTTACAATCTCTCTGCATTCCAGATCAGGGCAGGACTGGAGAAGGACAGCCCCAACTTTTTAAATGCACTGTATTTTTCAGGATCTTCTACCGTGGCCAAAAGCCAGTATCAGGTAGTGCTCTGTAAGGTTAGGGCCAAGCAACTAGCAAGCGTCGTGGTTCAAAAACCCAAGTTTCCGCTCTGACTCCTTGTCCCACATCACTCAATCAGTTTCTCCAATCGGTCCTGCTGAAAGGACCAACCAGCGTGACGATTTCTGGCGCAACAACCTTTCCCATTGGCGCTCCTTGTCATTGAGCAAGTTATGAATTGGATTTTGTTTAGCCAGTGGTGTAAGTCGACAATATCAGGGGCGGATTGCGACAAAAGTCTCTCATTCAAAAGTGGTGTTAATTGAGGGTTGAATAAGATGTGAGCTTGAAGGTTTTAAATCCTCGAAAAGGCAATAGCCTCTTTCCTCACAAACCGGTATTATTTAGAAAAAGTTAAACAAAACCTTCTGAATTGTAGGATAGAGCTGGTATTTGCGCTTTCCACTTTGTACATTCGACAAAAACAATAAATCCCACTGTTAAATGATCAAACGCTTAAACAAAATTCCCCTCATTCTTCTCGCCTGCCTCTTAGCCATTCCCGCGCTGGCGCAAAAAACCGAAAATGTTGTATTGATTACCTTCGACGGACTGCGTTGGCAGGAGCTATTTGCGGGGGCGGACTCTCTGCTCGTAGATGATACCGGCTATGTAGACAACCCAGATGCTTTGACCAAGGAGTTTTGGCATGCGGACCCACTCAAAAGAAGGGAGATACTCATGCCCTTTTTCTGGAGTACCCTTGCCAAGCAAGGCCAGCTCTACGGCAACCGCAAGTACGACAATAAAGTGGATTGCTCTAATAGCATGTGGTTTTCCTATCCCGGCTATAACGAGATCCTTACAGGCTTTGCCGACAATGAACGCATCAACAGCAACGACAAAATAAATAATCCCAACGTCACGGTGCTGGAATACCTTAACCAACAGCCAGCCTATAAAGGAAAAGTGGCGGCTTTTGGCTCTTGGGATGTTTTTCCTTTTATCATCAATGCAGAACGTAGCGGAATTCCCGTCAACGCAGGCTTTGCAAAAGCCCAAAATAATTTGAACGAAAGGGAGCAATTGCTTAATCTGTTGCAAGATCAGATTCGTGGTCCTTGGGGCAGCGTGCGTTTTGATGCCTTCACCCACCACTATGCCATGGAAGAATTGAAAAAAAACAAACCTAAAGTGTTGTTTGTCTCTTTTGGTGAAACGGATGATTATGCCCACGGCGGCCGCTATGATCAATATCTAATATCTGCCAGACAAACGGACGCATATATTGCGGAGCTTTGGAATTACCTGCAGAGCGACCCGCAGTACAAGGATAAAACTACAATGATTATCACTACAGACCATGGACGTGGCACCCAGCCTAAGAGCACATGGAAAAGCCATGGGATCAATATCAAAGGAGCGGGAGAGATCTGGATGGCGGTTATTGGACCGGACAGCCCTGCCTTGGGTGAAGTGAAAAAGTCCCAACAACTTTACCAAAACCAAGTAGCCAGAAGCTTGGCCAAGGCCCTCGGAGTCGATTATTCAGAATCTAAAGCAGGTCCTGTGATAGCCGGAGCTTTAAAATAACCCGTGCTTCTTGTTCATGGACACCTTTATATAAGGAACAACAAGTAGCGCTTTATCATCAGCGGAACTTACATGAAGCAATAACGGTGGATGATTGGCCCGCAAACACCTATCTCTGTATATCCAGAAAAAACAAAAGGCTGCTCCGGGAGTGGAGCAGCCTTTATTTATGCCTTTTGCTGGCTTTTATTTTTGAGCCCAGTATAATGGGGTCAATACAGCATCAGGACCGCCCAACAAGCTGGTAGCTGAGGCATAGCCTACTGGGTCCGCATTCCTGAAAGATGATGGATATGGCAAGCGCTGAGCGAAAAACTCTCTGCTGCTGGTCATATAGTTAGAGCTGTTAAGCGCAGGAAGGTTGGGTAAGGTGTTTTCTACCGCTGGGTTGACGAAGAAGGGAAGTCCCAATCTTCTGTGATCGTTCCAAGCTTCCAAAGGCAACCAAGGTACATTGGAAAGGTACTTTTGGGTGATGATTTTGGTAAGCTTGTCATTTCTCACTGCACCGCCTTTGTACAGGTGGTTTACAGGGTAGTTATAGGTGAACTCAGTCAACGCGCCTTTAGCACCTTCTTTATGCATCATCTTGATAGATGCAGGAGGTTCAGCAGTATGGCTATACTTGGCTGAAGTACCGTTTCTGTTGTAGTCTTCAGAAGCCAAATAGGCATCAACAAATTGATCTGCATTGAAGTAAGCAAAGGAATGTCTTACACCGGTTTCATACGCCTGTTCGTCGCTGATTCCAACGTTCCAGCCCCTTAGTGCTGCTTCAGCCATTAGGAAATAACTTTCCCAGCTTCCGAAAAACACTCTTCTGTTTTGGCTGTTTCTGAACTGCTGTCCTATGCCAGGAGCTTTACCTACAATACCTCTTACGCGGTTTCTAGCACCTTTGGCACCCCAGTCACCGTTGGCAAATGCGTTCCAAGTATAGGTAGCATCCAGCCAAGTAGTGTCACCATTGACTTCCAAAAGGTATCCGCGTTGGTTGCGGGCATCGCTGGTATAGGTTGGGTTGAAAGAATAGTTGGAGTTGTTGAAGTCACCCGGGATAAAGAAAGCTTTGTAAGCTCTTGGGTCCATACTTGCTGGAAGACCGTCCAGCCAGTGTTCCTTAGCTGGATCATTGGTTTTAGAAGCGAATTGATCAGGGAAGTGAATTCCCAGGTAGTTGGCAGGCTTGATTTTATCATGCATCTGGCTGCCTACCTGAGCTTCAGTGGGAACGCCACCAAGACCTACATATAGGTTGTTTAAGGTAGAAGAAAGCAATTGAGCGTTCCACTCCCTAGACATCACGCCACTTAAGTCATCCCATCCTGGACGCTCTTCTACACTGAAGTTGTGAGCCGCCTCAGCAATGAATTTACCTGTCGCCGCTGCCGCTTCAAATTCAGCTGCCGCCTTAGCGGGTTCTACCTCAGATAGACGCATGGCCAATCTCATTCTAAGAGAGTTGGCAAAGCGGATCCAGTTTTCCCACTCATATTTATAAGCTGCATCAAGGTTTTGAAGTTTGGCGGGTCTTTCTACGCCGGTGTCGATCTTAGCTTGAGCGTCCGCTAATTCGGAAAGCATAAAATAATACACGTCTTTAGTTGAAGCAATCTCAGGGTTGACACCTTGGAAAGCGTTGATCGGAATAGGGCCGAAATTGTCAGACAGCTCAGACATCAAATAAGCTCTCCAGATCCTTGCTACTTGGATCAGATTGTCGTTGTAAGGCTGCGCCGATCCATTGGCAGCTTTTTCCTCACCGATTTGAATGGCAGTGGTAGCGGTATTTAACCAGCCGGAAGCATAGTTCCAGTAGTCGCCGGACCAGCCATCATCATGTCCGCCAGTAGTAATACCGCCGGCGATGTTATGCATACCGGCACCTTTCCAGTACAATACGAAGACCCTTTCAGCAATGTGCGGATCCTGTTGTGCACCGATGATAGACCGGTTGATGAAGTATTCTACCTGTACCTGGTCTGCGCTGGCAGCCATGGGATCGTCATTGATAAGGTCGAAGTCTTCGCAGCTCATCAGGGAAACCCCTACTAGTGCCGGTAATATAGTTTTAGCAAATATTCTTTTCATGATCATCATTTTTCAGATTAGAACCCAAAGGTTGCGGTAAAGAAGTAAGAACGCGACGTTGGGAAAGAAAGAAGTTCAAATCCAACCGCGTTGGTGCTTGTAGCAAACACGGACTCAGGATCAACACCATTCGCATGGCTGGAGATCATCCACACGTTGTTGGCAGAGAATGAAAGTCTTAGGCTCTTTACAAAAGCATCACCCAACACCTTGGCAGGTACGGCATAAGACGCTTGTACCATTCTCAATCTCACGTTGGTAGCATCATAGATATTTTGTTCGGTGATACCCAAGTTACCTACACCAGCTACCGCGTTCCAGTAATCTTGGTGGCTTACAGCCGCAGTGTTAGGAACAAGTTGCTCTCCTGACATGACCACACCGTCCACCACAAAATTCTCTCTCAGGCCGTTGACAACAGTTTCTGCGGACAAGCCGGAGCGTTGGATCATAGCATTGGTACCAGCGAAAAATTCTCCGCCAAATCTACCATCTACTTGGGCAGAAAGAGATAGGTTTCTGTATCTAAAGGTATTGGTCACACCAAGAAGGAATTTGGCCGTCTGGTTACCCAACAGGTGGATACCATTGTCCTGAACTGGAAGACCCGCATCGTTCAATAGCAACTGACCAAAGTAGGGGCTGTTCTCATCTTGTACTCTTCTGAAACGGGTACCGTAGATGGCGCCATACAACCTCCCTTCCTCACCGAAAACAGTTACATTGTCATAACCGCCTAGAGGAACTTGTTTCACCTCTTCATGCAGTTCGTTGATGGTGTTGATATTTCTGGAGAAGTTTGAGCTGATATCCCAGTTGAAACCGGTTTGGCTTCTGATTACAGCAGCGTTGAATACAATTTCCACACCTTCGTTTTCGATGTTACCAGCGTTAACCATTCTACCGGTATAGCCTGAAAGCGGGTTCATCGGGATAGTGAGGATCTGGTTGACGGCATTGCTCTTGTAGTAAGTGAAGTCGATGCCAAAACGGTTGTCGAAGAAGCCCATATCGAAACCTGCTTCTACAGATTTCACCAATTCACTCTTGATGTCCTGATTGTAAAGCGTTCCTCTTCTGCTCGCAACGGTATATCCTCTGGGGTCTCTACCGATGTTGTACACGTTGAAGATTTGGTAGGGAGATAAGTCAGAGCCGGTTTCCGCATAAGACACCCGTACTTTGGCGAAATCCATCCAGTAAGGAATCTGTCCACCAGATTTTCCGATCATCTCACTCACCACCAAAGAGGTGCTGATAGAGGGATAGAAGAAGCTTCTGTTGTTAGGCCCTAATGCTGATGACCAGTCATTTCTTCCGGTAAGGTTTAAGTACCAGAATTTGTTGTAGTTCACCTCAGCAGTAGCGAACAATGAGTTGATTTGCTTTTTGCTGTAGCTTTCACCAATGCCAGGAAGCCCTACAGAGTTGCCCAAGAAGAACAAGTTAGGCACCTCCAATTCTCCAGCGCTGCCGCTCAATGCAGAAGAGCTTGTTTTCATCATCTGGCCGAAGATAGAGGCAGAACCTCCCCATTTGCCAAACAACTCGTCTTTGCTTGCATTCAAGCTCACGATGTAGTTGTTTTCGTAGAAGCTGTCAAAACCAAGGCTGTAACTTGGATTGATGGGCGCACCTGTATAGGTTTTGCTGTTGGTTTTGGTAGTGAAAATATCCGAGCCAGCCTGGAACTGCGCATTTAACCAGTCGGTGAACTGATATTTTACGCTGGCGTTCATCAAGAACCTGTTTCTAACGTCTTGGTTCAATTTGTTGTTAGCCGCCCAGTAAGGGTTTACCTGACCGGATTGTGGGTTGTACCAAACTTGAGTTGCGCCAAGCTTATCCATTCCAGGCTTCATGGAAAGGATGTCCACGGTGTTGGGCATGTTTAAGATGGTTCCATAGTAGTTGCCCGAGTTGTTACCGCCGACAGGTCTGTTGTTGGCTTCGGTATTCATATACTGCACCTTGATGTCTGTAGTCCATCTTTCGTTGGGTCCAAAGTTAGAAGTAACTCTGGTCATCAAGTTGAGCCTATCCAAGGTCACGCCAGGTGTTTTACTGTTGTCCCTCAGGTAGTTGGCAGATGAATAGATCGTGGTGTTTTTGCTCAGCGATTGCTGGAAAGAGAGGTTATGGGTAGTGTTTGTTCCCGTACGGAAGAAGTTACCCAAGTTATCATAAGCGCGGAATGGCTTAGAAGCTCCTGTCCAATCAGGAATGGATTGTCCTTCTATTTTGGGACCCCAGCTTGCGCCCGACAGCGGGTCATGTACTCCGTTAGATCCTTGGCCGTATGCGTTTTGCAATTCAGGTTGCATGAAGATGTTTTCAAAACCTACAGTAGCAGAGTAGGTGATGCCGGTACCTTCACGAGCAGCTCCTGATTTGGTGGTGATAAGGATCACACCGTTGGCAGCTCTAGAACCGTAAAGTGCAGAAGCAGCACCGCCTTTCAATACAGACATAGAGGCAATGTCTTCGGGGTTAAGGTCGCCAAGGCCGTTACCCATATCCGCAGACGGGTTCCAGAAGTCGTTGTTGGCAGCACCGGTAAAGTTAGCCAAGGGCACACCGTCCACCACGATAAGCGGCTGGTTGTCTCCGGTCAAAGAGTTGAATCCTCTCAGGATGATTTTTGAAGAGGCTGCAGGGCTGCTGCTGCTTTTCATGATCTGCAAGCCGGAGATCTTACCCACCAAAGCATTGGCGATGTTATTTTCTCTGGCTTCAACAAGATCAGTGGACTTGATTTCCTGAAAAGCATAGCCCAAAGCTTTCCTTTCTTTTTTTACACCCATGGCAGTCACCACTACCTCATCAAGGTTTTGGGAATCTGGCTGAAGCGCCACGTTGATGGTAGATTGATTGCCTACCGCAATGGTCTGGGACACGAAGCCCACAAAACTAAAGGATAAAGAAGCGTTAGAGGGTACGGACAGCGCATATTGGCCGTCGATATCAGTGGTGGTTCCCGAAGTGGTTCCGATCACTAAAACGTTTACGCCGGGCAGGGTTTCACCTGTTTCCGCATCAGTCACGACGCCGCTTACCTGTTGTTGTGCCCACAGTGGGAAAATACACAAGAGGAAAAGCATCCCGGATAAAAGATACTTAGTAGTGTTTTTTTTCATAAATAACTGAGTTTACTGAAATAATAAAACGTCAAGTAGTCCAGAGGCCGCAGGTCTCTGCAACTTGACAAGAGGGGTTTGGTTTAAAAGGTTTGGTTTTTCATGCAATGGCTTTTGTCATACTTACTGGATTTGATTTAAGTCTCAGAGCCTGACAAGGACCCAAAGAGACTTTTCTCGGAATTATATAATTTTTTCATCCTTAATGGAAACTTATGGCTCGTTTCCACTGACTTGGGTGTAAATTTAGAAATACTTCTAACAATTAAAATAAAATTTTTTTAATGGATAGGGGTTAAATAAAATCTTATGGAATAAATTCCGAATATTATAAATAATTTAGAAAAATTGTAGAAACGAAGCTTGGAGGGGTACGGATAGCATCGGAATTATATACTGAAAAAAATTTAGTTTTATGTAAAAAATTTCGCCTACCAAATAGCGGTAGGCGGAGATGGCTTAAGAGCTGAGGGATTTGCTGGAAAGACTCGGCAAAAAATCCTCCCAATCCCGGAAATCTTGTTCCTTCATGACACGGGGGAATTTGACTTGTCCACCCTTTTTCTTTTGCTTTTCATTGTAGTCATAAAAGCAATTTGCAGGCACCATGCTCACCTTGACTTTTTTGAGCGCTTTGTTCCGCGCCACCTTATAATTTTTGTTATGCTGTTGCAGGTATTCATCCAGATGGCGTGCGACTTCTTCTTCTGAAGCCTGACCTTCTTCTACACCGAAGTACCAATGATGCATATACTCTCCTGCTTCTTGTACCGCAGCAACGGTATATTCAGGAATGATCAGGTTGAAGTGTTCTTGTACAGCTTCTATGCCTTTATCCATTTGATGTACACTGAGCTGGGAGCCCACTACATTGAGAAAGAATTTGGTGCGCCCTGTGATCTTGATTTCTGCTTTTTCTACATCGGCAAACGCAATTGTATCGCCGATCATGTAGCGCCAAGCACCTGATACAGTCGATATCAAAAGAATATAGTCTTTCCCTTCTTCAACTTGGTCGATGGTCAGCGCCACGGCTTCGGGATTGACTGCGCCGCTTTCGGTAAGGTTGTCAGGGTGGAAGGGGACAAATTCAAAGTAGATTCCATTATCCAGGACCAATTCCATCGCATCGGTATCCGGTCGGGATTGAAAGGCTAGAAATCCTTCAGAGGCCAAATAGGTATCCATGTAAATTAGCGGGTGGGCGAGCAGCTTCTCAAAGCTCTTGCGGTGAGGCTCAAACGCCACACCTCCTGGGGTGTATACGGATAAATGGGGCCATATATCATGGATGTTATTTACCTGATGGTGCTCGATCACCTTTTTCATCATGAGTTCAATCCAGGATGGGATTCCCGATATACTGCCGATATCCCAATCCTTGGCATGTTCGGCAATTTTTTGTATGCGCTCGTCCCAGTTGGAGATGGAAGAAATTTCAAGTCCAGGCTTGTAAAAGTTTTTAAACCAGAAAGGGATACGGCTCGCACTGATTCCGCTGATTTCTCCTTCCAAGAAGCCATTGCTTTCCTTGAGGTCTGTGGAGCTACCCAGCATCATGATCTGGCGTTCAAAAAATTCGGGGGGAAGGTCGTATTTGGCCAGGGACATGATTTGTTTGATCGCTGTCTTGCGGATGCATTCAAGCATTTCGTCGGTTACAGGTATGTACTTACTGGCGCTCGTGGTCCCTGAACTTACTGCGAAATACCTGTTGATACCCGGCCAGGTAATGTCTTTATGGCCTTCCCGGATCTTGCTCCACCATTCGTTATAGATGGCATCATAGTCATGATAGGGGATCTTTTCGGCAAAAGCTGCCGCTGGATCATCTGTGTCCAGGATCAACTCGAAGCCGTGGTACTTTCCAAAGGCGGTATCTTTCGCCTTCTCTAATAGATGTTTCAATACATCGCGTTGCGCGTCCGCTGGAGATTTGGACGCAGAGAGTTTCTCACCTAGGTCTATTGCCTTTTTGATGATTTCACCGATTACTTGCATTTTAAATGGAATGGGATTTAGCGTCGAGAAATGCAATTATCAGACCAAGGCTGCGCTATCCCATCAGCCATGCATATTTGTATCCGGCGCACCGCTCTATTCCCAATAGGCAACATCTTCCTCGATCTCGCCATTCGGACTAAAGACGAGTTTTTTATTGTCGGTACGGCTGCTTATTCCCAGCTGAATCAATAATCGATTTGCCATTTTAATTTGGGCAATTTCGTCAATCTGATATCGGCGGTAATGCTCATTGATCTGTTGCAGAATAGCGGCGGGGAGATCCTCTTGTCGCAATTCCATCTTCACCATCTGCAATTCACCATCGGCGGTATAGCGGGCGGCATGGGCTACATCCAGCAGATCAAAGGCAACCTCAAATCCGTTGTTAATTCTTTTCCAGGTTACATCCGACGGGTCATTGAAGTTTCTGTTGAAGGCCTGTATAACAGCATTAGGAATCTTAGGATTGTCCTGGATCAAGAGAGGTCCCAGTAGATAAAAAGATGATAAAATTAAGAATGCTATGGTATTCATGGTGCAGGGTGTAAGGAATTAAACAACAAAAGACCCCGAAGGGTCTTTCAGTAGGTGATATAAGGGCAGCTTAATCCCAATATTTAACAGCTCTTGCTTCCTGACCATCTTCAGAAAAGACTAATTTACGATCTCTCAACGTCCCCTCCAGTTCAACTTGATAGTACGTTACACCGTCCACGATCAGCGCATCTACGTCATCGATGGTATAGTTGGCATAGTCCGCGGCAATTTTCTGTGTGATAGCAGGAGGAAGATCATTTTCCCTCAAATCCCGCTTGGTCATCAACAGTTCGCCATCCGCAGTGTATAGCGCTTTATGGTCGACACCGTCTATTTCAAATTCTACTTCGAAATTTTTCTTTTTCTTTTCCCAATCTACATCAGTGGGATTGGTATATTCTTGTGTAAAGGCATTTGTCACCGCCTGTGGTACTTGTGAAGCGGGAATATCTTGAGCCATTAAAGAAGAGCAGGTTAGACCCATGCTCAAAATTGATATTGCTAATATTTTCATGTTATTGAAGTTAAAGTTGTTTCTTGAAGGGATACAATTATTAGACCATTCGATCTGCTGCTATATGACCTCCACAGGGATCTCCTGCTGTTCGTCCACAGCCACATGTCAATCCCAATAGCTAAAGCTACTGTCTTGCTCTCCATCGGCAGTGTATACCAGCTTTCTTTCCCTGACATTGCCTTCAAGTTCGACCTGATACAATATACGATCACCAACAGTGATTTTGTCGGCATCGTCAATGTAATAGTCGGGATAATCTTGGGCAATTTTGTCCGCAACTGCGGTTGGCAGTTGACTGGTGGAGATATCCTCTTTGGTCATCATCAGTTGACCCTGCTTGTTGTACAGTGCAGCGTAATCTACATTGGCAATTTCAAAATCCACTTCGAAATTGTCTTTTTTCTTTTCCCAGTCTATATCTACTGCATTTGCATATTGCTGCTCAAAGGCATTTTTGACCACAGAGGGTACCTTTGAAGCGGGGATGTCATTGTCTACTAAAGAGCAGCCCATCATGCTGAAGGCTACAATTGTGGAAGCTAATAATTTCATGGTTTCAGTTTTTTATTATGTGATACAACAAATCTCGGGCACAAATCGGGAAAGAATTGGGAATCAAATAAGAAAGGAAGAAATCCAACGGAAAAAGTAGCGGGTGCACGGCATCGCACCAATATCTCTCAAGCTTTGGTGAGGGTAAAAAAATGCTTGTCTCTGTAGCTGTATTGCATTCTAAAGCCATATAAGTCGGTAATTGCCTTGACGATGGCTAAGCCCAAACCGGTGGAATTGCCGTTGCTACCCTGTTTAAAAAAGCGTTCAAAAATCCTTTTTCCATCCAAGGGAGCGGTTCGGGAAGTGTTGGCAATGCTTAGTCTGTGATCTTCTAACAAAACCAGTACCTCACCGCCGGGTTGGTTATGGACAATGGCATTTTTGAGCAGGTTGACCAGGAGGATATGGGCGAGATCAGGGTTCATTGTGGCTTTGAAAATTCCTTTTTCCTCCAAGGTCAGTTGCAGGTTTTTGTACTCCAATTGGTCTGAAAAATCCCGTACCACTTTCTTAGCTACCGCATTAAGCGCGACTTCCTCCTCTTCCACATATTGTTGGTTGTTGATCCTGGATAAGAGCAGAAGGGACTTGTTTAATCGGATCAAGCGCTCCAGATTGTCCATCACAGAGGCTGCCAAGCCTAGCTGTTCTTCATCCAAAGGTCTGTTGACCATCAGTTCGAGCTTGTTAAGGCTGATGGCTAATGGAGTCTGAAGTTCATGGGCCGCGTTTTCTATAAACTGTTTTTGTTCATTGAAGGTCTGCACGTTTTTTTCCAGCAGTTTTTGCAGGGAGGTTTCCAATAATTTGAATTCCTCAATTTTGGTCTCAGTGGCAGGAAAGGGCTTGGGATCATCCAATTTAAAATTACGTAGGCGGTCCAGCAACATGTAAAAAGGCTGCCAAATTCTTTTCAGCAGGAAATTGTTGAGAATAACCATGCTTGCAGTGATTCCAAGAAAGAGCACCAACAAGGAGATCAACAGATCTTCAATTAAATCATCCTCTTCTACCATGGAGGTAATTACCCTCAGTTCGTAATATTCTCCCTGATACTCGAAAGCAGTGGTCAATAGCCGGACAGGTTCAAAATCCTTTTCTACCTGCATATACATCAGGGTATCTTTATAGACATCCCGATAGGCAAAGGCTTGGTGGGCGGGAATTTTCCTGATCTGATAATTGCTTTCATCGAAATTTTCTCTCTCCAGGATGCTGGGGTCTTGGGCGGCCTTCTGGATAATTAAGGCCTTCTGGTTTTCCAATCCGTCATCTATGCTGTCATATATCTCGTCCAGCATGATAAAATAGAAGGAGCCAGCCCAAATCAACAGAATAAGGAACAGCGCAATTATAAACCACAAACTGGTATAATTGAGTAATTTCATCTTAGTTGAAGTTTATAGCCAATGCCATAGATTGATTGAATCTCTATTGCTGCGCCTGCATCCCGAAGTTTTTTCCGGAGGTTTTTGATCTGTGAATAGATGAATTCAAAGCTGTCGGCTTCATCGATATAGTCGCCCCATACATGCTCTGCCAGGGAAGTCTTCTGCACCAGTCGTCCTTTGTTGGTAAGCAGGTAAAGGAGGATGTCATACTCTTTCCGGTTGAGTACTAAGGTGACGTCGGCTACCATTACTGTCCTAGAGGCCAGATCCAAGGTCAGATTACCCAATTCGATCACCTGATTACCTTCCAATTTTCTTCTGCGAAACACCGCCTTCACCCGGGCATGAAGTTCAGCCATATGAAAAGGTTTTGGAAGGTAATCATCGGCGCCTAAGTCCAAACCTATTATTTTATCGTCCAAT
This sequence comes from Cyclobacteriaceae bacterium, assembly GCA_035303945.1. Lineage (GTDB taxonomy): Bacteria > Bacteroidota > Bacteroidia > Cytophagales > Cyclobacteriaceae > DATGMS01. Next base: position 15,152 of record DATGQZ010000063.1, read on the forward strand.
GAATCCTTGGCCGAAACGATAATAACACCTTCTGCTTTGTTGAGCTTTTTCAATTGCCGCAGCAGATCCAGACCATTGCCATCTGGCAGGCTGATATCAAGCAAGATGCAGTCGTAGTCATAGACACCGATTTTCCCCATAGCAGTCTCGTAATCACTGGCGGTTTCAACCAGATATTGTTCCTCCTCAAGAGACTGCACCAAGCTCTGGCGCATATCCTTCTCATCTTCAATTACCAATATCTTCATAGACATCGTGCTTTTCAGTTTGTAAAATAAGCAAACAATCCGGGAAAGAATCTGGAATTAACCGTGGAATTGATAGCGTAGGGGAATCTGGCGCAGCTGGGTTTTATGACGGCGCGGTGGTAGTTGTTATGGATAACCTCAGGTAGCAGGGGCTAAGGCATCGGTAAATGGAGAAAGGCCTTATGCAATGCCTATCTTATTTCAACAAAAAAGGACAGTCGCAGGGTGCAACTGTCCTTTATATGTATTTCTCAAAATCCGGCTTATTTATAGCAAACTTTTTTTACTGCTTCAATGGTTCGCTTTACGTTAGGCAAGGTAGCCTCAATATAGGTAGGAGCATAGCTTAAGGGAATGTCCATGGAATTAACCCTCAATACGGGAGAATCCAAATAATCAAAAGCATTTTTCTGAACCATGAAAGTAATGTCTGTAGCAATGGAAGCTACGGGATTGGCCTCTTCAACGATCACGCACCTGTTGGTCTTCTTCACCGACTCAATAATTGCAGCGTAGTCAATAGGCCTTACGGTACGAAGGTCAATAACCTCTGCGTCAATATTAGCTTCTTTTGCAAGCTGTTCAGCTGCCTGTAAAGCAACTTTCATCATCTTTCCAAAAGAAATGATGGTCACGTCTTTGCCTTTTCTTTTAACGTCGGCAACACCTATAGGTAGAAGGTATTCACTTTCTGGAACTTCTCCTTTATCACCGTACATCAATTCGGATTCCATAAAAATAACCGGATCATCGTCTCTGATGGCAGCTTTTAGCAATCCTTTGGCATCATAAGGATTAGAAGGAACCACCACCTTAAGACCGGGGGTATTAGCAAACCAGTTCTCAAAGTTGGAAGAGTGGGTAGCGCCCAGTTGACCGGCATTTCCCGTAGGTCCTCTGAATACGATGGGCACATTGTACTGGCCGCCAGACATAGAATACATCTTGGCTGCTGAGTTGACGATTTGGTCAATGGCCACCAAAGAAAAGTTGAAGGTCATGAATTCAATGATAGGCCTTAGACCGTTCATGGCCGCACCTACACCAAGACCTGCAAATCCAAGTTCTGAAATGGGGGTATCGATGACTCTCTCAGGGCCGAATTCATCCAGCATGCCTTGGCTGGCTTTATAGGCGCCGTTGTATTCGGCTACCTCTTCTCCCATAAGAAATACATTCTTGTCCCGTCTCATTTCCTCGGACATTGCATCCCTTACAGCATCTCTAAACTGTATTTCTTTCATTTATTTACAAAATTTTGATCGTAAAAATATAAAGATATCCCACAATTACCAAGTCCTCTTTGGTAATAGACCGCCAAACTTAACAAATTCCATGTGGATCGTGAAAGCTTTGAGAATATGTTTATGGAAGGCTGTAATTTTTCTTTCCTTTGCATAGGATGCAGGCCTTTCACTAGGCGTGGGGCAGCCCTTGTATAAAGAATTCACCATGGTCAAAGTTGCGCTTATTTCAGATTCCCATAGTTTTATTGATGAAAAAACATTAGTTCATTTGCAGGATGTGGATGAAATCTGGCATGCGGGGGATATAGGTCATCGTGCGGTGATGGAAGCATTGCCTAAAGACAAAACCCTCAGGATTGTCCATGGGAATATAGATGATGCGGAGGCGCGAGCGGCGTACCCAGAACAGCTTTATTTCGAAATAGAAGGTCTCAAAATCCTCATGATCCACATAGGTGGAAAGCCCCCTCATTATGCCAAGGGAATCAAATCGAAAATACAGGCATTGGCCCCTGACGTCTTTGTATGTGGCCATTCCCATATCTGTAAGGTCGAGTTTGATACCAGATTGAATTGCCTGTATATGAATCCGGGAGCAATAGGGATGCAGGGCTTTCACCAGGTAAGGACTTTGTTAAAATTTGAGGTAGAAGCGGGTAAGCCTAAAAATCTAAGGGTGGTAGAATTGGGTAAAAAAGGAAAATAAAAATGGCAATGAGGTCATCATTGCCATTTTTATATGTTGTCCAAGACAAAAGAAATGGTATTAGGCATTAGCAAAGCCTTTCTTTAGCTCTTCAATATCCACGTTTTTGATTACAGGCTTGGCGCTCAATTGTTTGATCTTGATCACCCTTGCCTTTTGGGATTGTCTTTTTCTTTTCAGTTTCCTTTTTAAAGTAGTAACAGCCATCTCTATTCCTGTTTATGATTCGATTTGAGGGGCAAAGGTAGAAAAAAATATGGATATGGGGAGCTTTTGTATTGGAAAAGATAAAAAAAGTGCAGCCTTTCCTATCAGGACCAGTTGCCGGGAAAATGTTTTGCCAAAAGTGGAAGCAGCGTAAATTGATAGGCTTTTGGATCCTTAACTCTGGCAATGTGAACATTCGCCTTCTTAGCCCAGGTTTCTATCAGCTTCTAAAGCGGGTTAGGAGCATTTTTTACCTTAAGCAGTCAGCCGCTTGCAGTTCGGAACGCGCCAGATGGCGGCCTGGATACCTCTTCCGCATTTCCTAATCCTTCCTTTTTTCATAACTTTGGACAAAATTGAAGCAAATGAGCATTCCTAAACCATCGTTGCCCAAAGGGACAAGGGATTTTGGCCCCTTGCAAATGGCCAGAAGAAATTATATACTCGATACCATTAAGAATACTTTCAGGCTTTTTGGTTACCAGCAGCTGGAGACCCCCGCCATGGAAAACCTTTCTACCCTCACCGGCAAATATGGGGATGAGGGTGACCAATTGCTGTTTAAAATATTAAACAGCGGGGATTTTTTGAAGAATGTCAATTTTGAAGATATAGCTGCGGGAGCTGCTAAAGTCTTGCCGAAGGTAGCCGAAAAGGGCCTCCGCTATGACTTAACCGTGCCATTTGCCCGCTATGTGGTGATGAACAGGAATGAGATCGTTTTTCCCTTTAAGCGCTTTCAGATCCAGCCGGTATGGCGGGCCGACCGTCCCCAAAGGGGGAGGTACCGGGAGTTTTACCAATGCGATGCGGATGTTGTCGGGACCGATAGCCTGATCTGCGAGGCAGAAATCCTGTTAATGATTAGGAGGGTGTTTTCCCAGTTGAAGCTGACTGACTACAGCATCAAGATCAATAACAGGAAGATCCTGACGGGCATCTCGGAAGTGATCGGTGAACCAGGTAGGGAAGGGGATCTCTGCGTGGCCATAGACAAACTTGACAAGATCGGGTGGGAGAAAGTCCAGGAGGAATTGCAACAGAGAGGCTTTGCGGGAGATTCGATAGCGAAACTGGCGCCTATTGTTGCTTTGGAGAGCAGCAACACCGAAAAAATTGCTTTTTTGGAGGATTTTCTTCGAGAGAGCGCCACAGGCTTGCAGGGGCTGAAGGAACTGAAGGAGGTTTTTGAAGTGCTGGCCGGTTTTGGTGAAGGGGAGGAAAAAGTTGCCTTTGATGTCGTATTGGCGAGAGGTCTTTCCTATTATACAGGTGCTATTTTTGAGGTGAAGGTCAATAACGTGTCCATTGGGTCGGTGGCCGGCGGGGGACGCTACGACAACCTCACCGGCGTCTTCGGCTTGCCCGATGTGCCGGGGGTGGGATTTTCCTTCGGCGTGGACAGGATCTACGATGTGTTGGAAGAATTGAAGCTTTTTCCGGAAAGCCAACTGGACGGGACGCGGGTGATGATCGGCTTTATGGATGATGAAGGCATGGCTTACGGGCTGAAGGTGCTGTCCCGGGTGCGGGCTCAAGGAATTTCAGCCGAGATCTACCCTGAGGCAGCCAAGCTAAAAAAACAGTTCAACTATGCCGACAAGAAGTCGATTCCTTACGTGATGATGGTGGGCTCTAAGGAGATGGAAGAACAGAAAGTAACGCTCAAGAATATGAACAGCGGAGAGCAGCAGATGTTGTCTGTGGAAGAAGCCATAGCCACGCTCGACAGCTGATAATAGCACAAGCATTTAATTCAACTATATTTCAAAGCATCTAAACGAAGCAATATGTTCGACATTATGAATATCATGTCCAAGGTGAAAGAGGCCCAGGCAAAAATCAAGGAAAAGCAGGAGCAGTTGGTCTATCTTACCACCGAGGCGGAGTCAGGGGCCGGAATGGTCAAAGTCAAGGTAAACGGTCACCGAAGGGTGGTGGACATCACCGTGGATGATAGTCTGGTGAATCTCGATGACAAGGAGATGCTAAAAGATCTCATCGTGGCCGCGACCAACAAGGCGCTGGAAGAGATGGATCAGATGGTCAAGGTAGAGATGAAGAAGGCTACCGAAGGCATGATGCCCAATATACCGGGAATGGATCTGGGGAATATGTTTTAATGCGAAAGGCAGCCATTGTTATATTAAACTACAACGGGGAGGAAATGCTGGCCCAATTCCTCCCTGATGTGCTCCTTCACAGTACTTACGAAGTCATTGTTGCGGATAATGCAAGTAGTGACGGCTCCCTCGATTTTTTAGCAGGCCATTTTCCGCAGCTGGACACGATCCGGCTTGAGGCCAATCATGGATTTGCCAATGGCTATAACTTAGCGCTCGAAAAGCTCAAGGGCCATTATGAATATTATATTTTACTCAATTCCGATATCCTGGTAACGCCAAACTGGGATAAGGAAATGATCCAGTGGATGGACAACAATCCTCACATTGTGGCTGCACAACCCAAAATCCTTTCCTATCAGCGGCAAACCCATTTTGACCATGCCGGAGCTGGAGGGGGATTTTTGGATACGCTGGGCTATCCCTACTGTAGGGGAAGAATTTTTGACCATATAGAGGAAGACCTTCACCAATATGATGACAAGGTCGCCGTCGATTGGGCGTCCGGAGCCTGTTTTTTTATCCGGGCACAGGATTTCCACCGCTTCGGGGGCTTCGATAAGCTCTTTTTTGCCCACATGGAGGAAATAGACCTCTGTTGGCGGTTAAGGTCGGCAGGCAAACAGATCTTCTATAATGGGGGAATACAGGTGTATCATGTAAACGGAGGAACGCTCTCCCGCCAAAGTCCTTTGAAGACTTATCTCAATTTTCGGAACAATTTGCTGATGCTCTATAAAAACAGTTCTCAAAGGCATTTTCTGGGGATTTTTGCGGTGAGATGTATATTGGATTTAGCGGCCGCGCTGCGGTTTTGGCTAACAGAAGGAGGGGTTCACGGAAAGGCAGTGGCAAGAGCCTACCGCGACTTTTTTAAATTAAGATCTTCGGTGACAAAGACCCGGCCTTTGGCATCAAAATTGACAAAGGACGCAAAAGGCAAAAAGGTCTTTTCGATAGCGTTCAGTTATTACCTCCGAGGCAAAAAAACCTTTCAAGAGATCTAGTCGAATAGCACCGGGTTGTTCATTCTCCGCAGGAATTTTCTGACTTTCATCATCATGGCCAACGTAACATAGATGATGACCGGGGAGCCGAGGGTGACAAAGGAAGCATAGATAAAAAACAGTCTGATACTGTCTATCGGAAAGTTAAGTTTTTCACCCAATCTTGAACAAACGCCAAAAGCGCTATCCTGGAAATATAGTTTGAGCTTTTCCATAGGATTCTGATTTAAAGCCTTCAAAATTAATGAAAATTAACCATAAATATAATCATATCAATTAACATATAGTTTATGAGAAGTTCACAGATTCTGGTTGTAGTGGGAGGCATGATGTTTTTTTCTTCCTGTTCTTTGCAATCGGTCATTAAGAAGTCAGCAGATCAGCAGGTGGTAGTGAGCCCAAATCCATTGGAGGTACACGGTGATTCAGTCCGTTTTACGGTGAATGCCGAGCTTCCGCCGCGAATGATGAAAAAGAAGGTGGTCTATACGTTGACGCCTCAATTTGAATATGCAGGGACTGTGGTTCCGTTTACTGAATCCATCACCTTCGATGGTGATGAGATCAACCGCAAAGAAGCTGCGCGGGAAGAAGGGGCTTTCGCATTTCCCTACCGGGAAGGCATGGCCAGCGGGCAGTTGAACATCACTGGGACCGCCACCCACAAAAAGTCGGGAAAAAGTCTCGACGCACCGAAAAAGGCAGTTGCGCAAGGTCTAGTCACTACACCTCACCTTGTCAGAATCGGGCAATTTGCTCCCGATGAGCAGATCAAGCCTTTGGGGGTGTATATGGACCATGGATATGCGGATCAGGATGAGTTGGAGCCGGTGGAAGTGGAATTTTTCTTCGAGCAAGGCAGCGCCAGGTTAAGACCCAGTGAAGTAAACTCTGACCGAGGGAAATTCCTAAAGGCCTTTATTGCCAGTGAAAACGTGACAAGAACCGTAACCATCACGGGTACCCACTCTCCTGAGGGATCCGAGAGGATTAACAGGGATTTGTCCAAGAACAGGGCGGAGGTAATCGAAAGGTTTTACCGTCAGGAGATGCAGCCTTATGACTATAGGGATGAGTCTGATTCCATAGAATTTATCATCTTACCAGTAGTGGATGATTGGTCGGATTTCAGGTTGCTGTTGGCTGATTATGATAAAATCAGCCCGGAACAAAAGGAGGAATACTACAATATTATCTATGGTGAAGGCGATTTTGATGCCAAGGAAAAACGCATGCAGCAGTTGTCTACGTATAAAATGGTTTTTGACGATCTGTATCCCCAGCTACGTATTGCAAAAACAGAAATACTGACCAATAAGGACAAAAGATCAGAAGCTGAAATTTCCCTGTTGGCGGGCAGAATTGTCAAGGGACAGGCAGCAGGTGATGCGCTTAGCCAAGAAGAGTTGGCCTATGCAGCCAGCATCAATCCCAGCATCGGGGAGAAAGTGGCCATTTACGAAGCTTTGACAGCGACTTATGACAGCCCCATGGCGCATAACAATTTAGGCGTGGCCTACCTCAACCAAGCCAACCGAAGTCTCAACAGCAGCGAAAGAAACACCTTGTTGGCCAATGCCCGACGCGCCTTTGAGAAGGCAAATGCCAATGAAGAAAATGCTTATGCCTATCATAATCTGGGACATATACACCTGCTGTCGGGCGATTACGTGAGCGCCTATGATGCCTTTTACAAAGCCTCCTCTTTGGCTGAGGGTAACGATGAGCTAAAAAGTGCCAATGATGCTTCTTTGGGAGCGGTAGGGATTATGAGCGGGGATTACAAATTGGCGACACTCCATCTTAACAATGCACCGGAAAATGAAACCAATCTCTTTAACAAAGGCCTGGCCTTCCTGTTGGCTGAAGATTATCGGAACGCCCGCAACGCCTTTGAAGAAAGTGCGATTGTGGACAAAGAGTACGGCTACGGGTTTTACGGGCTAGCCCTGGTGGCGGCGAGAACCGGAGATGAGCCTTTGCTTTACGAAAATTTAAAAAAGGCAGTTCAACACAGCGAGTTTCTCAAGAAAAGAGCTGCCGCGGATCAAGAATTCCAGGCGTTTAAAGATAAAGCTGAATTCAGAGAAGCCATCCGCTAAGCCCCAACAGCTAAGCTGGCAAAAATCCTGTTCCTTCTCATGAGGAGCAGGGTTTTTTGTTGCGCTTACGCAGGGTCTTTTGGCCCAGATCCCTACAACTTTCCTATATTTGCAGCCTTAAGAGATTCAAATCAGCTGGATAGGGGTAGCGGCGCAGTAGCATGCTGGGCTTTGAAAAAGTTTTTCAACCTTAACATCAATATAATGAACATTAGCAGCAACATGTCTAAACCTGATGTGTTTGGTCAGATCAGAAACTGGTTATTGTCCCAGGGCTATCAGATTCAGAGCGAAGACCCGACCAGACCATGGGGAGGTTTTTTTGTATTGGATGAATCACAGATCCAAAAATTCCGGGAGCAGTTCTTCGATACAGTAACTTTTTCCGATTTTCAATTGCAAAATAAACTGAGCCCGAAAATCCTTTTGGTCGCTCCCGGTATGAGGCTGTCCTGGCAATACCATCATCGCCGGGCGGAGATCTGGAAACTCATTGCTGGCGAGGGGGGCATCAAGACTAGCGAGACTGATGAAGAAGGTCCCTTAACCCCTCTGGAATTGAACAAGGTGATTGAGCTATCGCAAGGAGAAAGACACAGGTTGATTGGACTTGACAATTGGGGTGTGGTAGCCGAGATCTGGATGCACACGGAGCCGGGAAATCCGTCCGACGAAGAGGATATCGTCAGGGTTCAGGATGATTTCCAGAGAAAATAATCATTGGTGTAAGGTGTTGTCTGTCGGGCAACACCTTTTTTTTATCCAAAGAGAGGGCTGCCGGAATGGAGGGCGGTATGCAGCCGTTTATCGCTCATTAGCTTAATACGCTTGAGGTGCCTCTACAGGAATCTTTCGAAACAACCGTGTCCTTTCCATCAGCTAGGGCAATGGCTCCGAGGATTGCGACATCCTCCAGTTGGGAGACGTAGATCTTTAAGGGGTCCGAAATGGCTTTGTACGGGAAGTTTTGTACTGTTGCCAACATGCTTTCTTTAAAGAGGGGATAGGCTTTGCTGATGGATCCGCCAAGGACAATGCTTTCTGGTGCAAAAGTAAACAAGATCCTTTGGATCAGCATGCCGATATGTTCGCCATATTGTTCAAATTTCAGTAAGGCCTCTTGATCATTTTTTAAAGCCGCCTTGGCCGTGCATTTTGCCGTTTTTCCTTCCGACGTTCGGAAAAACTTGCTGCTGCAGTAGTCTTCGAAGGTCTTGTCCAAGTAGGGAACGCCGCCCCATTCTCCTGCCCCGCAGATATAGCCCGCATAGAGGGCAGAGTTGGCAATGATTCCGGTGCCTACCCCTGTGCCCAGAGAAATGCCGACTACGTGTTGATGGTTTTTGGCGGGACCAAACTTATATTCCCCCAGGGTGAAGCAGTTGGCATCATTATTAATAAAAACGGGCACATTAAAAATTTCCTCCAAATATTCTTTCAGGTGGACTTTTTGAAAAGAGGGGATGTTGGCAAGGTTGTAAACAATACCTTTATGGGGATCTACCAAACCCGGAATCCCAATTCCGATAGCTTTAAAGCCGTGTGGAAGGTAGCTGGAAATCAGATCCGCTATTACTTCAAGAATATCTTCTTTAGAGCTATTGAAGGGGGTATCTATTTTCTTTCGATCATATACTACGCCATCATTATTCAATCCAGCACTGATCTTGGTACCGCCGATGTCCAAGCCCAAAACAATATTATTAATTTCCATCAATTT
>DATGQZ010000064.1:0-14835 GCA_035303945.1 Cyclobacteriaceae bacterium
TCCCGTCCATTCCGCAAAAGCCTTGGAGAAATCCAGGGCTTTTTGCTTTCCGGGAATCCGCAGGAGTAATGCCTGATTCGACGACGTTGAAGGCCAGAAGCTCTGTCCTATTCCCCCAAATCCTGAGGCTTCCATATCCATGAGCCATTTCATCTATATTATACAATCCGACAGGGACGGTTCTTTTTATATCGGGTCTTCCTCCGATCCCAAATGGAAAGGGCATCTATGTTTTTTGGCTATAATGAGCAACAATCTTCATTTGATTGTTCAACAAGGAGATGGCAAGCTATTGGATTGGGTACACGATTTCAAAAATTCACCAGCAAAAGTTTCCCGAGGACTATCGGGGTTTACCTTGAAAGTTTTTTTATGATTATTTTCTCGCTCCCAACAGCTCAAGAGTCGCAATTGCGCAAAGATTTTGCTTTCTATTCCTGCTCAGTTTATTATTAAGTTTTGTTATTCTAAATCCAGGAGAATGAAAAAGTTAATTATAATTGCCTTTTTAGCATTAATGGGCTGTGGATCTGAAGGAAAGCAATCCGCTGGAATAATCGTTTATGATAAAGTCAGGGAGATGCCGGCTGATCTAAAGATTGAAAATGTCTTTTTGTTGGAAACGGATACCACAGAGCTCCTGGGAGAAGACGTAAAAATCGAGTACAGTAAAGAGGTTTTTTTTGTTATGAATAGCAGGGGTGCAAAAGGAATTCATCATTTTTCTCCCTCAGGACAGCATCTCGGAATGGTTGCTCATATAGGAGAATCGCCCGGTCAGTTTCTTCATATAGAAGATTTTAAATTAAAAGGAAGTTCATTGCTTATCATCAACGGAAAGGGCGATCGAGTTAATCTACACAAGTTATCTATGACCCATGGGTTGGAGGAAGTCGTTGAGATCCCGCGCTACGCATTTTCTTTTCAGCCGCTTGAGAATGGGAGCTTATGGTTCTATAGTGGGTACTATATAGTAGCGGGCGACCATCGACTGTTTTTAACGGATGGATCTGGAAAACTAAAGAATGAATTACTTCCAAATGAAGTCCCTCCTATTGGTCAGTTTGGCGGTCAAGCTTTTTTTCAGGGTGATAACCGAATATTGTTTCGTGAACCGCTAAAAACTACTGTATGGGAGATCACCTCCGGGGATACGCTAAAAGAAGCTTATAGATTTGATTTTGGCAGCAATACCGTTCATGAGGAGTATTGGGAGCAGGATCTTTTCGAGGGATTTGGCAAGCTTATGGCTAAAGGGTTTACTGATATTTTCTTTATGGTGGAGTCCGATCGATATTTCCTAGCGGATGTAATCACCTATAAAGGGATGGAAAGGAGTAAAAGCTTGTTTTCAAGAGATAAGGAATCGCACAACCAATTTAAAATCAAGGTAAACCAAGAAAGAATTGGGGCACTTCAATTCGCCCATTGGAATCTACGGGGATCAGATCATGTTTTTCGCTTATGCGGCATATTTGGTGAGAAATAAAGAAGATCTAAATCTTAGTGATGAAGCCAAAGCTTCCTTAGCTAATCTGACAGAAGATTCTAATCCAGTAATTCTCTACGCGAAAATACCTGAGTAGTATCATCATTTTTCTTTTATTAGCAACAGGTGCTTTTGGTTTTGTCAATGGCAAAGAACGGAGACTCCAAAAGAAAACTAGCCTGTTGAGGGGCCAGAGTTTGATGTAGCATGGCTTGATGCGAAATATCAGGTGATCGCTCACTCCCTTGAGAAGCTTATTAACCATATAAAATGAATATGGGAGCTAACTTATATAAATACTATTACACCTTGTGGATTATAAACACAGATTTAAATAAGAACCGCGTTGAATTTCATTTTGTTAGGACATTGATCCAAATGATAGCAAGTATATTAATGCTAGGTTTCCATTTGACTATTCTGTTTTTTAAGGTTTTCAACATTCATATGCCCAACTTGATAAATTGAAAAGGTCAATTACTTTTGTCAGTAGCATTGATCATTGCTATTTCTTACATCATATTTAAACAAATTTTAATTAAAAATTGCCGAGCATCTCCAGTTACCGGTCTTTCAGAAAAACACACATATCATCCTACAAAAGCTGTAAAGATTGGAGTAGGATTTCTCTATATATTTATTATTTTAGTTCTACCCGTAATAGTAGCGTTTTGTTGCACTAGTAGAAGACCATGATGTGAAATACATGCTAGAATGACAGATTTGAGGATCTTAGTGTTAACAGTTGCATTGAGCTGTTAATCTTTTCTACTGAGAAGATATTAGATAATTGGTTTTAGATATCCTGTGGAACGGAAGCGGCCAGGTTGTTTGTGTATACCTGTAATTTTTTGACTATTCCCACATGTCTTAGGCTTCTCTCCTAGGACACCGTACATCTTTATCCCGTCTTGTTGAATAAGCGTGGCTTTATTGCGTTATGTGCATAAGGATACTTGGCATGGGGTATGCAAGTTAAACGCCTCTAACTACTGTTTGTAAACCACAAAACTTAACTACCATGAAAACAAAAGCTTGGATATTGCTATGCATGGCGGCCACGGGATGGGTTGCCTGCGACCTAACGGACGAGAATCCCTCGCTTCCTATTGTGGAGCAAGTATATGAGTTTGAAGAGGGTGTGGAAGGTTGGGAAGGAGACTTTGCCGATCTGCCAGTTGAAGGGCAGGATATATACGATCTGGAAGTGGCCCACGCTCCCCTCCCTGATGAAATAGGTTCGAACAGCGGCTCAATCAAGGTGCAAGGAAATAATAGAAGCGATGACCTGTTTATGTTTTTGAAAACACAGATCAGCGGTCTATCCCCTTCCACTACCTATCAAATAGTTTTTGAAATCGAATTGGCATCCCAGTACCCCTCTGATGCGCCAGGAGCTGGGGGCAGCCCTGGAAGTTCGGTTTACATCAAAGCAGGAGCCACCGCGGAAGAACCGCTACCAGTTGTAGAGGAAAATGCCGGAGTCGATTATTATCGAATGAATATCGATAAAGGTGATCAAGCCAACGAGGGCGCGGATATGATCAACCTTGGAACAGTAGGTATTGACAGCGATGAGTACCGATACGAGTTGATTACGAGGGATAATCATGACCGCCCCTTTAGTGCCACCACCGATGATGAGGGCAATCTTTGGTTGATTGTTGGCACCGACTCCGGCTTTGAAGGGCTTACCATCTTGTATTACAACCAAATCAAGGTGAGGCTCGAACAAGTTCGGACATTATAATTTTACTGATCCTGTATTACTTTTAAGTAGGACAGGGTCGTTTTTTTTATTGATCAACCGGTAAGCAACCGGCCAAAAATTATATCCATTCCGGACAGACAAAAGCGAACTATCCCAAAGAAGTCCTTGTTCTTAGGTGGTAATTTACAAAAGTGAACTTTTAGCAAGGGCCTAATGACAAAAAAAGAGAATTTTGTACTGATATTGATTTTAGGAGCGCTCTGCACCATCAGCCCATTCTCAATTGACATGTACCTTCCGGGTTTTCCCGCAATCGCAGAAAATCTTGGTACTACAATTTATAATGTGCAATTGTCGCTCACAGCCTATTTGGTAGGCATAGCCATTGGTCAGCTGTTTTACGGTCCCCTATTGGATAAATATGGGAGGAAGAAACCGCTGTATGTTGGTTTGGTGATTTATATACTGACTTCCATAGCCTGTGCATACACATATTCTGTGGATCACTTAATCGTCATGCGTTTTTTACAGGCAATAGGTGGTTGTGTGGGCATGGTCGCTGCTCAGGCATTGGTAAGGGATTTATTTCCCAGCAGCCAAACAGCGCAGGTGTTGTCTTTATTGACGCTAGTCATTGCTGTGTCCCCAATGGTGGCGCCTACGCTAGGAGGCTATGTAACTGCCCATTTCAGCTGGAAGATGGTCTTCTGGATACTGGCAGGCATTACTTTCCTGATCTTGATAGGCATCCGTTGGTATTTGCCCGCAGGAGCACATCCAGATAACACCATATCACTTCGTCCACGAAAGGTGGTATATAACTATCTGACAGTCTTGAAAAATCGTCAATTTTTGGTCTATATGACTGTAGGCGGCATAGCAGGTGCAGCGCCCTTTGCTTATATTGCTGGCTCTGCAGATGTCTTCATCAACCGGTATGGAGTAAGTGAAACGGAGTATGGGTGGATATTCGCTTTATTAGCCACCGCTATGATAGGATCCACCCAAATGAACCACCTCCTTTTGAAGAGATTTAGCAGTGAACAAATTATCAGAGTGTCGTTGCTATACCAAAGTGTAGTGGGAATGGCTATGGTGATAGGGGTTTGGATGCAGTGGCTGAATGTTTATAGTCTTATCTTCTTGATGTTTATATTTCTTACCGGCCACGGATTAAATTCCCCCAACACAGCCGCCCTGTCTTTGGAACCCTTTTCAAAAAACGCGGGGAGTGCTTCTGCGATGATGGGAAGTGTTCGCATGGCTATGGGGGGCCTAGCTTCAGCTATGGTTAGCATCTTCCACACCGGAACAGCTCTTCCCATGGTAATGATGATGGCTGCATGTGCCGTTGTAGGCGCATTAATATTAAACACTGAGAAATTTTTCCCTTCTTCTGTAGCTACCGCACGAACTACTTCTTGAAGGGATAACTTTCAACGACTAAGGCAAGTCCTCCCTCCATTTAAGAATTTACGACAGCCGGCAGCTGGTACAGAAGACCATAATATTTTGTATCTTTGCCGACTGTTATATAAAAGACAATTCCATTCATGATTTCAGTAGATAACCTTTCTTTAAAATTCGGCAAAAGAACCCTTTTTGAGGATGTGAATTTGAAATTTACTCCTGGCAACTGCTATGGTGTGATCGGTGCCAATGGCGCCGGAAAATCCACTTTTCTCAAAATTCTTTCGGGAGAAGTCGACAGTACTACCGGCCAGATCAATATAACTCCTGGACAACGGATGGCCGTGCTATCACAGGACCACTTTGCATACGATGAGGAGGAAGTGTTGAAAACCGTGATCATGGGACACAAAACGCTGTATGCCATCATGCAAGAAAAAGACGCTATCTATGCCAAGGCGGACTTTACCGAAGCTGACGGCAACAGGGCCGCCGAATTAGAGGCGCAGTTTGCAGAAATGGACGGATGGAATGCGGAAAGCGATGCAGCAGCATTTTTGTCCGGATTAGGCATTTCCGAAGATCTTCACTACCTGAAAATGAAGGAGCTAGCCGGTAACCAAAAAGTGCGGGTACTCTTGGCTCAGGCTTTATTCGGCAACCCCGATATCTTGATCCTTGACGAACCTACCAACGATCTGGATGCAGACACCATTAAATGGCTTGAGGATTTCTTGGTCAACTTCAAAAATCTGGTCATTGTCGTATCGCACGACCGACACTTCCTGGATGCGGTAGCCACGCATATCGTGGATATAGATTTTGGAAAGATTAAAATTTACTCTGGAAACTATACCTTCTGGTATGAATCTTCGCAATTGGCTGCGAAGCAAAAGGCGGATCAAAACAAGAAGGCTGAAGAAAAACGGAAAGAACTGCAATCCTTCATTGAGCGCTTCTCTGCCAATGTCGCCAAATCCCGACAAGCTACGGCCAGAAAAAAAATGCTGGAAAAGCTTAATGTGGATGACATTGAGCCCTCCACCCGTAAGTATCCAGGTATTGTATTTAAGCCCGAACGAGAGGCAGGCGACCAAATCTTTATGACAGAGGGTCTTTCCTTAAGAGACGATAACACCGTATATTTTGAGGACGTCAACCTTATGGTAGATAAAGGGGATAAAATCGCCTTTATCTCCAAAACCAAACAGGCGGTAACCAAATTTTTCCAAACTATTATGGAAGAAATCCCTGTACAAAAGGGGAGTTTCAAGTGGGGCGTGACCATCAATAAAGCGTATCTTCCCAACGATAACTCCAAGTATTTCGACTCCGACCTAAATCTCATCGATTGGTTAAGACAATATTCAGACAACCAGGAAGAAGCCTACGTGCGTACCTTTTTGGGCAGAATGCTTTTCACGGGTGAGGAATCACTGAAAAAGTCTTCCGTGCTGTCCGGAGGAGAAAAGGTCAGGTGCATGATCTCCAAAATGATGCTTCAAAACCCCAACCTATTGGTGCTGGATGAACCCACCAACCACTTGGACTTGGAGTCTATCCATGCCTTTAACAACGCCATTATCGATTTTTCAGGAACTGTATTACTTTCTTCGTATGACCATGCGTTTGTTTCGTCTTCCGCCAATCGTATTATTGAATTTACGCCTAATGGAACAATCGACAGACGTTTGCCGTATGACGAATATCTGGAAAACGCGGAAATAAAAGCGCTCAGAGAAAAAATGTACCAGCGTAAAATATGATTCACCTGTAAATGGAATAATTTTAGTGTAGTTTTCCACTTGGACAGTAGTCCGAGGAGAAGATCATCACCTTAAGTATATAATTCAATGGAAAACTATAATTATGCGGACGCACTGGAAGACGGTCCGGCCCTCGATAGGGGATTCTCTAAATCACAATTGCTGAAATTCTCTACCAAGGATATTGAAAAATGGGATTTAAGGGAACATGCGCAGGCTTTGGGAAGCAATGAAGACAACCCCAATAAAAGCCTGCCAAACCAAAATGAACCTAATGAAGAAGGACCGAGACCTCCCAAAGAAGAGGATTTTCCAGATGAAGAGAAAGAGGAGCTTCTATCAGAGGTATCAGACCCCGATAAGAAAGATTAATTCACTGGAACGGCCCTTTGTGGGCCGGTTCCGTTTAAAACCGATTAGTCATGTTGCATAAATCAGAAGAAGAATGGAAAAAGGAGTTGACTCCTGAGCAGTATGAAGTGCTACGGCAAAAAGGTACAGAAAGAGCTGGAACGGGCAAATATCTTCACAATAAGGAGACGGGGATATATACCTGCGCTGCCTGTGACGCGCCAGTGTTCAAGTCTACAACAAAATATGAAAGCCACTCCGGTTGGCCAAGCTTCACGGAACCTTATACCGACGATTCCGTCAAGGTATTATTGGATAAATCTCACGGAATGATCAGAGAAGAAATCGTTTGTGCCAACTGTGGTAGTCATTTAGGCCATCGATTTTCAGACGGTCCCGTCGACAAAGGTGGCATGAGATACTGTATCAATTCCATCGCAATGGATTTCAAAAAGTCCGATGAGTAATCAGTTAGCATTTAGATCAAAAAAGCAATCCCAATAAAGTCGGGATTGCTTTTTTGCTTTACCGCTAGGGACAAGCCGCTAGCGACTCTCCTTTTTAGCTTCTTCCGCTATATGCTTGAGATTGGTAGGAATGGGATTATTTTTTACCAGCTGTGCCAAATAAGTAGTATCGGCCACCAAACTTCTTATGTTCTTATTGGTAAAAAGATGCTTGTCACCGCCGGCCTCGATATAGCTTGGCCCTGGACCTGCATCGCCGACCCAATAGGCCATGGCATTAGGTGGAATAGTGCAGCCAGAATGATTAAGACTGAATAACACATCAGCGCAGACTTTTTTCGCTCCGTCTTCGTTTCCCGTAACCAGCACCGCACCGACCTTGTTGTAAAGCGGCGGCTGACCATTACCAGGGTCTTCTTCACTGGTGCTTCCGTCTATTCTTTCGATCACCATCTTACACACAGCCGATTTGTCTCCGAGCCAGATGGGAGAAGCAATAATCAATATATCAGCATCTTTTATTTCGGCCAATATCAGTGGCCAATCATCCCCTTCCCCTTCATCAGAGGTCACACCAAAAGCTACTTGATAATCCACAATGCGAATAACCTTACTATTTACTCCGCGCTCGGCATAAAGCTGTACAGTCTTTTGGATTATGGCATCAGTATTAGAAGTTTCAGAGGATTTTTTTAATGTACAATTAAGGAAGATCGCTTTAAGTGTCATAGTTATAGCATTGTGGGTTAAAGAAATACCAACTTGTATGGAGCAACCCATTTAGGAAGCCTCCTTTATGGGCATAGGAATCAGCTAGATCTAGGGTATAGTTGGAAGGGGTTATGAGCAATACCAGCTGAACCAATGCCATCTCTATTTTCCATTGAACCAGTTGCTGTGGCTTTAACTATTTATTATTTTAACGGCTAAGTTAAGAGGGATCTAAGCCCGAAGTAAATTACCGCTACTCCAAAAGCAAAGGGAATATGGGCGATAAGGACGGTTGGAAAAAAGAGTTTTTCCCTGACTTGTTCAGGTTCAAATGTCACCTTTAAAAAGAGCCACCAACCTATAACACCCACCAATCCATTGACCACACCAAATAGACAAATATCCCGCACGTTAAAGCCACCAATACCTCTGCTCCAGAGCAAATGATAACAGTAAGCAAAAAACACCCCAGCTAGCAGATGGATGGCATGACCATAGGCATTCTTATACCTTAAGGAATAAAAAGGTGCACCATTAAAATAATGATGCACCACCTGCGATAGAATCAGGGGAACCCTGACACCATGGGACAGCAGTTGATTAATTCCCCTAAGAAAGAAAGTCATTAACCATGCTCCACCTATTCCTGATACGACAACTATGAGAACTTCCATCATCTATGGAGTAACCATACCTCTACCGCTACGAATTAAATCCTCCGGTAATCTGTGTTTTCTTCTCCAATTCTGATGGTGGAATCTTTACCGGTTCATCAGATACCAAATGGGTGTCTTCAATATCTCCCCCTTCTATCAATATTTTAAAGTCATGCAATTCCTCATGCATAAGCTTTTCGAAAGCCGGGTTCAGGAATCTGGCGATACTGGTTCCCAGGCCTCCCATTACCGGATGATAGCTAAACACCACCCTGATCAAAGTCCCAGAACTATTGACATCATCATAAAACTCCACTTTGCCAGCATTTTCAATGATTGCTCCTTCTTTGGAACGCCATCCAATCAACTTGCCCGGTACATCCTTTACAATTTCAGCTTCCCAAGCAACTGTTCCATGGTCACCCGGCAAAATAGCCCGCCATCTAGACTCGGTTTGGCTGACCTGCTCCACACTTTCCAAGTGCTTCATAAACAAGGGAAGATTCTCTAGTCTTCTCCAAAACTCATACACCTCTTGTCGAGGTACCGCTACCACATAATCTGCTCTTAAATTAATAGCTGGGGTCTTAGTGCTGTCCTTTCCAAGTTTGGTATAGATGGGGCAGTTCCCAGAGATACCCCGGTATAGCAGGTATATAGATGAAAGGTATTTAATAGGATTTCTAAAGGGTCTTCTAAAGCTGCTCCCCCAAAGGATTAATCCTGTGGTGACCGACAACGCCCGCTCCACCGTGTTTACATTCTGATAATTATCCAAATCTTTCATAAGACAATGAGTTGGTTCCTATTGTGTTTTATGAAGAATAAAGTGCAAATACAATTCCTTTCCCTTTTTACCTTGGTACTAATCTTTAAACCTTTGTGATAAAATGGAAACAATCGCTAGAAAAGAAGTTCCCTCTCCGCATGCTATACAAGGTTTTTAGCGTTCATGTAAAACACTGTAGCAAAAACGCCCCATAACTTGGACCATTATCCCTCCAGATTTTCTAATACCGACGCTATATCAATACCTTTCCCAAGCACCGCCTGAAATAAATCCCCTTTAGCATGAATCCTATCTTTCATCGTGAACAGGTTAAAGTCATGCATATCCAAACCGCTCTTTACCTCTTCCCATGCTAATGGAGCAGATACCGTAGCGCCTGCTTTGGGACGGACACAATAAGGAGCGGCCAGCGTTTGTCCTTTCCGGTTTTGAAGGAAGTCCAGGTAAATTTTCCCTTTCCTTTTATCTACCTGTCTTTCCATGCTGGTGAGCTGGGGAAGTTCGTCATGGACCAAATAGCAAATCAACTTGGTGAAATCACGGGATTCATCATGGCTGTATTGGGCTGCCAAAGGCATATAAATGTGCAATCCGCTGGAGCCGGAGGTTTTGCAATATCCGGGAACATTCAGCTTATCTAGTATTCCTTTGGCAACTTGTGCCACTTCAATAGCCTCTTCAAAGGTATTTTTGTCCGAAGGATCAATATCTAAAATGGCATAGTCAGGATATTCCAACGCATCCTTTCGGGAATTCCAAGGATTGATTTCAATACAACCAAGATTGGCCATGTACAATAGAGTCGCCTCGTGCTGGCAAAGCATGTATTCAATGTCCCGATCATTGGACTTGGAATACACGTTAACGGTATCTACCCAGTGGGGAAAGATACCAGCGGTATCTTTTTGATAAAAGCTATCTTTGTGAATGCCTTCCGGATAGCGATGCAAATTCTGCGGACGGTCTTTGAGGTAGGGCAAAATGACCTCCGCGATATTTAGGTAGTAATCGATCAGTTGATATTTCGTGATTTTTTCTTGCGGCCAATAAATCTTATCCAAGTTGGTAATGGGCACGGCAAAGCCATTGACCTCCAACGTTTCGGCTGAGTTAGTAGCCTTTTTCTCGTTTACGGGTGTTTCCTCCACTTTCTCCGGCTGTATCTCCTGCGGAATTTTGTCCTGCCTCATTCCTTTGAACACCGGATGACGCATGGATCCACTGGAGGTCCATTCGGAAAACTTCACCTCACAAATCAACTCCGGTTCCAGCCAAGTCGGTTTCCTCCCTTTTAAATTGATTTTCTTGTCAAAAGGTGATTTTTCCCGGACATATGGCTGGAAGGCCTCCAGCAGTTCCCGTTGGAGAGCGTCATTAAAGCCGGAGCCGCAATTGCCTGCATAGGTCAGCTGCCCGTCCCTAAACAAACCCAAAATCAAAGATCCAAATAAATGACCTTCCGATTCGGTGTAGCCGCAAATAAGCACCTCCTGGCTTTCCGTCGACCTGATCTTTAACCAGTTTTCCGTCCTGATCCCTGGCGTATAGGTAGAATCTGCTTTCTTAGCCATGATTCCCTCCATTCCAGCGGCTACGGCCTGATCATAAAATGTGTTTCCCATGGATTCAAGATGATCGCAATAATACACATGATCTAAACCGGCTATGACATCTTCTATAAGACTCTTCCTTTCTAATAAGGGCAAGTGGGTGATATCATGCCCATTTAAATACAGCAGGTCGAAAACATAGTACCTTAGCTCCCCTTCGGTATCTTCATGGTAATTTTGCAATTTCTGAAATTCTGGAATACCCTCTTCATTCACCACGACCACCTCCCCATCGAGAATGGCATCATGTGGAATGTCTTGCAGCTCGCGACAAATCTTCTGGAACTTGAGGTTGTACGAAATGCCGTTCCGGGAGTAAATATTTACTTTTCCCTGATAGACGTTGGCCAGCAACCGGTATCCGTCCCATTTCAGCTCGTATATCCATCCCGGCTTGCTGAACACCGAATGGGTCCGGGTGGCCAACATGGGCCGAACCATCTGATGGATATCCGTCAACGGCTTGACTTCATCGGCCTCCTCTTCCAGCAAATGCTCAGCATTATAGTCAAGCTTAGTAGCATAACCATCCTCCTTCTTGATCAGCAGCCATTGGTCGTCTTTCTCCCCTCTTTGGGTTCTAACCAAAGCAAAGACGCCTTTGATTTTTTTACCAAAAAATTCCAGTTTGAGATTCCCTTGGCGGTACTGCTCCAGCAGCTCGCCCTCGTAACCCTCCGCACCTTGGTATGTTCCCTGATCCCAAATGGTCATTTTGCCAGCACCGTAATTACCCTTCGGAATAGTGCCGTGGAAGGTGAGGTAGTCCATGGGATGGTCTTCTGTATGCACGGCCAGCCGTTTATCTTTGGGATTCATGGAGGGTCCTTTGGGTACCGCCCAGCTTTTCAGCACGCCTTCCATTTCCAGCCGCAGGTCATAATGCAGCCTCCGGGCCTGGTGTCGTTGAATGACAAATTTCAGCGGGCCCCGCCCTTTTTTTAGGACCGCCTCCGGCTCGGGCGTCTGGGTAAAATCCCGCTTTTTAATATATTCATCAAGTGCCATTAGGATGCTTTTTTCCTACTTTCCAAACTGGCTTTCAACTGTGCCATCAGATCTTTGGCAGGAGTGGCTTTGCTTTCAAACTTCTCCACTTTGGATTTTTTACCTTTCGCTTTGGCATGAATGATTTTCAGGAGTTGATCATTATACACATCTTTATACTTCGATAGATCAAACTTTTCGGTGTACTGCTCGATCAGCGAAAGCGCCATGTCCACCTCCTTTTTGGAAACTTTGGTGGTGGGCAATTTCAGGTCTCCCACATCCCTGATTTCATCAGAAAAACGGATGATATTGGCAACCATCACGTCATTATAGACACCTATCAGACATAAATTCTCCTTCTGCCGCAAAACAAAGGACGCCAATCCCAGTTTTTTCGTCTTTTTCAGCGCATCACGCAAAAGGTTGTATGATTTGCCTCCCTCCTTTTGTGGCTCCAGAAAATAGGGCTTCTTGTACAATACCTCGGAAACTTCCGCCTCACTAATAAAAGCTTCGATCTCCAGCGTTTTGCTCTTTTTCATATTGGCAGTCTCGAAATCTTCATCTTCAAGTACCACATAGCAATCTCCTATCTTATAGCCTTTGACAATATCTTTCCATTCCACCTCTTTGCCGGTATTTTCATTGACGCGTTTATACCTGATCCTTGCATGATCATGCTTGTCGAGCATATCCAAATCCAATTTTCTGTCTTCTGAGGCAGAATACATTTTAATGGGGATGGTGACTAATCCAAAGCTGATCGAACCGTTCCAAATTGATCTCATAAGTTGAGTGATTAAGCGTTGCGGAGAGATGGGTATCTAATTCTGTACCAGTTAGTGGGGAAACGGTTGACCGATGTCGGATGACCGTTGTCAGATGTAGGATGTCCCGTGTCAAGCTGTGGTCCGTCGACCGTGGACTGTGGGCTAAAACAGACGGAAGACCGGAGACCGAAGTTAGCAGAGGCAGTTGCTTCACCACTTAGATCCTTAATATTCCTTACCGTCTGAATGTTTCATCTTTAACCATTGAGGAATTCAGGAACATTAAGAAAGAATACATGTTGTCGCAGGCCCCTATTGAACGGTTGTCGCAGGTCTTCTGAATGTTTTATTTTTAAACCATTTAGAAGTTTAGGAAAATTAAGTAAGGATACCGTTGTCTAAGGTCTGTGACCTGAGACGCTTCATCCAGATTGGATGTTGGGTTTCGGCTGCTTTGGGCCAGCTGTCCTTACGCTGTCGTCCGCCAACCGTGGACTGTCGACTGTAAATTAAAAAGCCCTCAGCATCGGGCTCGCCCGTTTACATAGCTGAATCGCCAAGCCCCAAGGATCCCGCAACATGACCAGGTGAGAACCGTCCTCTAATATTTCATCGCTAAACACGGTCGCTCCCGCTTGAAGCAGCCGGTCTTTATCTTTTTGGGGATTATCCGACACGAAAGCAAGATGCACCGTCAAAGGATGAAGCTGTTGGTAATCAAGTACGACAGCCTTTGGATTGTTATAGATCTCCAACATGATGGTGCCGCTTTCGTCGGCCATAAAAATCATATAAGGCGGCTCTTCCATTTTTTTGACGATGCTCAGCCCCAGATGGGCCACATACCAGGCGGCCATTTGCAGTGGCTGCGCTACGTTAAGGGCAAAATGTTCAAATTTCATGCTTTTGCAGTTAGTTATGCCTGTCGTCAATTAATCCTGTAGCCAATAAAAAAAGAGTTAAAGTTTATCGCTACACGTTGGGTTTCCAAAAAATGGATGAGTATTTTAGCCCTTGTCTATCTCTACATTAACTCTAATAAATGCGGGCTCTTCCTGAATTTCCGGAATCAACCAAATCGCTCCTCCCCTGACAAAAGCCTGGGGAACGACCGTCAAAGATAAAGGGACGGGTGCTTCAGCCAATAGATCTAAATTTTCATCGAGAATAGATACAGACAAATTCAACCGGGAAATTTCAGGCAGCAGGGCGTGGGCGGCTTTTTCTCTCTCGAATTCCACCAGATAGGAAAAACGATAGTATCTTCCTTTTCCTTATCTTATATGGGCGGCAGAAAATTGACATCCTCGGCTACCTTTTGATAAGATAGCATCAGCTCCTCGACGGAAGCATATTCTCTATTATAGTTCCCAATCTTTTCGGGGCTTACCACCCGATGAAGGTTAGTTTTAAATAAAAGCGAATCCCCTATTGGATCGTACAATGCAATCTTGTTGGTGAGATTTGATGATATAATCAGCCTACCGTTCTGGACAGACAACGACACGTGAGGTCCGACAATCGGATCCTTGGATAGGGAAGGAACATGAAAAGCATAATTTGGGAACTTGCGCTCCGGGTCAATATCATAGCGGGATACCCTATCCCGCCCAAAATCCAATTTCCACAAACTGACCGTATCGTCAGAGCCGTCGGAGACGAGCGCAAAAAAGACTTCCGGTTGATCGGGCGAGACGATATGGGACAACAGTCGCTCGTTGCCTTGGAGCAACCCGCCTTGTAGATCATTGGTGTACAAATTAAGGGAGGCAGTTCTCGTTCCATCCAATTGAAACAGTCCGCTTGTCCAGTTACTGTTCAAGTAAATTTTGTCGTCGCTAACCATATGGGCGCTGTGCACAAAATCTCCCGTTCCGTCCGGGCCTTCCTTATCAAATGGCACCCTGCTCACCATACGTACTTGCTCTAAATCAATTTTCACCAAACTATGATCCTGCCGGTTAAAGTGGTAAAGGAAATCGCCTTCGGGAGATATGACAGAAGCCCCGTCTTGCATGTATATAAAATCCTCTCCCGGATCGACCACAACTGTATCTATGGAAAAGGTTACATTTTTAGTTACGGTTCTTTCGAAAGGTTGGCCACAAGATGCG
>DATGQZ010000065.1:0-76914 GCA_035303945.1 Cyclobacteriaceae bacterium
GCGGATGCAAACTCCCACAAAATGATAACATATATCGCCCTCGTCCAGCTGAGCTCTTTATCGGTGATCTCCCTGATCCGGAAAACATAGCCGAAATCTCTGAGGAAGACAAACAAGAGCGCTAGCAGCACAGAGGACAAAGAAGCATCAAAGACATCTTTAAGTGATTGGTAATTAACGGAAGGGTCACTATAGAACATGTAAAAAACAATCCCTAAGCCGATTAAAACGGGGACCCATACCTTATTGGGATTCAGTGTCTTGAATATCTCTTTGTTGTCTAAACTCATATACGTTCAACCGACAGATTTTCTCGGCTCTCTACCCAGAAGTTGTTGAAGCCATCGCCAATGGTGATGGTGATCAGGGACAGCTGCAAGAGTTCAAGTATAGCTAGGAAGGTGTAGATAACAAAAATCTTTTCTGCCTTAAAAGTAATAAAGTCAGTAAATGGTATTCTTTGCCTATCTCGGAGCTGATCCAAGACCAAGCCTTTTTGTTGTTCGATGGTATAGGGATATTGTATGACGGTATGTTTGGTTTCGTCAGCGCGAGAGGCAAATTTCGCCATCACTTTAGTAAACACGTTCAAGAGCTTGAAGAGGTCGAGATCTTGGATTTCCGCCTCCACCTGGTCAATAGAATTCAGGCTTTTTAACTCAGACAAAATGTTTCCCCTTTCGAGCTTTGCCATCCGCTCTTCCTCCAGTTCTGCCAGCGTGCTTACAATGGATTTATATTTTCTGTACTCCAGAAGATGCTGAACCAATTCTTCCCGCGGATCTATCTCCTGCCCATTCTCATCCAGTTCAGGTTTGGGAATCAGCATGCGCGATTTGATTTTCATTAAAGTAGCAGCAAAAAGTATAAATTCGCTGGCTACTTCAATCTCCATTCTTTCTAACTGATCCAAATAATCGAGGAAATCATTGGTTATTTTGGATATGGGAATGTCATAAATATCCAATTCATCCCGCTCTATGAAAAATAGCATCAGGTCGAAAGGTCCTTCAAAAAGAGGCAATTTGATCTCGAATCCCACCAGTTAGAATAAAATTTATGTTAATTTTACATCCCAAATAGGAATCCAAAGATATTACATAAGTAGGGAATTTAATATTAATAGCGGAATTCATTGTCGTACATCCTGAAAGGAAGCTAATGACCTATAGGGATGTCGGTCGCTTGGTGTTGGTCGGAATTAGGCATGATAAATGTTATGTTGAAATAGCGTTTATCTGCTTCATTGACAGTGATTTTTAGCTTTACAGAATAACAAAGATGTTAATAGAACCTGGAAAACTTCTAGCTCAAATAAATACCCCCGACGATTTAAAAAAATTTGGCAAAGACCAACTGGTGCAGATTAGTGAAGAGTTGAGGCAGTTCATTGTGGATGATGTATCTGTTTACGGAGGCCACTTCGGTGCGGGTTTGGGTGTCGTTGAGCTAACGGTGGCATTGCACTATGTGTTGAATACCCCCTACGATCAGCTGGTTTGGGACGTGGGCCATCAGGCCTACGGGCACAAGATCTTGACCGGAAGAAGGGAAGTTTTCCATACCAACCGGATTTATAAAGGACTATCTGGCTTTCCAAAAAGAAAGGAAAGCGAATATGATGCCTTTGGCGTAGGGCATTCCAGTACATCAATTTCTGCCGCCCTAGGTATGGCAGCAGCCTCCAAATATAAAGGGGATCATAAAAGGCAACATGTGGCGGTGATAGGTGACGGAGCGCTTACTGGTGGGATGGCTTTTGAGGCTATGAACCATGCGGGCGTTTCTGATACAAACATGCTGATCATTCTTAATGACAACTGCATGTCGATCGATCCCAATGTGGGTGCTTTGAAGCAATATCTCACCGACATAACTACATCCCAAACCTATAATAAAGTGAAGGACGAGGTTTGGAACCTCCTTGGGAAGATTAGTAAGTTTGGCTTTAGTGCTCAGGAAATCGCCTCTAAGGTGGAAGGTGCCTTAAAATCAACCCTTTTAAAGCAAAGCAATCTCTTCGAGTCCCTAAACCTAAGGTATTTTGGTCCGGTGGACGGCCACGATGTGAATCATTTGGTAGAGGTGCTTTCAGATCTAAAACACATTCCCGGACCTAAGATTCTACATTGCATTACTGTAAAAGGAAAAGGCTATCCCCTAGCAGAAAAGGATCAAACCAAATGGCATGCTCCCGGCAAATTTGACAAGATCACCGGAGAAATTGCCAAGAAGGTGTATGACACTCCCCAAGCTCCCAAGTACCAAGATGTATTCGGGCACACTTTGGTAGAGTTGGCCGAGAAAGATGAAAGAATTATGGGGATTACGCCTGCGATGCCGTCTGGCTCCTCATTGAACATTATGATGAAGGCAATGCCAGATCGAGCTTTTGATGTGGGAATTGCTGAACAACATGCAGTGACTTTTTCTGCGGGCTTAGCCACTCAGGGATTGAAGCCCTTCTGCAATATCTATAGCTCATTCATGCAAAGAGCCTATGACCAGGTCATTCATGATGTTTGCCTGCAGGACTTACCCGTGGTATTCTGCTTAGATAGAGCAGGCTTTGCCGGTGCGGATGGGCCTACGCACCATGGTGCTTATGACTTGGCGTATTTTCGTTGCATCCCCAACTTGGTAGTCAGTGCGCCCATGGATGAGGAAGAACTTAGGAACCTAATGTATACAGCGTCCAAACATGAAGGTCCTTTCTCCATCAGATATCCAAGAGGACAAGGGGTCATGCCCGATTGGCGAAGACCTATGCGGGAAATCCCCTTAGGTCAGGGGCGCATTATCAGGGAAGGTGAAGAGGTAGCCATTCTAACTATTGGGCATATCGGTAATTACGCGGTTGAAGCTACGAATGCCTTGGCTAAAGAAGGCCTAAACCCTGCTCATTATGATATGCGTTTTGTCAAACCCTTGGATGAGACAATGCTCCATGAGGTGTTTACAAAATTCAAAAAAGTGGTAACAGTGGAAGATGGCTGCTTAATGGGAGGCTTTGGAAGTGCGGTGCTGGAGTGGATGGTTGACAATGGCTACAGCAGTCAGGTAAAAAGATTAGGCATACCGGATCGTGTGGTGGAACATGGAGAGCAAATTCAATTACACGCTGAATGTAGCTTTGACCCTCAAGGTATAATGAATACAGTAAGAGAGCTGAGCAGCGTGCATGCTACCAAAAGTACCTTGGTCTAACCGAAAATTGAAAAAACATAATAAAGCCTTTCTAGTACGTGCTAGAAAGGCTTTATCATTTAAAAACGAATATTCACACCAGCCATAAAATTGGTTCCAGCCATAGGATAATAATAATTTTCCGTGACCAACTCCCTGCCTCCAGGCACCTCCCCAGGCAAATAATAGCTGAACGTATATCCATTGGGTTCATAGAGGTGGTTAAAGATGTTGTTCACTAAAAAGGAAAACTCCATTTCCCTCACCAATTTCGGCTGTATAGCATACTTCAACCTTAGATCATTTACGAAATAGGCGTCAAGCTGACGATCAGCTCTTTGGGAATTATCCAGATATTGTTTATCAACATATTTAGATAGCCAACTGATCTCAAAATTTTTAACCGGCTTAAAATCGATATGCGCAGCGGCTACTATGCTGGGAGAGAAAGCAATATCCGTGTCCGAGTAAGTGACCACTTGCTGAGGCGCACCCTCTCCACTGTAGTCATCTATATATTCTGTAAACGCGTCAATCTTATTTCTGCTAAAGGCCAAATTGCCGCCTGCAGCCCAAGAAGGAGTAAATTGATATGCGCCCTGTAGCTCAATTCCCGCTCTATACGAGTTTGCCACATTTTCGCGGATATAAGCGCCCACATTATTGATTTGCCCGGTAAGAATCAATTGATCCCTATAATCCATGTAGTACAGGTTGGCGCTATATTCGAAGTTGGTACCTCGCGCGCGCAGGCCGGCTTCAATGTTGCTGAGCTTTTCGGGACGGGGAAGCTCCGTTATAGGGTTGTCCGTAAAATCATCCCTAACCGGTTCCCGGTTGGCAACTGCATAAGACGCATACCAGGTGTGTCCACCTCGTTCATAGCTAATACCCAGTTTGGGGTTGAAGAAGTTATAATTTTGGTTGCCAGTGATGGTTCTTAAGTCACTGTTGATGCCTTCGAATCGGTAGTTAATCAGCCTATATTGCAGGTCTCCAAAGAGATACAACCCTTCAGCCACCTCATGCGTAGCCTTTAAGTAAAGGTTACTGTCATCTTTTGTGGCGGTATTTTCATAGTATCTATGTCTGATATCCGTATTGGCGGCAATTCTTGACCAGATGATTTCTCCAAAATGATTGCCATCGTATCGGTTGGCACCACCGCCGAAGATGATATCCCAAACCCCATCATCTGAAATATAGTTAAAAGAAAAAACCCCTCCGTAGAAATCATTGTCCAGCCATCTGCGTCGTATAATATCTGTACTTTCAAATACCTGTCCGCCTATTTCTATAGGAGCGAGGTTGTAATTTTCCAACTCATCATCTTCCCGATATTGTTCGTAATATCCCCGGCCAGCTGTATAATGCAGGGCAGCATTGACCTTCCAACTGTTTCCTAAGGACCCTGTATAGATAAACTGATAGTGATCTTGTTTGTAATTGTCTGTCTCGTTTTCGTAAGTGTAAGAGTTGTAGGTTCGATTGGTGGCTAACAAGGATTCTGGAACACCATTCCAAGATTGATAGGTTTGTTCTTTTCCGGAAAACACATTCAGCTTAAAGACGTGGTTGTCTCCGTAGTACCCTCCGGAAACAAAATACGACTGAAGATCTGAGAATGCCCGGTCCATATAGCCATCGGAGGCAATACGTGATAACCGTGCATCAACAGCCCATCGGTTGTTGAGCAGACCGGATCCAACCCTTACAGTATGCTTTCTGGAATTGAAAGATCCAAAAGAATTTTCTGTCTCGGCATAAGCTTCATCTTTCCTCGTGTCAGTTTGAATATTGATACTTGCACCAAAAGTCGCTGCCCCATTGGTGGAGGTTCCGACACCTCTTTGGATTTGAAGATTGTCAACTGAAGAAGCAAAATCAGGCATATTGACCCAAAATACCCCATGCGATTCAGCGTCGTTTATTGGAATGCCGTTTACGGTGACGTTGATCCTGGTTTGGTCTGTTCCACGGATACGCATTCCTGTATAACCAATACCTGACCCGGCATCCGAATGGGTAATGACCGAGGGGGTATAGTTAAGCAGGAAAGGCAAATCCTGTCCCAGGTTATTTTTGCTGAGCTGCTCCTTGTCTAGGGATTGAAAGGTAGTTGGTGTTGTCTCCCTCGCACGTGTAGCGGACACAATAAACTCCTCGGTGAGAATGGACAATGGCTTTAACCGAATATCTAGGTTTTGTGCTGGTGCTTGAACTTCTAGCGTACTGCTGCTAAAACCTAAGTAGGAGACCCGTAGAATATGCTTATTAGCGGATACGTTTTGTATGGTGAAATGCCCGGTTTCATCGACTACGGTACCTACCCGGGTGCCGACAAGAACCACATTAGCCCCATACAGGGGTTCGCCTGTATCAGCATCTCTGACTGAGCCGGAAATTTGGCTTTGGGCAAAGGTATAGAGCCCTACCAGCATGATTGCCAGTGTAAGTAAAATCTTTTTCATGCTATTTTTGCATTATTGGTTAAACATTAAGAAACCAAGGGGCGATTCCTTATTTGTTGTTTACCCTTTTCCCTCCTGCATTTACGTTCCGTCCAAGATAAAGCTAAAGAGCAGGCCGTTCTTTACAGCCCAGTGTCAACTGGTTTGCGGATGTAAAATGTCCAGTGTGGGTTTTCATCTCCCTTCGCCGGCACTACCCGGAGCAGGTTCAATGGGTATGATCTCAGCCCGTTATATTCAGGCACCCCTAATGATCTTTGGACAAAGATAAGCTTTTAGAAAACGGAAAGCAAACGGGCTTCATGCAGGCGTCCAAGGTCTTGTGAGGTAGCCTACAGCAATGGTTCTAAACCGAGATCAAATAACGAACTACGCAGTACCTAAGAAAGTCATAAGAATCTGCGTTGCTTGATCCAGTCGCTGATGGGGACTGCCGGATATCAGGTGATAAGGCGCATCCTTATCTTTTAGTATGTTAGTATAGATATCAAAAAAATACTGCCGCATTTCCGGTTGCGGATGTTCTCGTAAGGGATCTTTTTGCCAAGGGATATCAATAGCTGTTAAAAAATATAAATCGTATTTTCTTTGTTCAATCTGTTGAACGATCCAAGGATGCGTTTTCCCAAATTTGTGATTGCTCCATACTTGAATGACATGCAGGTCGGTGTCGCAAAATAAAACCTTTTGGGCTTCGTTGGCCCTTTTTTCCTCAAGTGCAATCTGTCCCTGAGCTATTTTTAGAAGATCATCATAGTCGTAAGGCTTAGCTAATCGTTCCAGATACTCCCGCGCAAATTCTTCTACCCATGGCTCATTAAATCGTTCAGCAAGCCCTTTGGCAAGGGTGCTCTTTCCCGTTGATTCAGGTCCTATTATGACTACTTTTTTAATGGGAGGCATGGTTTTTTGCCGATTTGATCCAAGCTAACAAACCCAATACCGCTAGTACGGTGAAGAATAAAAATTGGAAGGATGTTAAAATTAGCCCTTTATAAAAGTATAAGGGCACAGATACCAAATCAGTAATGATCCAAGCTATCCAGTTTTCAACTTTCTTCTTCGCCATCAAAAACATCCCCACAAAGGCAGAGGCAGTGGTAAAAGAATCTATATAGGGCACATCGCTGTCTGTAAAGTGAACGAGTACTGTCGCAAGGACCGAATAGGATATCGCAAATAATAGGAGCGAACCTCCAATTCCTTTCTTGTCGAGCCAAGTGACCGGCAAACTGCTTCCTTCCTCCGTAGGCTGGGACCAAACATACCAACCGTAAATGGACATCGAAAAGTAGTAGGCGTTGATACCCATATCGGCATAAAGCCCTACCTGAAGGCATATCCATACATAGATCAAAGTGCTGATAATCCCCGTGGGATAAACCAGAATATTTTCCTTCATGGAGTAGTAGACACTGGCCACGCCGAAAAATACAGCGAAGGCTTCTAACCAGCTCATTTGGTTTATTCCTTCGACAAAACCTTCGATAATCCAATCCATGCCCCGAAGTTGGGGAAAAATTATGGAATGCGGTGCGTTTTACCTAAATTCTCTCCTCAGGCTTTACACAAAAGCACTATGACCGGTGATCGCCCTTCCGACAATAAGAGAGTTAATTTCTTTCGTTCCTTCGTAAGAATAAATGGCTTCAGCATCTGCTACAAAGCGTGCGATATCGTACTCCAATAATATACCATTTCCTCCGAAGAGCTCCCGGGCGTGGTCTACAATCGAGCGCATCCTGAGCGTGCAAAAAACTTTTGCCAAAGAGGCATGCTCATCTAACAGCTCATCATGGTCCTGCATTTGGGATAGTCTGAATACCATGGTTTGCATGGCAGTAAGATCTCCTAACATGGTAACCAGTAGATCTTGCACTAGCTGAAAGCTTGCAATAGGCCTTCCAAATTGTGTGCGTTCGTTAGTGTAACGCAAGGCAGCCTCATACGCCCCTCTGGCGCAACCAACGGCCTGCCAGGCAACCCCAGCACGGGTCATCCGAAGTACCTTGGAGGTATCCTTGAAAGAATTGGCCTCCTGTAGGCGATCACTTTCCGGAACCTTACAATCCTTTAAAGTAATCAAAGCATTCTGCACAGTCCTCAGTGCCATTTTGTTTTGCATCTTTTCGGCATGAAATCCGGGGTTTCCTTTTCTGACAATAAAACCCTTTACTTGGTTGTCATCCAGATCTCTTGCCCAGATGATAGTAATGTCGGAAAAGGTAGCGTTTCCAATCCACTTTTTTTGTCCATTGATAATCCACCCGTCCGCCTCTCTTTTACAAGTGGTGGTGAGTCCTCCTGCCGCTCCCGAGCCAACTTCGGGTTCGGTGAGTCCAAATGCACCTATCACTTTCATTTGCTGCATTTTGGGCAACCACTCCTGCTTTTGTTCTTCTGATCCGCATACGTAGATAGCTCCCATAGCTAAGCCACTTTGTACGCCGAAAAATGTTGACATAGAAGTGTCCACGCGCGCCATTTCCATTGCTAGAAAGCCTTCCAACAAAGCAGATTTACCTGGGCAACCATAGCCTTGGTAGGTTAACCCAGCAATGTTTAGCTCAGCCATTTTCGGGATAATATGATGAGGAAATTCCGCCCTGTTCCAATAATCGTTGGCAATCGGCTTAATTTCCCGGTTCATAAATTCCCGTACTTTCAGCTGAATCTCCCGTTCTTCGGGATCAAGCGTGGAGCCTAAGCCATAGAAGTCTCCATCGACATCGGGTAAGGACTTCTTTTGGCCACGCCCACCCTTCATCATCTTCATCATTTTCGAGAGATCATCCTCGCTCATCTTTGAGACAATTCCAATCATTTCGTTGAGGTCTACTTTTCGGGAAAGCTGATCTACCTTCTCAAAATCGATGTTTTTTAGCAGCGATTTGACGGTAGCAAGAGATTTGAAGATGCCTGCCATAATGAAGATAATTTGTGGGTGGACGAAGCGTATTCTGCTTGTATTATTTAAAGGCAATCCGTATTGAGAGAGCTACCTCATCTCCCCAGAATCCGACGTCATTGGTTAAATTAAAAGCTGGCTTGTAATCCAAGGATAGATTAATTGGAGCTGAGGCGAAGGTATAATCTAAACCAATAATGCCGTCTATACCAAATACCGTATAGCCATTATGGTTGTGACGCCAATCTGGATGGCCGCGCTTACCATTCCAGGTGCCTATATGCGCACCCCCGCCATAAAACCAGCGAAGACCAGGAGCATCTTGTATATCCTGGTGAACTTCATACAGTCCAGTGATCATGAGACCTCTCCATCGTGTATGCAACAACCCTTCAACGGCGGCTCGGTCAGAAACAAAATGTTTTACACTGAGGCCATTACTAACGCCCAGCCTTAATCCAACACCTGTTTGGTAATCTTGCGCAAAGGCTTGTGATCCGAAACCCAACGCAAAAAAGGTTAATACTGCAATTAGTGTTTTTCTTATCATATAATTTAAACAATTAATTAAAATACCCGAACGCCATCGGGGTTAATACATATGTCCAAAGGTATGTCGTGGGGTTCTATAGGAATTTCCTCTTCAGGAGGGAAAAATGATAAACCTGCTTTTATTACTTCTTTAGGAAATTTAGCCACAAATTTATCGTAAAATCCCTTCCCATAGCCCAATCGGTGACCTTTCAAATCATATGCCAAGAGCGGCATAAAGATCAATTGAATCAACTCTTCATCTCCTTTTTGCCATTCCGCAGGAACCGGGATGCCGTATTTGTCTTCGATAAAATTTTGGTTGACAGAAAGTTTGACAGTGGTCATTTCCTGCCGGTCATGATTGGAGATAGACGTGTAAATATTTTTGTCCTGATGGACCAATGCGTTGATCAATGGAAAGGTATTTATTTCATACAGCCTTTTTATGGGAAGAAATATATGTATATGCCGGATATGTAGTTTATCCTCTAGATAATGCAAGGCATTCCTGACTATTTTACTGGAGAGGTGAAGGCGGGTTCCTGACTCCAGGTCCCGTCGCTTTTGTTTATAGGTATCCCTAAGTTCAGCTTTTGTCGCCATTTGTCCTTAACATGATGAAGTCAAAATCTAATGGATCGAGATGAGGATAAAGTTTGTCGATAAACGCAGGATCCTCTAGATAAAATTGGAGAAAATTCGATATTCGCTCCTGTGGGCTGCCATGGGGAAACAGCCGCTGCTTCAAGTGCTGCATTCTGTCTAAAGCAGTCCTTAATTTGCGCTCTTCCGCCTTTCTAAGCTTTGTTGAAAATTGCTCCAGAATTTTTGAGGCCCGCTTGTGTGCAGCTACCGCCGCAGGCTTTAATGTAAGGTCGGCCAGTGCGGCTTTCTCTTCAATAGCTTGGAAGATGTCTGCCAACTGATTTTTCTCTTGGCTTAAAGTCACATCCTGTTCTGCGTGATTGATGACAAAGTGTTTCTTCCATTGATCAAAATCCATGAAAACATCCTGGTCATTCAGCTTTAAGGCATCCATTTTTCTCTGGCTGTAGTTGTCCAGCACCATTACGAAGTTTCTAGGCATGACGGCGGGGAAATCAACCCCATAATGATCGAACATATCTTTCAATTGCAGCCAATAGGCAACTTCTGCAGGCCCACCGATGTAGGCAAGGTTAGGAAGTATGGTTTCCTGATACAGCGGCCTCATCACCACGTTAGGGCTGAATTTTTCAGGCTGGGTCTCAATTAGCTGTTCGATTTCTGCTGCGGTAAATGATAAATTGGATTCAAGTACCTGATAGTTTCCACCTACTTTTTCAATTCGTTCCCGTATGCCTTTATCTAAATAGAAAAAATTGACCTCTCTAGGATAAATCTGAGATTTGTACCCTAGTTCTTCCAGCTTTCTGGTAGTTTCCCCCACCAGTTGCTGAGCAGAGTGGCGGATGAGATCATCTTTTATCGTGCTTTTAAATAGGGCCTTCAGATCAGAAGAATTGCCATCGACGACTATCAATCCTTTTGCTCCAAAGAGGTAGTTGACATAGTCGCGAACAGCCTCTGCTAAGGAAGTATGGTCTAAATAGGCTTTTTTAAAGAAGTCTGGGGTAAACGATGCTTTATCCAACAAATCTCTTATACCTGCATCAAGGATAAATTCACCTACAGCGCCTTTCTGATCGGTATGCCAAGCATATTCCTCTCCATCAAAATAATAATGGTTGATTTCGGCAAAATCGTGATCCTCGGAAGCCATCCAATAGACAGGGACAAAGTGGTAGGCGGGGTAGGTTTGCCTAAGTTTGTCCGCCAGGTTGATGGTAGAGACTATTTTATAAATAAAATAAAGAGGACCGGTATAAAGGTTAAGCTGATGCCCTGTAGTTACCGTAAAGGTAGTCGCATGGTTCAAGCTTAAAATGTTTTGCTGCGTAATATCAGGTAATTCGAAGCCTGCATATTGCGCCTGCAGTGATGTGACAAGCACCTTACGCCGTTCTACATCAAAGGAACGCTTTTGGATAAGACTTTTAAAATTGCTTAATGAAGGAAAAAGATGATAAAAAGGTCTAAGCTTCTCGTTTTGCTGGATATAGTCCAAAAAGAGTGGTGAAAACTGACCGGTACAGTCGGGGTCGATGGTAGATTTTATCATTGATATAGTCTTTTCTTCGCAATCGTTGTAGTCTAAAGTGATACCCAGGTAAAGTTAGACATTTTTACCTATATACAGGAATGGACAGTTTTTGGTTTATTTTATTCGAAAATACTTTGTACTTTCACGCGTTCGCCGGGCGGGCGGGTTTTCCTAAACTTTAGGAGGGAAATACCGTGAATACCTATCGAAGTGATTGGCTTGGCCAAGGCTGAATGCATAATCACCTATTATTATAATACAGGGTCTTAAGCCTGCGTAAGGGTTGTAAAGACCCTATAAGCCTATGATTACATACGAAAGTTTCCAGTTGGATAATGGGTTGGAGGTTTTGGTTCATGAAGATCCCACTACGGAAATGGCAGTGATGAACCTCTTGTATAGGGTTGGTTCAAGAAATGAAATTCCCGGTAAGACAGGCCTAGCTCATTTTTTTGAGCATTTAATGTTTGGAGGTTCCAGAAACATTCCTGCTTTTGATCGGGAGGTCGAAAGGGTCGGGGGCGAAAGTAATGCCTTTACCAATACCGATATCACCAACTACTACATTTCTCTACCAGCTACTAATATCGAGACTGCATTTTGGCTGGAGTCCGACAGGATGCTGTATCTGCTTCTCGATAATAAAACGATCGAGGTACAGCGAAAGGTAGTGATGGAAGAATTCAAACAAAGGTACCTCAACCAGCCGTATGGTGATGCCATGCATAAAGTGCGGGAATTGGCCTACGATAGCCATCCTTACAGATGGCCCACCATTGGGAAGGACTTACTGGATATAGAGAATTTTACAGCGGCTGATGTAGAGGAATTTTACTACACGCATTACCGCCCAGATAACGCGGTGCTGGTAGTGGCGGGTAATGTACGTTCGGAGCAGATTAAGCATTTAGCTGATAAATGGTTTGCTGATATTCCTCCGGGGCAGATTCCTAAAAAGCCGATTCCTGTAGAAAAGAAGCAGGCCACAAAAAGAAGTCTTAGTGTCTATGCTGATGTGCCGACTGATGCATTATATAAAGTGTATCGGGTACCCGGCAGACTTAGTGAGGGTTATGTAGAGGCTGATCTTATCACAGACATTTTGGGATTTGGCCGCTCTTCTTTGCTGGAGCAAAAACTGGTAAAGAACACATCCCTGTTTGCGAATTGCAGTGCTTATGTGCTAGGCAATATAGATCCTGGATTAATGGTTTTTACGGGAAAAATGGAAAAAGGACGCTCCGCGGAAGAGGCCGAGCGAGCCCTAGATGAGGTAGTCGCTGAGTTCAGGTCTAGCTTAGTGTCTCAGGAAATCATTGAAAAAGGGAAAAACCAATCTGAAGCGATGAAGTCCTATGAGTCCGTTCAATTGCTGAACCGGGCGATGAATTTGGCTTATTACGCTCACCTGGGGGATCCTCGTCTGTACAAGATCGAGTATGACAAAAAACTGGCGGTGACTCCCGAGAGAATCGCTGCGGTAGCTAATGAAATTCTGGTAGATAATAATTCTTCAGTAGTCTATTATAAGAGAAGCGAAAAAGATTAGATATAGCATGAGTAATTTTAGGATCGGCTTTGGATATGATGTGCATCAGCTAAAGGGAGGATACGATTTCTGGCTTGGCGGGATCAAGGTGCCGCACGTTAAGGGTTCTGTAGGACACTCAGATGCGGACGTGTTGGTTCATGTGATCTGTGACGCTTTATTGGGAGCTGCTAACCTGCGTGATATTGGCTATCATTTCTCAGATAAAGATCCTAAGTACAAAGGAATCGATAGTAAATTGCTGTTGAAGGAAGTGATGTTGTTGATAAGGAAAGAAGGGTACGAGCTTGGAAATATAGATACAACGGTTTGTCTTCAACTTCCTAAGGTCAATCCTCATATCCCTGAAATGAAAACCTGTTTAGCGCATGTAATGGAGGTAGATGAAAATCAAATCTCTATAAAAGCGACGACCACTGAGCATCTTGGTTTTGTGGGACGTGAAGAAGGGGTGTCTGCTTACTGTACAGCCTTAATCTATAAAAGATAATCATGGAGCGGGAGATAAAGATTATTACAACCGAGGATGGTTCGCACTCCTTGTATGTGCCTGAGCTCAGGGAGAGTTATCATTCTTCTCATGGCGCATATCGAGAGAGTATTCATGTGTTCATGCTTTACGGTTTGGAGGCTTGGGCCGTGCGCCATTCCGGTAAACGACCCATCAGAATTTTTGAAGTAGGCTTTGGTACCGGACTGAATGCTTGGCTATCACTGGTGTGGGCAGAGCAACATCAGGTGCCTGTCCTTTATCATACGATTGAGCCTTTTCCGCTGGGGGAGGAGGTATATAAGCAGCTCAATTACGGAGAAATAGACGATGCCATATGGCATTTTAGACCTTATTTTCAGAAACTCCACAAAATGGCCTGGGGTACCGGAGAGGCAGTTACACCTTATTTTAATATGAAGAAGGATCAGACCATCTTGCAGGAGGTGGAGCTTTATCCGACGGACGTGGTGTTTTTCGATGCGTTTAGTCCCAAAAAGCAACCGGAGCTATGGGAGCATGCCATGATTGAGAAAGTTGTTGAGTCCATGAATGAGGGCGGCGTTTTTGTGACCTACTGTGCCACTGGACAACTCAAAAGGACGTTGAAGAGCTTGGGCATGACCTTGGATGAGGTGCCAGGCCCTCCTGGCAAGGCAGAGATGACAAGGGCGTGGAGGTAAGCTTTACGCATAGTTTTCATTTATGTGTTGGAAAAATAAAAAAAAGGAAGTTTGAAACTTCCCTTTATGCTTGCGAAATGATTTCTTGGTAATTGATGCCCATATGGCTGGTATCGTAGGTGGCAACTCCGTTTTTTATAAGGATTGCTTGTGGAGATTCATGCTCTACTCCAAATTCTTTGGCGATGAGATTGGAAATCTCCCTGTATCTGATCAAGTCTAAGTAGTAGGGGCTAAGCTTTTCGCTATCTTCAGCTTTCCAATTTCTCTGCAGCCTGTCCCAAGCCATTCCGCTGATCGAGCAGCGTGTCGAGTGTTTGAATATCAGGACAGTACGTGTTTCACTTTCTTTTTTGATCTCATTGATCTGCTCCAACTTATCGAGCGTTTTCCAGTTTTTGTTCATAGATGGTTAGCATTTGGTGATTCTAACATTCTTTAACATCAATTAAGTTCGATGATAACTTCCTGAGATGCCAAAGCCACGGTTTATTTCTTCATCTCCTGAACAGGGCGTTGAAATTCCCCAGAGGTCCAAGTGGGTGACGGTCTTTTGCCGCGCCCTAAGTGCCTTGTAGCTTTCCGCTCTTCAGGTTCACAAATTCCTATGGATTTACTACCTTCGTTTCTGAAATAAAAACAGAAACAGGATTTATGGAAATCAATGGAAAAATCGTCCAGGTGTTGAATGAGCAGTCAGGGACGGGAAGAAATGGCGTCTGGAGAAAGAGGGATTATATTTTGGAGACTAAAAGCCAATACCCTAAAAAGGTCTGCATCACTGTGTGGGGAGATAAGATTGATCAGTTTGGTATGCAGGTAGGAGATGAGATAACAGCTGGAATTGAACTGGAAAGCAGAGAGTTTAATGGCCGATGGTATACAGACGTTAGAGCATGGAAGGTGGACCGACAAGGGGCAGGCAACTCCTATGGAAGCTCCACTAGCGCCAACACGCCGGACGTCAGTTCTTTCTCCGAAGATAATGGAAATGACATTTTGCCTTTTTAGCCCATTGCTAATGGTTGGGTATTGGCAGTGCCACCAGCTGCAATTTTATTGCTAGTGGTAAAAAAAAATTAAAATAAAGGGAGGCGGACTAAATCGTAAGGACGCTCCCTTAACTTCACGTCTCAGTAACCTAAAACTGGCTGTTGCCAAACTGATAGCCTAAATAGATACCGCCCAAGATAAGCAGGAAGGTGATAACAGATAACAATAGAACCACCCCTAAGGGCATTTCCCAATCTTCAGTGCCAATCCTGAAGCGAATTATTTTTTTGAAATCCATCAACTGCTTAATCAATTAAACTATCTTTTCAGCTTCTTTAGTTCCCGCCAAGCGTTGCCTTCCAGCCTTTTGATTCTAGCTCAGTAGCTGCTTTTTCTACTGCTTCCCGCAGCTGTGATTTATACGCCTCGAGTTTTTCAGCTACTTGGTCATCAAAGGCACCTACAATGGATGCGGCTAATATACCTGCATTCTTCGCCCCATTGAGGGCCACGGTAGCTACGGGTATCCCCCCGGGCATCTGCAAAATGGAAAGTACACTATCCCAGCCATCAATGGAATTTGATGATTTTACGGGCACACCAATGACAGGAAGTGTAGTCAATGATGCCACCATGCCAGGTAAATGAGCGGCTCCACCAGCACCGGCAATAATTGCTTTTAAACCTTTCTTTCTGGCACCTTCCGCATACTCAATCATTCTCAAGGGAGTGCGGTGTGCGGATACAATGGTCAATTCATAGCTCACGCCCAACTCTTCCAACACCTTTGCGGCTTCCTGCATGACGGGAAGGTCAGACTTGCTCCCCATAATTATTCCTACCTGCTTATTCATATTATGCCTTTATTTTTATGGTGTTCTTGAATTTCTGGGCCTTCTGCTTGAGCAGCGATATGTTTTCCTCAAGTATGGTAAGGTGTCCCATTTTTCGAAAAGGTTTGGTGATCTTTTTCCCATAAAGATGGATATAGATGCCTTTTTCTGCCAATGCTTCATCCAATCCTTCTACAATAGCTTCCCCCATGTACCCGTCTTCTCCGAGCAGGTTAACCATTGCTGCAGCGGATCGCAGGCTGGTATCTCCCAGAGGCATGTTCATTACAGAGCGCAGATGTTGTTCAAATTGAGAAGTGAAGTTGGCTTCAATGGTATGATGGCCACTGTTATGTGGTCGAGGTGCTATTTCATTGACCAAGATTTCCCCCTCTTGGGTCACAAACATCTCCACTGCCAATAAACCAACCATATCCAGTGTTTCGATGACAGCTTGGGCAGTTGCCATTGCTTTGTTAGAAATGGCTTCAGTGATTTCGGCTGGGGAAAATAAGAACTCAACCAAGTTAGCCACAGGGTGGAAGACACATTCCACAGGCGGAAAGGCTTTCATCTCTCCGCGCTCATTTCTTGCTACAATTACTGCGATTTCTTTTTCGAAATCCACCAGTTTCTCCAGAAGGCTGGGTGCGTCAAATGCTTTATCCAAATCAGCAACAGTGCGTATTACCTGCACGCCGCGGCCATCATAGCCTTCCTTTCCGAGCTTGTTTACAGCCGGTAAAAAATTTTGGTGGGATTGTACTGCAGTTTTGTCATCTGTAAGGATAAATTCAGCAGTAGGAATATGGTTGTCTTGATAAAACTGCTTTTGCTCACGCTTGTCTTGGATTAACTTGATAATGTGGGGCTGAGGAAAAACCTTTTTACCTTCCTTTTCCAATTGAGTCAAAGCATCCGTGTTGACATGCTCTATTTCAATGGTAATGACATCGCAATGCTTGCCAAATTGATAAACCGCCTCATAATCTGTCAACTTGCCTTGAACAAACCTTTGCGCAATATCCTTACAGGGTGCGTTAGGATCAGGATCAAGAATATGTATATCTATATTATAGTTTATGGCAGATTGGATCACCATCCTTCCCAGCTGCCCGCCTCCAATAATACCCAAGGTTTTTGCTTGATAATTTTCTCCCACTAGATAAGGTTTAATGATTGAGATGCAAAATTAAGGGAAAAAATGGGAAGGTGTTAATCGGGGTCTAGGTTATAGACGTATTTCTCTTGTGGCCATCCGCTTGGTTGCCCAACTTTTTTGTGGAGGGCGAAGCATTAACCTACTTTTCTGTTAACTTTGTGCCTGCTTTATAAAAGGTTGAAGTCTGCGACCTCACCTTTTATAAAGATAAAAAACGAAAGGATTAACTTCCGCTCCATCCTATTTGTATGCCTACTTCTTTATAATTAAAGTTGAACCATTGGCAAACGCTAGGGATTTACTAATAGATGAAATAACAAGAAGATATCGTGAAAAAATATCAAGAGTATAAACAGGTTGATTATCCAGAAATAGGTGAACTTATACTGGCTTCATGGAAGGAAAGCAGGATTTTTGAGAAATCAGTAAACAATCGGGAAGGAGCAGAGACTTTCACCTTCTATGAAGGGCCTCCCTCTGCCAATGGTACACCCGGCATACACCACGTCATGGCCCGTACCATCAAGGATATTTTTTGCAGGTACAAAACCCTTAAAGGCTTCCAAGTTAAGAGGAAGGGCGGATGGGACACCCACGGCTTGCCTGTCGAATTGCAGGTGGAGAAGGAATTGGGAATCACCAAAGAAGATATTGGAAAGAAAATTTCCGTAGAAGAGTACAACAAAAAGTGCCGGGAGACGGTGATGCGTTTTAAAAGTGAGTGGGATGATCTGACAGAAAAGATCGGCTATTGGGTGGATCTAGATGATCCATACATCA
The DNA here is from genome assembly GCA_035303945.1 of Cyclobacteriaceae bacterium. GTDB lineage: Bacteria > Bacteroidota > Bacteroidia > Cytophagales > Cyclobacteriaceae > DATGMS01. Next base: position 17,733 of record DATGQZ010000065.1, read on the forward strand.
CTTTTGATGCAAAGTATATCGAGAGCCTTTGGTACCTGCTAAAGCAACTGTTTGAAAAGGACTTGCTATATAAGGGTTATACCATACAGCCCTACTCTCCAGCTGCGGGTACAGGGTTGAGTTCCCATGAACTCAATCAGCCGGGCTGCTACCGAGAGGTGAAGGATACATCGATCACTGCGCAGTTTAAAGTGAAGGGGCAGGAAGACCTATATTTATTAGCGTGGACAACTACCCCATGGACCCTTCCTTCAAACTCTGCCTTGGCCATTGGGGAAAAACTGGACTATGTCAAAGTCAAGACTTTTAATCCCTACACCTTCCTGCCGCAGACTGTCATCTTAGCTAAAGCCAGAATGGGGGGCTACCTCAATCCTAAAGCGAAAGATATTAAATTGGATGACTATAAAGCAGGAGACAAGTTGATTCCCTATGAAATTGTAGCGGAAATGAAAGGTGCCGACCTCTTGGGTCTGGAGTACGAGCAGTTATTCCCGATTGAGGGATTGAGCCTTCCCGCTCCCGCTTTCACCGTTATTTCTGGAGATTATGTCACTACTGAGGACGGTACCGGCATTGTGCACCTGGCCAAAGCCTTTGGTGCGGATGACTTTAGAACCCTTCAACAACACAATATCCCAGGGATCTTCATCAAGGACGAAAACGGCAATGAGGTCCCTGTAGTGGACAAGCAAGGTAAGTTTCTGCCTATCGTAGGGCAATACCTTGTAGAAAAGATGGCTGAGCATCAGATCACTGCCCATAAAGCTTATGGCGTAGATGACTTCTATGTAAAGAACTATACCAAGGATGATGAAAGTGCAGCTGATTATAAAAACACAGACGTCATCATTTCCATCATCCTGAAAAACGAAAATAAGGCGTTTAAAGTAGAGAAATACGAGCATAGTTACCCCCACTGTTGGAGGACGGATATGCCTATTCTTTACTATCCACTAGAAAGCTGGTTTATCCGTACGACCGCCTATAAGGAACGCTTGGTACAATTGAACAAAACCATCAATTGGAAGCCTGAAGCAACCGGAACCGGGCGTTTTGGTAACTGGCTCGAAAACCTCGTAGATTGGAATCTTAGCCGATCCAGGTTTTGGGGCACTCCCTTGCCCATCTGGAGGACGGAGGATGGTTCCGAGACCAGATGTATAGGTTCTATCGATGAGCTTAACGCAGAGATAGCCAAGTCGATTGAAAAAGGCTTTATGGCTGCTTCCCCATTTAAAGAGGAAGAATTGGACCTTCACCGCCCATATGTAGACGACGTCATTCTGGTGTCATCTACAGGGGAAAAGATGTTCCGAGAGCCAGATTTGATCGATGTATGGTTTGATTCTGGTGCCATGCCTTATGCGCAATGGCATTATCCCTTTGAAAATCAAGAGATCTTCAATGCCAATTATCCCGCCGATTACATTGCGGAAGGGGTGGATCAAACGCGGGGTTGGTTCTTTACCCTCCATGCCATAGCTGTAATGCTGTTTGACAGCGTTGCCTTTAAGAACGTGGTGGCAAACGGTCTGGTCCTCGACAAAAACGGGAACAAGATGTCCAAACGCTTGGGCAATGCCGTCGATCCTTTTGCGACGTTAAAGGAATACGGTCCGGATGCCCTTCGGTGGTATCTTTTATCCAATGCCAATCCTTGGGACAATTTAAAGTTTAATGTGGATGGTGTTGCCGAAGTACAGCGAAGGTTCTTTGGTACGCTGCAAAATACCTATAACTTCTTTGCATTATACGCTAACTTGGATGCATTTGTCTACAACGAAGCCCAAAAAGTAGCTGTCAAGGACAGGCCAGAACTCGATCGGTGGATCATCTCCAAACTACAGACGCTCATCGCCGAGGTGGAGGAGTCGATGGACCAATACGACGCGACCAAGGCCACAAGGGCGATCATGAACTTCACCGTTGATCAATTGTCCAACTGGTATGTACGGCTCGCCCGAAAGCGTTTTTGGAGAGGTGAAATGAATGCAGATAAGCAGGCTGCATATGAAACCTTGTATGAGTGTTTGATTGCGCTTAGTCAATTGATGTCTTCCTTTGCGCCTTTCTATGCGGACTGGATGTACAACAACCTTACGGAGGGTCTTAAAGGCGAAGGTGATGATTTGGCTGAATCCGTTCATCTTACCGACTGGAAGTCTGCAGATACGGGTCTGATCAATCCAGACCTGGAGGCAAGCATGCAGCTAGCACAGGATATTTCTTCTTTGGTACATTCTTTAAGAAAAAAGGAAAGACTAAAAGTAAGACAGCCTCTTCAGAAAATATTGATCCCAATCCTTAATGATAAGATCAAGGTACAAATCCAGCATGTCGAAGAGCTGATCAAGGCAGAAGTGAATATTAAACAGATTGAATATATCGATGATACTTCCGGTGTTCTTGTGAAGCATGTTAAGCCCAATTTCGCTTTGTTAGGAAAGCGCTTTGGGCCAAAGATGAAGCAGATTGCTGCGGCAATTGCTCAATGGGGACAGGAGCAAATCACCCATATGGAGCGGGAGGGAAAATATATTCTTGATTTGGACGGAGAAACAGTAAGCCTTTCGCTGGAAGATGTCCTTATCTCCTCCCAGGATATTCCTGGTTGGTCTGTGGCAAGCGATCGTGGTGTAACCGTAGCCCTTGATGTCACGTTGACTACTGAATTAAAGCAGGAGGGTATCGCCAGGGATTTTGTCAATAGAATCCAAAACCTCCGCAAGGACATGGGCCTTGAGGTTCAGGACAAGATCAACATTGAGGTTAAATCTTCTACTGAAGAGGTGAATGTGGCTTTGGCGAATTTCAGCCCTTATATCCAGGCGGAAACGCAGGCATTGTCATTGATGATTGTTGCTAACTTGGACAATGCGATAGAGCTGGATATGGATGACTATATACTGTCCGTTAAAGTTGAAAAACCGACTTTATAGCGGGTAAATTAACAAAAATGAAGTATCTGAAATATTTTGGGATTACCTTGTTGGTCATTGCCATTGACCAAGCCGTAAAGTTAATTGTACACTACCAGATGGATTTTGGCACAGCTGGCCAGATTAAGGTATTTGGCGACTGGTTTAAGTTGCATTATACTACTAACCCAGGAATGGCTTTTGGAATGGAACTCGGTTCGGACTACGGCAAACTGATTCTGACCAGTTTCCGCTTGGTGGCCATGTTTGGGATCGGCTATTACTTGTTCCACATTATCCATAAGAAAGCCCATCCAGGCTACATTATTTGTATTGCAATGATTTTGGGAGGAGCTGTTGGCAACTTGATCGATAGTGTATTTTATGGGGTTTGGTTAAACAATGCCCCCTTTAATGCTTCTACTCCTTGGTTTCATGGTCAGGTAGTGGATATGTTTTATATAGATATTTGGGAAGGATATATCCCTGAATGGGTTCCGCTTTGGGGAGGAAGCTATACCGCATTGTGGCCAATCTTTAATGTAGCTGATGCTTCTATTTTTGTAGGCGTGGCTATCATCTTGATTTTCCAAAAACGTTTTTTTGACGAAGGAGGAAAGCAGGAGGAAAAGGAAGATGAAATTCAAAAACAATTTATTGAACAAAAAAACTAATGGCTAAGTAGGTTTGCTCCATCTTTGCCCGCGGGATTTGCTGGTTTTTTATTTCCGGTTGAAATCCTATTTTTACATTTCACTATTCGTTAAAGAGAACCGTTAATATATGTCCTATTTATTCACTTCGGAGTCAGTTTCAGAAGGACATCCCGATAAAATCTCAGATCAGATCTCTGATGCTTTAATAGATAATTTCTTGGCTTTTGATCCCAAGTCCAAGGTTGCCTGTGAAACCTTGGTGACGACTGGCCAAGTGGTATTGGCGGGAGAGGTGAAATCAGATACGTACCTGGATGTGCAAAAAATCGCCCGTGATGTCATCAACCGAATTGGCTATACAAAAAGCGAATACATGTTTGCGGGCAGCTCTTGTGGTATATTATCGGCTATTCACGAACAGTCACCAGACATTAACCAAGGGGTGGACCGCTCCAATCCTGAAGAGCAGGGAGCGGGCGATCAGGGGATGATGTTCGGCTATGCCACTCATGAAACAGAGAACTTTATGCCCTTGGCATTGGATCTTTCACACCGCTTGTTGCGGGAGCTGGCTGCATTGCGTCGGGAAGGTGACCAGATAGATTATCTGCGTCCTGATGCCAAAGCACAGGTTACGATTGAATATAGCGATGATAATGTTCCACAACGCATTGATACTATCGTGGTTTCTACACAGCACGATGATTTTGACGAAGAGGGTCCGATGTTGGAAAGAATAAAAAAAGACATCATCAGTATCTTGATTCCCAGAGTAAAGGCACAGCTTCCTACTCAGATACAAGCCTTATTCACTGAAGATATCACCTATCATATTAATCCTACAGGCAAATTCGTCATTGGTGGACCTCATGGAGATACTGGACTCACCGGGAGAAAGATTATAGTGGACACCTATGGCGGCAAAGGAGCCCATGGAGGCGGGGCATTTTCGGGAAAAGATCCTTCTAAAGTAGACCGGTCGGCAGCCTATGCGACGCGTCACATTGCCAAAAATATGGTAGCTGCGGGATTGGCAGATGAGGTGTTGGTACAAGTGTCCTATGCCATTGGTGTAGCAAAGCCAATGGGGCTGTATGTGAATACATATGGTACTGCAAAAGTGGGAATGACAGATGGCGAGATAGCCAAGAAAATAGAAGATATATTCGACATGCGGCCTTATGCCATTGAGCAACGGCTAAAACTGAGAAATCCGATTTATGAAGAAACTGCTGCCTACGGCCATATGGGACGAAAGAATGAAGTAGTGACCAAGACATTTGTATCTCCGGATGGTACCTCCCTTACCTTGGATGTGGAATTATTTACCTGGGAAAAGTTGGACTATGTCGATCGTCTGAAAAGCGCATTTGGTTTGGTATAAAGAATTAGCAATGAAAGAGGCCGGCAGAGATGCTGGCCTCTTTTTCTTTGACGGTTGGATGAAGCAGAAAAGTGATGATTTCGTTGCGTTGTTTCCCTCAATTCAATACATTTGAAAACCTACAAATGATGTTTCACCTCTAAAGTTACAATATGGCATAACCCTCTACGTTATTTAAAAAGTTTATTATATGAGTAAAAGGTTAGCACCTAAAGACAGCGAACTGATTTCGCAGTACAGGAACGGGAATGAGGCCGCTTTTGAGGCGTTGGTTGACAAATACAAAGCAAGGGTTTATACCACCATCCACATGATCGTCAAGGATCAGGGAGTGGCAGAGGATTTATTACAGGATGTATTTGTAAAGGTGGTTCAAACTTTAAACTCGGACAGGTACAACGAGGAGGGGAAATTTCAGCCTTGGTTGATGCGGATAGCGCACAATCTGGCTATTGACCATTTTAGAAAAATGAAACGTTACCCATCGGTGCTGATGGAAGACGGATCCAATGTCTTCAATACCTTGGAATTTGCCGAGGAAAATATTGAAGACTTGCGTATCAAGGATGAAACCTATGCACTGGTCCAACGACTAATTGACGAATTGCCAGAAACACAAAAGCAAGTGCTTGTTATGAGGCATTATATGGACCTGAGTTTCCAAGAGATCGCTGATCAGACCGGGGTTAGTATCAACACTGCTTTGGGGAGAATGCGTTATGCCTTGATCAACATCAGAAAAAAGTTAGGAAAAATAAATGTTGCTTATGACGAAATATTTTACCCAAAGTGACCTGATACGGTATGTCTATCAGGAAATGAGTGAGTTTGAAATGGAAAAGTTGGTGCAGGCCCTGCATGAAGACGATGATCTGATGCAGGAATATATAGATTTGCTGAGCACCGTAGAACAGCTGGATCAACTGATTCTTGAGCCTTCTGATAATGTCATCAAAGCGATCAAGGAAACAGCGAAATCTTCTGGACTCGAAAGGGTTTGACGAAGTCCCTGTTTTAAAGGTAAAACCTCTGGACCAATATCTTTTGATATCAATCCAGAGGTTTTTTATGTCAAGAGCGCTTGGTGTCTTCGCGTTTCTTAAGCGAGTATATCCCCTTTTGTATTTGCTGCATTATCCTTTTCCAGGTCAAACAAATCAGATATAAGATCAATCATCTGTTCTGCTTGATCCCGCTGGCATGCCGCTCTGAGTTGTACGACAGGCACCTTAAGGATCTTTTGCATCATGCTTTTGGTGATCTTGTCTATGATGGCATATTCCTTAGGATCTGCGTGTTTTAGGTGTCTCTCCATCTCCTCTTTGCGGATCTGCTCAAGTGCATTTTTGAGTTTGTTGATGGTGGGAGAGGCCATCGATTCTTTTTTCCAATTATAGAATTCCTCAATGCTTTCCGAAATAATGGATTCTACTTGGGGAATTGACGCCAGTCTCTTTTCCAATGCTTCTGTAGCCTTGCTCTTAATATTGTCTACATTATAAAGGACAGCGCCTGGGACATCTTCAATAGACGTTTCGATGCTTCTAGGCACCGAAAGGTCAACAAATAGCTTATAGCTCTTGATGTCAAAGGATTTAATCAGAGATTTGGTAATGAAGGGTTCGTTTCTTGCAATTGATGACACGATGACATCAGCTTCTTCCATTGCCTTGTAGCAGTCCTCAAAAGGTACTACCGTGAAGTTCATCTCGTCAGCCAGCGCTTTCGCCTTGTCATAGGTGCGGTTGGAGATAAATACCTTCGCTTCTGGAATATGTACCATGTTTTTGGCCACATCCTGTCCAATCTCTCCCAGACCCAAAAGAAGTACTCTTGGTTGATAGGTGTTAGAGGTAAGCTCTTCGATAAGTTCCACCGCGGCATAAGATACCGAAGCAGCACCGTCCCTGAACGGAGTTTCCTGTACCACCCTTTTGTTGGTAAAGAAGACCGTGTGCATCAAGCGGTGTAAAAAGGGACCTGCTATATCAAGATCGGCAGAGGCTTGATAGGCTCTCTTGACCTGATTGGAAATCTGCATGTCGCCCACTACTTGGGCTTCCAATCCCATTGCTACTCTAAAAAGGTGTTGGATAGCTTCGCGATCATCGTTGATGATCCTGAAATATTCCAGGTACGAAGCCGCATTTTCCAATCCTTTTTCAAGGCCGATAAGTTTTATGATTTCGGCACTCAGGTCCAGCTCGTGGGAATAATAGACCTCCGTGCGGTTGCAGGTAGACAGAATTAAAGTATCCGTAACACTAAAAAAATCCTTCAGCTTAAATAAAATTGATCGGACATCCCCCTCATCCAAAGAAATGATTTCCCTAATCTCTACCGGCGCAATTTTATACGATAAACTTAAAGCTCTAAATTTATTATGCATTATGGAAATATTTACGCTTGCAAATTTACCACAGAATGATCACGATGTAAACTAATTAACCGTCTTTTCTTAATTTAAAACCCTTCTAAATAGCTGGTTTTAAGAAATTCTGGTATCAATAAGTTTAAACATTGGAAAATGATTCCATTATTCTTAAATTAATTCCTCTATGTGTTTTTTTGATCAGCAGTCTTAGGCACAATTCGTGGATCCATGGTGAGGAAGCTGTTTTATTTTTTGAAGATTTACTTCGGATTCTCAAGGAGGGAGTCCAGAGGCTTTCTGTTGGTGTTTCCGGTCCTGATAATCTTATACATGATCCCTGTAATATACAACAGGATCCTAAAGTATGCAAATGATGAGGATTACCTCCGTTATGCAGAGCAGGTAGAACAAGTGCTTGCTTCCGGCGACCATCATCCCGATTCGCTGCGGCGAAAATACATTGAAAAACATCGACAGCAGGGTCAGGACACCACGCACAGGATTAGCGTATATATCAAACCCAAAGAACCAAATCTAACGGTGTTGGATTTTGCCGAAGCGGATTCCATAACCCTGCAAGTGGTGCCTGGAATAGGGGAGGTATTGGCAGGGAGAATCATCAAATACAGAGAGAGCCTTGGGGGCTTACACCAGGAAAGACAGCTGCTGGAGGTGTACGGTATCACCCAAGACGTCGCCGACAGGGTCTTTGAATATTTTCCCCTTTCTGGACAAATTCAAACGAAATTAAATATCAACCAATTGGATGCTGCAGCGTTGGCCAAGCATCCTTATATCAATTTTGGTCAAGCCAAAGTAATAGTCGCCTATAGAAAGCAGCACGGGAACTATCAGCAGGCCAGGGATTTGCTTAAGATCAAAATTTTCAATGAAGCGTGGCTGGCGCGTCTGGAGCCTTATCTCAGTTTTTAACCTTTGACTAGTGCCTTAGTTGCCCAACCAATGATGACTTAAATAGACCTTTTCTCCACCCACATAAGTCGCGCGGACTGTTACGTTACGTAAATCCCCTGCAGGAACTTCCATAATGTCTTGATCCAAGATGACAAAATCAGCAAACTTATCGGCTTCTATACTTCCTTTCTTTTCCTCTTCGAAATTTGCGTACGCCGCCCAAATGGTCATTCCACGCAGCGCTTCTTCCCTCGTCAGGCTATTTTCTTTTTGAAAGCCATCTTCTGGCCAGCCTTCCGCACTTTGTCGAGCAACAGCTGCATGGAAACCGTATAGAGGATTAATGGATTCAACCGGAAAATCACTGCCTAGCGCAATGTACCCGTTTTGGTCGAGTAGCTGTTTAAAGATGTATGCGTCCTTTACCCGATTAGGCCCCAGCCTATCCTCTGCCCAGTACATGTCGGAGGTAGCGTGGGTGGGCTGCACTGAAGGAATGATCTGATGCTCTCCAAATTTGGAGACGTCTTGTTCATTAACAATTTGTGCATGTTCAATACGCCATCTTCTATCGTTTTTGCCTTTTAACACATTCGCATAGATGTCCAGTAAAGTGCGGTTGGTAGAGTCACCAATGCAATGGGTATTCATCTGGAAACCATGGGCGTAGATTTCTTCAGCCAGTTTTTTGAAGGCTTCCACTGAGCTTAGCAAAAAACCATATTCATCGGGTGCATCATGATAAGGTTGGAGTAATGCAGCGCCTCGTGATCCCAAAGCTCCATCACCAAAGACCTTAAAACCCATGACACTGATCCGGTCGGTTTGATAGGGGCCTTTCTCAAAATAATAGGCCTTGTCTTCTGGGCTTGGGCTGATCATGGCATAGATGCGGATTTTTAAACTGCCTTCTTCCTGCCTCTCTTCCATCAGCTCGATAATGTCACGACTTAGCCCGGCGTCAGCGACAGTAGTCAAACCCACACTGAAGCAGTTGGTCTGTGCATCCAGCAGTGCTTTTATTTTTTCTTCTGTACTGAGTTCTGGAATTTTTGATGACACCAATCCGATTGCGTTGTCTATTAAGACGCCAGTTGGGGAATTGTCCTTCACAATCACTTTTCCACCCAACATAGATGTGGAGGCGTCCACCCCCCCTAGCTTGAGGGCCTGTCCGTTGGCTAGCGCGGCATGTCCGTCAATCCGGGTAAGCAGCACGGGGATATCCGGAAAAAGCTCATCTAGTTTTAGCCGGGTAGGGAATGACTTGTCTGCCCATAAATTCTGATCCCAGCCTCGCCCCAATAGCCAAGCCTGATCGGGGAATAGCTTGCGGTGTTGCACTACCCGTTCGATCAGTTCCTCATAAGAGGTGGTTCCCGTCAGGTCAGCAACCTGAAGGCTGGTCCCATAGCCATAGAAGTGCGCATGCGCATCGATAAATCCTGGATACACAGCAGCACCTTGCAGATCCAGGACTTCATCAGCTTGGTACATCTGTAAAATCTCTTCATTGCTACCCACTGCCACAAACAGCCCGTCTTTGATGGCAAATGCCTCCGCCTTGCTGAAGTTTTTATCCACCGTATACACTGTTGCATGGTGAACAAGCAAATCGACTTTTTCTTGGCTTTGACAGGAGAAAAATCCCAGAATGATACTAAGGCTTAGGCAGTAGGGTCGGATAAATTCCATTTTATGGATTAGGTTTAAATATTAGATTTCAAAAGCCCATATTTGTGCTATGATTGATAGTGGCTACCGGTTTTTGCAAGATCCCTTAAATCTACCCATGTGTAACCTTCAAATACAGGATGAGAAGGGAAAATTAAGCGTTTTCGATGCATTGAGAAAGAAATATTTGGTATTAACGCCGGAAGAGTGGGTAAGGCAGCATCTCATTCATTTTTTAATTGGCTACAAAGGCTATCCGAAAAGCCTGTTTTCTCTAGAAAAAGGGCTAAAATATAATCAAATTCAAAAGCGCTTCGATATTTTGGTCCTCGATAGGGAGGGGCAGCCTTTTCTTCTGGTCGAGTGCAAGGCGCCGGAGGTGAGGCTAAGCCAAAAGACCGCAGAGCAAATTGCCGTATACAACAAAACCGTTGGCGCCAGATTCTTGGCCATTTCCAATGGACTGCAACATCTTTGCATGGAGTACGACAAAGCGGCAGGAACTTATACGCAACTAAAGGATTTTCCTGTTTTCGATGATTAAATTGATGGTTGCTAAGCAAAGCATCCAAAGCCTTGGCATTCGGTGATAGGCTGCCAGCATCCTCACTTTATGCCTGATAGCATGATCTTTATCAGGTTTTCTTTTGTTTATATTGTACCTTTGTAAAAAATAATCGCGATGGGCATGTCTGTAAAAGAAAAGAACTCTCCTTGTGAACTTTGTTTGAGCCGTAAGCATTCCATGTTTTCTGAACTATCGGAAGAGCATTTGTGCAACTTGACCGAAAATAAAAACACCATTTCCCACAAAAAGGGGCAGATTCTTTATTATGAAGGGACTCGCCCATTAGGTGTTTTTTGTATCAGTAGCGGGGTGGTGAAGGTTTTTAAAACAGCCTCCAATGGGAAAGAACAGATCATCAGATTGGCCAAGAGGGGTGAATTCCTAGGGTACACCTCTTTGATCGGAGAGGAGACTTACAGCAATACAGCAACCATTGTGGAGGATGCAAAAATTTGCTTTGTACCCAAAGAGACCTTTTTGGATATATTGAGTGCGGACACCCGCTTTCATAGAAGAATTACCCAGGCTTTATGTCAAGACCTGGGTGTCATGGAGGATAAATTAACAGATGCGACTCAGAAAACCATCCGTGAGCGGCTGGCATTTGCTCTGCTTAAACTTTCTGACAATTATGGGGTAGAAGGGGATGAACGGAGCAAAATTGATATTGCATTGACCCGTGAAGAAATAGCGGGCTTGGTCGGTACGGCTACCGAGACGGTGATTCGTTTGCTTTCTGAATTTAAAAAGGACGGCTTGATAGAATTTGAGGGCAAAAAGATCGTGATCCTCGACAAGAGAGGCTTAGCAAGGTTATCCGATTTTTATGGGTAGTAGGTAGCTTGATGCTGTGGGGCTGAAAGGCAGCAATTGTTAGAGGACGATCGCTAGATATATGCCACTGTAGGGGCGGAAGTCGACGGATTGGCTCCGGTAATTGGTGGTTTCGCTTGTAGATGTCGTCAATCCCCTCTCCTTGTATAGGTATTCGGTGTGGTATTTCACCTTTTTCGTAGAGGCCGCCAATCTAAATTCTGTGCTTATCGATAATTTGGGTGTTATCTGAAACTTAATTCCTGCCAAAGGTATCAAAGACAACAGGTCATTTTTTTGTTTTTGCACCGTTTTCCACTCTATACGGTTGTCTTCCGTGTCGCCAAAAACCGACAAGTCAGAATAATTCCCCCGGCCACGTTGTCCCTCGATTTCGATGCCATAGTACCATGACCATTTATTCTTGATTGACCTTTGCCACTCATAGCCAAGGGCGAGACCCACATTGGAGCCATCGTCCACCCGCTCATCCTCGCTTTCGCTGTAGCCAAGGTTGGATGCACTCCAGCTGCCCATCAACCTTGCTCTCCAGGCGCCATTGTCCCCTTGGCGTTTGATTAGAAGTTCTAAAGGTGTTGTAATAGTTTGGTCCAGAAAGCTGTCGAGCACGATTTGGGTGTTGATTCCCAATTGATACCAACCGGCTGAAATAGCTTCATCATCGGCTGTGTGCTGGGCCTGCGCAAACGGAGCGCCATAGCATAAGAAGGCGAAAGAGATGAGGAATTGTTTCATTGACGAAAATTTGGTCGTGGATTTGAGAGGCATAGGTGGCTTGTATAGGTACAATATCGTGTGCTTACCGATAATAATCCAGAAATCAAGTTGCTACGGAGCCTCGTGAGGATGTATCCACATACTCCCTATCTTCGCTGTAACTGCTTTTGATTCAGTAAGTAAGTTACATAAGAAAATTCATTTTCTTATTAGGAAAGATTGACATTGTAGAAGTTTATTTACTTTTGTGCCACAATGAATTACCTTTTCCGGATTTTGATCTTCGCAGTAATCATGGGAATTGTTGGGTGGCTACCAACAGTGGAAGAAGGGCGCTTAACCGCCGACACCGTGCAGACTGAGGTCCTAGTAGATTCCGACAATGGTTGTCGGCTGGAAGCGGTACTTTTTGTTAAGGCTACTACACCTTTAAAGAAATGCTTCTCCCAATTGTTTTTCCAAAGAAGCAAGCCCTTTTCCATAACAGTATATGGCATAGATCATCACAACGAGAAGGATTTCAAATCCCCGCCGATCCAACGCCTATTTGAAAGTATTCTCATCCATGCGCCTTGACGCTTCCCCAGTCAACCCTATTTTGTTCCTGATCAGCGATGAAGCCCTCCGTGAGGTGCTTCCAGTTACTACTTTGTTTTGATGAAATCCTCAATGATTGAAAATCTTATTTATACATTTCTTCTTAGCATTTCTCCTTTGGGTGAAGCCCGAACAGGTATACCTTATGCTATACTACAAGGAGTTCCTTTTTTCTTGGCCTTTGTAATTGGCCTGCTGGGGAACCTGTTGATTTTTCCGCTTCTGACATGGTTGATTGACACCTTTAGTGCTAAACTTTGGCCTAACAGGCTCTACCGTAAGGGTGTTATTCATTTATCCAAACGTGCTAAAAAAGGTGTTGGACCCAATATCCATAAGTATGGTTTTTGGGCTTTGATGCTGTTCGTAATGGTGCCCTTACCGGGTACCGGGGCCTACTTGGGGACAATCGCTGCCTATGTGCTGAAGCTTGATAGGGGTAATTCCTTTTGGGCTATTAGTCTGGGAGTAGTGGTTTCATGTGTCGTTATGGCTGTGGGGGCTTATTATGGCAACAAAGGCTTAGAGATGCTGTAATCATTTACTCAACTTTTTAATGGGCGTGATTACGATTTTTCGAAACTCTACCTCTGAGCCTTCCGCCTGAAGGGCTATTTGTCCTTTACGGGCGCTGGCCTCATAGCCGAAGTTGACCAAGTCGCCATTCACCCACACTTTGACGCTGTCGGCTAAACATTCGATGGTCATGCTGTTCCATTCTCCAACCTGATTTTCCGATCCGTCCGTTAAGTTGAGGATACGACGGTTTTTGCCTTCTATAATGCCCCAATCTTCTTCCGGACCACGACGTGCGACCATGTCGGGTACTTTAATGTCTTCTACAATACACCAAAAATCCCCTGCATTTTCATGCATCATCTGGACTTCAATGGACTTGGGAAACATGTCGTAGAGGGCACGGGGGGTGGAGGCATGTACCAATACACCGCAATTGCCCGGCGTTCCTGCAAAACGGTATTCCACTTCTAGCCGATAATTGTCGTATTCTTCTTCCGATAGGAGATGGCCATTGGGCGTACCTAGGCTCACAAGCTTACCATCTCTCACCAAAAATGGCTTTACTGCATCTTGATTCTTATCCAGTTCCGGTACATCCATATACCACCCGCTAAGATCTTTTCCATTAAAAAGGCTTTTGGAGGAGGTGCAGGAGGCTAAGCTGACAGCAAGGGAAAGCAGAAAGGTAAATGAGGTATAATGGGCTTTCAATGATTCGTTATTTTGGTTGAACGAACTAATATACAATAATTTAGGAGCATCTGTCTCTAAGGTATTAATTTTATCCTTTTTGTAATCAGCTTAGGTGGCAAAACGTATTCGTCAAATAAACATGACTTTTATCATGTTTTGATCTACCCCTTATCAGTTAACCGGCTTGTAGCCTTATCTACTTTTGCATAAATAACAGATGGCTATGCAGGTGTTATCAAGGACAAATCAGCAGTTTTTATTTCCTCGTGAATTAATTAAGAGCCACTCTTTTGAAAAGGTGCCTTTTGATTTTCAAGACCGGCTTCTTCATGATGCTGACAAGGAAGCTACTGATGTGGTGGCCCATCAACCCACGCTCTATACGGCAAAGTTGACCGGTATCCTCGATTGGTTGCATGGTTTAAAAAACCCCGGCATCCTGGAAGAAAAACCCTGTATTACACCACTGCTACTATATGAGGAAGGGTTATGTTTAGATCGCGTACTGTTACATTATGAAGGGAATCCGCAATCCGCGCAGTTGATCAGGCGTTTTGTTGCGTTGTTTGACTTAGCCCTCCGGAAAAGCAGTGTTACCATCATTTCACCCAGCTTCATTCCTAAGTCGAAACTAAAGGAGGAGCAGGATCTTATCCAGATGGTAAATACAGTTGCATCGGAAACCTCATTTATAAAATTTAATTTCAGCAGAATTGGGGATTTTTGGTCTTATGCAGTCAAACATGAATATACCTTACTGGTAACTACTAAAAATTATCAGGCGGATTTGGCGAAAATCCTTTTCCATTTCTATAAAGGAGGCATGTGGTACGATAAGCTATCATTTTACTTGTCATAAGCCATTAAAACATGATAAATGTCATGCTTTTTATCCCTATATTAAAACAACTTTGTCAAAATAGTTCAAAATGAATGTAAAAGATCATCAAATAACAACATGCTACCACTGCGGGGAAGAATGTCGTGAGGAGATACTTCATTTTGACAATAAAAATTTCTGCTGCACAGGTTGCCAACTCGTCTTTGAAGTGCTGCAGGAAAACGAAATGGGAAGCTATTACGATATTGCTCCCAATCCCGGACCCACCCAAAAATCCGCTACAGGAGAAAGCAATCGCTTCGATTACCTGGATGATGAGGACGTGGTTCGTAAGCTCCTTGACTTTTCTGACGATAAAGAAAGCCACATTACCTTTACCATTCCTGTTATCCATTGTGCCTCCTGCATCTGGTTATTAGAAAACCTGCACAAAATCAATCCTGGAATTATCTCCGGGCGGGTCAATTTTATCAAGAAGAAGGTACAGATAAAGTATGTTCCTCAGGCAATTTCCTTAAAAGGTGTGGTGCAGCTTTTAGCTATTATAGGCTATGAGCCGTCGATCAACCTCTCCGATTTGGAGGCGCAGGCAAAGCCAAAAACAGACAAAAAAACGATTTATAAATTAGCGGTCGCCGGTTTTTGTTTTGGGAACATGATGTTTTTCAGCTTGCCCGAATATTTTTCAGAAGCCGAGCTTTTGGGCAGTCAGTTCCAAGGTTTGTTCAATTACCTCAATGTGTTTCTGGCATTGCCCGTGTTTTTTTATGCTGCTACCGACTACTATAAATCTGCTTGGCTGGCACTGAAAAACAAGACAGTCAATATGGATGTGCCTATCGTTCTTGGCATTTTTGCCCTGTTTTTTTATTCCCTTTATCTCATTTTGGTACTGGGTGAAGCCGGGTATATGGACACCTTGGGTGGTTTGTTGTTCTTCTTGCTGATTGGCAGGATTTACCAACAGAAGACCTACGATACCCTCTCATTCGATCGGGATTACAAGTCTTATTTTCCTATGGCGGTTACCAGGCTGGTGCAGGATAACGAAGAAGTCATTCCTCTGGCCAAGTTAAAGGTGGGGGATGTTATCAAAGTAAGAAACAACGAGCTTATCCCCTCTGACAGCATTTTGCTTCAAGGTGATGCCCATATCGATTACAGCTTTGTAACTGGAGAAGAAGTGCCTGTAGCCAAAAGAACGGGGGACTTGATCTACGCTGGAGGCAGACAAAAAGGTGGCCCTATTTCCCTTGCGGTGCAAAAGCTTCCCTCACAGGGCTATCTTACAGGTCTTTGGAATAATGGGGCTTTTGAAAAAGAAAAGGTACATTCGCTGGAGTCTTTAGCCACGCAAACGAGCAAGTGGTTTACGTTGATTGTTTTGGCCACCGCATTTACCTCGTTGGCAGTATGGAGTTTTTCAGACACTTCCATAGCGCTCAAAGCTTTTACTTCCGTTCTCATCATTGCCTGTCCTTGCGCCTTGGCCATGTCCACACCTTTTACACTAGGCAATACGCTGAGGGCTTTTGGAAGAAGCAAACTGTATCTGAAAAACGCAGCTGTAATCGAACGTATGGCAATGGTGGACACCGTAATTTTTGATAAGACGGGTACCTTGACTGCTCCTGCCAATGCCTCCGTGGAATTTGTAGGTGAAGCACTTTCTGCAGAGAGCCGCCAGATCATCAAATCCATGGTAAATCACTCTACCCATCCCTTGAGCAATAGAATCAACAGCTGGCTGAAGGATGAAAAAGGAGCGCTTTTGGAGCGGGTGGAGGAAATACCAGGAAGGGGGCTTAGCGCGATTTATAAGGGACAAGCAATACGTTTGGGTTCAGCAGTATTTACTGGAGCGAGTATGGATTCGGAGAGAGAGGGTGGCAATCATGTATACCTAACGGTGGAAGAACAGCCATTGGGCTATTTCTTTATCCAAAGCGGCTTAAGGGAGGACGCCGCTGCTGTAGTCGCTCAGCTTGGAAAGAGCAAGTCTATACACCTGCTGTCTGGAGACCATTCTCATGAACGTGCACATCTTCAAAAGGTATTGGGGGAAGAGGTTAAGATGAATTTCAAGCAAGGTCCGGAAGACAAACTTAAGTATGTAACGCGGCTGAACCTAAAAGGTGCTACAACCATGATGCTTGGCGACGGTTTGAATGATGCCGGTGCCTTGAAGGAAAGTCATGTTGGAGTTGCTGTCACGGACCGGATCACCAATTTTTCTCCCGCCAGCGATGCCATTATGGATGCGGAAGTGTTTGGAAAGATCCCGGCTTTCCTGGCATTTGCCAAAACCAGCCGTAGGATTATCAAAGCCAGTTTTGGGCTCAGCTTCGCTTATAATGTCGTGGGGATCAGCTTTGCGGTGCAGGGGTTGTTGAGCCCGGTTTTTTGTGCGGTGATCATGCCCGCCAGCAGTATCTCGGTGATCTTATTCACCACCCTGACAACCAAATACATGGCATACAAAAAAGGATTAACGAAATAAGAAGCTACATGGAAATTATATTTCTTCTCATCGGAATAAGCTTGGTACTGGCAGTGGGCTTCCTGTTCCTGTTTTTTAGGGCCATGAAGAGTGGGCAGTACGATGACAGCTATACGCCGTCAGTGAGGATTTTATTTGATCAGAAAACCAAATCACCAAAGAATAATACAACGTCTACTAAATCTAAGTAACATGTCAGAATTAACATCTGGAGCGACCCTGGAGAAGTTCAGTTACGACAACAAAATCGTAAAGTACTTCGGCGTGGCTACCCTTGTTTGGGGGCTCATCGGAATGCTTGTGGGGCTTTTAGCTGCTGTTCAGCTGTTTTTCCCAGAAGCCAATTTAAACAATCCCTATACTACCTTCGGTAGAATTAGGCCCTTGCACACCAATGCGGTAATTTTCGCATTTGTTGGCAACGCAATTTTTGCTGGGGTGTACTACTCCATGCCTAGGCTGCTTAAAGCCCCCATGTGGAGCAAAAAGCTGAGCTGGGCACACTTTTGGGGATGGCAGTCGGTCATTGTGCTAGCCGTTATCACGCTGCTGTTGGGTATCACCACGTCCAAAGAATATGCGGAGCTTGAATGGCCTATTGACATTCTTTTGGCTTTGGTTTGGGTGGCTTTCGGTGCCAATATGATTGGGACGCTGCTTCACAGACGGGAGAGGCATATGTACGTGGCGATATGGTTTTATTTGGCCTCTTTTGTTACTGTTGCTGTACTACACATCTTTAATTCCCTAGCGCTGCCTGTTTCTTTCCTAAAAAGTTATTCTGCCTATGCAGGGGTTCAGGATGCCTTGGTGCAGTGGTGGTATGGTCACAATGCCGTGGCTTTCTTTTTGACCACTCCCTACCTGGGGCTGATGTACTACTTTCTTCCCAAAGCTGCCAATAGACCGGTATATTCCTACAAACTTTCTATTGTGCACTTCTGGGCACTGATTTTTATCTATATCTGGGCTGGCCCGCACCATCTTTTATATACCGCACTTCCCGAATGGGCGCAGGTTCTTGGTACTGCCTTTTCCGTGATGTTGTTGGCGCCTTCTTGGGCAGGTATGATCAACGGCCTCCTTACCTTAAGAGGGGCTTGGGACAAAGTGCGAGTGGACCCTATCTTGAAATTTATGCTGGTGGCGGTCACCGCCTACGGTATGTCTACTTTTGAAGGCCCCTTATTGTCCCTTAAAAATGTCAATGCCATCGCACACTATACAGACTGGGTAGTAGCCCACGTGCATATCGGGGCCTTGGGCTGGAACGGTTTCTTGACCTTCGGCATGCTATATTGGCTATGGCCAAGAATGTGGAAGACCAAACTCCATTCTACCAAACTGGCGAATACCCACTTCTGGCTAGGAACGCTCGGGATCATTTTTTACGCGCTGCCTATGTACGTTTCTGCATTGACCCAAAGCTTGATGTGGAAGGAATTTAACGAAATGGGCCGATTGGCTTATCCCAACTTCTTGGAAACCGTTATCCAAATCGTGCCTATGTATATGCTGCGAGCTGTGGGAGGAGCCTTGTACCTGAGCGGTGTATTCATTATGGTATATAACCTTGTCAAAACGGCCGCGCAAGGATCTTTTGTAGCGGAAGAACATGATGAGGCTCCTGCCTTAACCAAGCTGGTTCCACAGAAGGACGAGTTCTGGCATAGGGTATGGGAAAGAAAGCCCATTTTCTTTACCATTATGGCCACTGTAGCCATCGTCATTGGAGGTTTGGTAGAGATTGTGCCCACGATCCTGATTAAGTCCAATGTACCCACCATCAGCAGCGTTCAGCCTTACACTCCGTTGGAACTACAGGGGCGTGACCTATACATCTCGAACGGCTGCGTAGGGTGCCATTCTCAAATGATTCGCCCTTTCCGTGCCGAAACTGAGCGATATGGGGAATATTCCAAAGCGGGTGAGTTTGTGTACGACCGGCCATTCCTATGGGGATCGAAAAGGACAGGACCCGACCTTCACCGTGTAGGCGGTAAATATCCGGACAGCTGGCATTATCATCATATGGTTGATCCAAGAAGCATGTCTCCCGGATCATTGATGCCTCCTTATCCCTGGATGGTTACCAATACCATGGATCACGCCGATGTCCCGGCTAAGATCAGAACCCTGCAGAAACTGGGCGTGCCCTATCCCGAAGGTTATGATAAGCAGGCTAATGCTGACCTGGAGAAGCAGGCCGCCCAAATTGTGGCCAACTTGAAGGAGTCAGGTGTAGAAGTCATGCCAAATACAGAAATCGTTGCGCTTATTGCTTATCTACAACGGTTGGGTACAGACATAAAAAAAGAACAAACTGCAAATAACTAAAAATCGGCGCTGTCATGTATAAGGAAATATTAAGATCAATAGAAGATATAGAAATCATGCCGATGATTTCCCTGGTGGTGTTCATGCTGTTTTTTATTGGTATGTTCATCTGGGTGATTACGGTAGATAAGGAATATGTGGAGCATATGAAAGCGCTTCCATTAAATGACGAAGAATCTAAAGGCGTTGAGCATGAAAACAAGTAAATCAGCATTTTTAATGGTTCTGGCAGGGCTGGTAGCTGTTCCGGCTTTTGCTCAGGGAGAAGATCCCGGATTTTTTGGATCTTTGGCAACGATGGACAGCAGCCAATTGACATTGTTGTTTATTGTAGCGGTTGTGTTGGGGCTTATTGTCCTACTTTTGATCCTTCTGATCTATCTGATGGCATTCCTAAGCGCAGCCTTAGGCAAGGAGGCCGGCGTAGAGCTAGGTTGGGGGCAATGGTGGACAAGCTTCAAGAAAAAACACGTTTCTGGAGAGACTGAAGGAGAAAGTAAGGGGAAAGTCTTAGAACATCACAGTTATGATGGCATTACGGAGCTTGACAACTTTATGCCTCCCTGGCTGCAGTATGTTTTCTTCCTGTCCATTGGTTTCGGTATAGTCTACTTTATCAATTATACCGTGCTAGGCTGGGGCAAAACCCAAATGGAAGAATACCAAGAAGAGCTGTATGTGGCTCAAATCCAGGCTGAGGCCAGAAAAGTATCCGAAGTAGCAGATATTGATGAAAATACGGTAGTTTACGATCGGACTACAGAATCATTAAATGCCGGCAAGTCCATCTTTGATAACAATTGTATGGCTTGTCATGCCAGTGATGGTGGTGGGGGTGTGGGTCCAAACCTGACCGATGAATACTGGCTCCATGGAGGTAGCATCAATGATGTGTTCCGTGTGATCAAATATGGTGTGCCGGAGAAAGGCATGATTCCTTGGCAGGATCAACTTAGTCCAGAGCAGATGCAGTACGTAGCCAGCTATGTGCTTACGTTACAGGGAACCACTCCTGCTAATCCCAAAGAGCCACAAGGTGAAAAATATGAGCCTGCGATTGTCGAGCCCCTGGATGCCTTGGGTGAGGATGATATAGAACTTCAGGAGGTTGAAGAAGAACAATAAAAAGTCACGCCCGGTGAAGGCAATGCTTTCTCCGGGCATTTTACAACCGCAATCGCTTGCGAAAAGATGCGATATTATTGACAAAAGGAGAGGAGATTATGAGTACGGAAGGAGAAATAGTATATCAAAACGAAGGGTTTAGAAATTCCATTGGGACGGTTAGAGAAGATGGGAAAAGAAAATGGATCTATCCTCGCAAACCCAAGGGGAAATATTACAACTGGAGGACCTACTTGTCTTACTTGCTTTTGGCAATCCTGTTTGCCGGTCCATTCATCAAGATCGATGGACAGCCCCTTCTTTTGTTGAATCTTTTTGAAAATAAGTTTGTCATCTTTGGAGCTGTCTTTTGGCCCCAAGATACCTACCTGCTCATCTTTATGCTGTTGATCTTTATGGTTTTTATCATAATGTTTACAGCGGTATTTGGAAGGGTGTTTTGTGGCTGGTTCTGTCCGCAGACACTATTTATGGAAATGGTGTTCCGCAAAGTGGAGTACTGGATAGAGGGGGATGCCAACCAGCAGCGTAAGCTCAATGCCATGCCATGGAACAGGGAGAAAATCCTTAAAAAAACAGCGAAAATGGCCATCTTCTCCTTTATCTCGCTGCTTATAGGACATACAGTGATGGCTTATTTGATCGGTGTCGAATCCACCATTGATATTGTAAGTCAGCCACCCTCTGAAAATTGGGCCGGTTTTGTGGGGCTCCTGACCTTTTCAGGCTTATTTCTCTTTGTCTTTTCTTGGTTTAGGGAGCAGGCTTGTATTGTGGTTTGTCCTTATGGCCGACTGCAGGGAGTACTCCTAGACGAAAACAGCATGAACGTCATCTATGACTATGTGCGAGGCGAGCCACGCGGAAAAATTCGCAAAAAAGTAGTGGCAAGCATTGAGGAACCTCCCTTGGGTGATTGTGTGGATTGCACACTTTGCGTGCAGGTATGTCCTACAGGTATTGATATACGAAATGGCATTCAGATGGAGTGTGTGAATTGTACTGCTTGTATAGATGCCTGTGACGAGGTAATGATCAAAGTCAACCGGCCGACAGGTCTGATTCGCTTCGATTCAGAAAAAGGAGTTAGAGAGGGTACAAAAAAGCTGTTCAGTCCGCGCGTGATGGGTTACTCCTTTGTGCTTGTGGTGCTTTTCGGCATCTTTGTCTCCCTTTTATTGACCCGCTCTGATTTGGAAGCTACCGTCACCCGTTTTAGGGGGATGACCTATCAGGAACGGGAAGGAGGAGAAGTCAGCAATCTTTATGAGGTAAGTTTTATCAACAAAACGTTTGACGAACAAAAGGTAGAGCTTAGGCCTGAAAGTGAGGATTATCGCATTGAAGTAGTAGGTCATGATGATTGGTCACTTGAAGGGCAAGGCAGATTGGAAGGCAGGTTCTTTATTGTGACAGATCAGGAGAAAATCCTAACCAATCAAAAAGACATCACCTTGTTGCTGTTGCAAAATGGAGAAGTGATCGACAAGATAGAAACGAGCTTTGTCGGACCCCTACAGAAATAGGTGTACTGTATGGACTGTAGAATCAATAAAATAAATTAGAAGAATCCTTAAAGAATTGAAGATATGAATTGGGGACATGGATTAATTATTTTCTTTGGAGCTTTCGTTCTGCTTATGATCTCGCTGGTGGTGATTTGTGTTAGGCAAGATGATATTCATTTGGTAACTCAGAATTATTACGAAGAAGAAATCAATTACCAGCAGCAGATCGAGAAGATCGCCAATGCCAAGGACCTGGATTATGATGCACTGGCATATGAGGCAGCAAGCAAACAAATGCATCTGAACTTACCCCAAGGCGCAGAAGGGACACTGCACCTTTTTCGACCATCGGATGCGAGGCTTGATCAAAAAATCCCGATAAAAATGCAAAAAGGTGAGGCCATGTCCATTGACTTAGCGCATCTTCAGCCGGGGTATTGGCGGGTAAAGCTAAATTGGCAAGAGGGAGGAACCGCCTATTATCTGGAAGAGCAGATTTCCCTGTAATATGATCTGGACAGCTTTTCTCTTGGGTTTTTTAGGTTCATTTCATTGCTTGGGCATGTGCGGGCCTATTGCTTTGGCTATTTCGGCTAAGGACCATAGCCGCTTTGTTGCCAATAAAATAAGCTATAACCTCGGCAGAACCGTCACCTA
The DNA here is from genome assembly GCA_035303945.1 of Cyclobacteriaceae bacterium. Classification (GTDB taxonomy): domain Bacteria; phylum Bacteroidota; class Bacteroidia; order Cytophagales; family Cyclobacteriaceae; genus DATGMS01. The sequence continues at coordinate 40,553 of DATGQZ010000065.1, forward strand.
CACTTTGCTGGGCCTATTGGTAGGAGCGATTGGTCTTAGCCTACAGCTGGCCGGTATACAACAATGGTTTTCCATTCTCACCGGCGCGGTTATCATCTTCATGGCATTCTTTTACAAAAGAAGCGAAAAATGGGTAACACAAGCTTCTGGCTTATCTGGTTGGGCTGCCAAGGTGAAGAAAAATTTAAGTAAGTATCTGCACATGAAAGGGCGGGCAGCATTTTTTGCCACTGGCTTGGCGAATGGTCTACTTCCCTGTGGTATGGTGTATATTGCGCTGTTGGCATCTCTTGCGCTTCAAGATCCTTGGGCGGGTGCGGTATATATGTTTTTCTTTGGACTTGGCACGATACCGCTGATGCTGGCAGTGATGCATTCCGGCAAACTTTTCAACGTTCGGGTACGGCAAAAATTTTTAAGGGCAATGCCTTATTTTGCGATGATCATCGGCCTTTTATTTATCCTCCGCGGTTCCGGCTTGGGCATTCATTACGTGAGTCCGCAATTGCAGCATTTTGTTTATGGGGCGCAGGCGACAGAAATGACCATGTGCAAATGAGTGTATAAGTAGCCGAAGGCCTATGCAGGAGACCGTCTCGGCAAAGCTTCGGCTCTTATATGTCTCTATTAATTACCTAGATTTTCTTATGCCTATTTTTTGTTTTGGAAGCTCTGCCATCTAAAACCAAAACAAATTTAATGCAGACGGTGATTTTTGATATATTTGCATTCTGATTTATACTGGATGTACACCAAGCCGCAATTTTCGTTTGAAAATATTCAAGTAGCCTTTGCGCCTAAGTCGGATGAGGACTTGAAAAAAATGTTCTTGATCTTCTCGGTGCTCAACAACAACCTGTTGTCCAAATGGGGAGTGAGCTTGGCTACCTGGTCACTGAAGTTGCGGCTGCCGGTGAAGTGGTTGATCAAGCAGACCATCTTTGAGCAATTTTGTGGCGGCGAAAGTATTGAAGACAGTAACATCACCATCAAATCGCTGAATCAGTATAAGATAGGTGCTATTTTAGACTATTCTGTAGAAGGGAAAGATGATGAAGAGAGCTTTGACCGCACAAGAGATGAAATTCTTCGCACCATCCACCATGCCGGTTCTACTGATGGAATCCCTTTTTCGGTTTTTAAAGTTACCGGATTGGGAGATGCCAGGATCATGACAAAGATCCAGGCAAAACAAACACTGTCAGCCAAAGAACAGTCATCTTTCGAGCGGACAAAAGCCCGGGTGGACAGGCTTTTTGAAGCGGCTTATGAAGCTAAGGTAAAAATTTTGGTAGATGGAGAGGAGTCTTGGTTTCAGGATGTGATCGATGATTTGGCGGAGGAGGGGATGGCCCGCTACAACAAGGAGACTGCTATTGTGTACAATACCTATCAGATGTACAGGCAGGATATGCTGCGAAAGCTAAAAGATGCCCATCACAATGCGGTTACGGATGCCTACTTTTTGGGCGCTAAACTGGTAAGGGGTGCTTATATGGAAAAAGAAGCCGAACGAGCCGAAAAGCTAGGTTATGCTAATCCTATTCATCCCAATAAGGAAGCTACTGATGATGCTTTTAATGAAGCTCTGAAGTTTTGTATCAACAACAAACAAAGGGTGTTTTTGGTAAGTGGGACGCATAATGAGTTGAGCAACATTATCTTACCAGAGTTGATGTCGCTGCACGGGATGAAGCCAAAAGATGATCGGGTGTACTTTGCACAGCTGTATGGCATGAGTGACCATATAAGTTACAATCTTGCTCAAGCGGGATACAATGTAGCCAAATATGTTCCCTACGGCCCCGTGGAGGCAGTAATGCCCTACCTAGCCCGACGTGCAGCTGAAAATACCAGCGTAGCCGGTCAAAGCAGTCGCGAATTAACCTTGATAAAACAGGAGTTCGCCAGAAGAAAAGCTGGCAAAAACAATAACTAAATTGAAACAATCCATGCAAATACTAAGCGAACAAGAGCTTGAGCGCAGGAAAGACCGTGAGGAATTGATCAAATTGGGGATAAATCCCTATCCTGCTATTTCCTTTCCTGTCAATGCAACGGCAGAGGATATCCATAGGAATTACGAAAACCGAAAAAATGACTACAAAGGGATTTCTATTGCCGGCCGCTTGATGAGCCGACGCATCATGGGCTCTGCCTCTTTTGGTGAGATTCAAGATGCCACTGGCCGCCTGCAGATCTATGTCCGCAGGGATGATCTATGTCCTGGGGAAGACAAAACCTTTTACAATACTGTATTCAAAAAGCTCCTGGGTATAGGTGATTTTATCGGCCTAAAAGGATACATATTCACTACGCAGACCGGAGAAATTTCTCTCCATGTTACCGAATTGACCATATTGTCCAAATCTCTCAAGCCACTTCCGGTAGTGAAGCGTGATGAGGAAGGCAATGTGCACGACGGCTTTACAGATCCCGAGCTGAGGTATAGACAGCGATACGTAGATTTAACAGTCAATCCTGAAGTTAAAGAAGTTTTTATCACCCGATCAAAGATGATATCCACCATGCGGCGGTATTTTGATGACCGCGGATGGCTTGAAGTGGAGACACCCATATTACAGCAGGTACATGGTGGCGCTGCAGCCAGACCCTTTAGCACCTATCACAACACGCTGGACATGCCGCTGTATTTAAGGATAGCCAATGAACTCTATCTAAAACGGCTTATCGTTGGCGGTTTTGATGGTGTTTATGAATTCGGCAAAATGTTCCGAAATGAAGGAATGGATAGAACCCATAATCCTGAGTTTACCTCCATGGAGATATATGTAGCCTACAAAGATTACAACTGGATGATGGAGATGGTGGAGGATTTACTGGAAAAAGTTGTTATCTCCGTTCACGGAGAAACTGTTATTAAAGTAGGGGAGCATGAAATTAATTTCTCAGGTCCTTACAGAAGGCTGACCATGTTTGATTCCATCAAGGAATTTACCGGCATTGATGTCAGCAAGCTGGATGAAAGCGGGCTGAGGGAAGTGTGTTTGCAGCTTGGTATTGAGGTGGATGACAGTATGGGTAAGGGCAAACTGATCGATGAGATATTTGGTGAAAAGGTAGAGGCGAACTTGATTCAGCCCACATTTATTACCGATTATCCGATAGAAATGACGCCGTTAGCCAAAAAGCACCGCTCGGAAGAGGGGTTGGTAGAACGCTTTGAATTATTTGTCAATGGGAAAGAGATTGCCAATGCCTATACTGAGCTGAACGATCCTATCGACCAAAGGGAGAGATTTGAAGATCAATTGAAATTGGCCGAAAGAGGAGATCATGAGGCCATGGCCATGGATGAAGATTTCTTGCGTGCCTTAGAGTATGGCATGCCGCCTACAGCAGGTTTGGGTATAGGTATCGATAGACTCTGTATGCTGTTGACCAACAAATCCACAATTCAGGAAGTACTGTTTTTCCCACAAATGAGGCCGGAGAAGAAGGTTGCTTTGGCTTCGGATGAAGATTTTATAGCGTTGGGAATTCCTTCAGGACTTATTCCTGCCATCAGAGACCTCAAAATCCAAACCATCGAGCAGCTTAAGGAACAGAATCCCAACAAGCTGTTCAATGACCTTTGTGGAAGGAGAAAGAAGATGAAATTAGATGTCCCAAATCCCACCAAAGAAGAGGTAGAAAGTTGGCTGGCATAATTTAGTGTATAACAGAAGATGAACAAACCAAAACAAATCGTATTTACCCTGGCCCTCGCGGGGTCAGTTTTCGTGGGATGTACTTCCACGCAAAAAATTGAAGAGGAGCCTGTGCAGGCGATCAACCTCAGCTATATGGATTCTTCCGTTAGGCTGCAGGATGATTTTTTCCTAGCTGTAAACGGCAATTGGATCAAACAAACGGAGATTCCAGCTGACCAAGGCAGATGGGGTTCCTTTAATGAACTAAGGGAGTTCAACAATGAGGCTGTATTAAAGGTGTTGGAGGCTGCTATGAACAGCGGCAACTTACCAGCAGAATCAGATCAGGCAAAGGGTGTGGGATTCTACCAAATTGGTATGGATTCACTTCTTGCTGAAGAACGGGGCGCAAAGCCGCTTAGCCGTTGGTTTGACAAAATTGAAGAGGTGAAAGATGCCAAAAGTCTTCAAGCCTATCTTACCGAACAGCAACAATACGGAGGCGGAGCCTTCTTTGGGCTAGGAGTAAATACGGACCTAAAGGACTCAGAAAAAATGGCCCTCTATATTTCCCAAGGTGGCTTAAGTTTGCCTGACAGGGATTACTACTTAGGGGTAAGTGAAAAATTTGATGAGATAAAGGCCAAGTATCAAAAGCACGTGGCAGCGTCGTTCCAAAAGGTCGGCTATGATGAAGCCGCCGCCGAACAAGCTGCCGCTGCCGTTTTAGACGTGGAAACCCGCCTTGCCAAGACCAGCAAGTCAAGGATAGAAATGCGTGATCCTGAAGGCAGATACAATAAGTATACTTCAGACCAAATGAATGGTTTAACACCTTCTTTAGATTGGAAGCAATACCTTACTGCAATTGGAGCGGACACAGAAGAGGTGATTGTATCTACGCCCAAATTTATGGAGGAAGTAGATCAGATCATTAAAAGCGTGTCTTATGATGCTATTAGAGCCTACCTGAAATGGAAGATCATTGACCGTGCGGCACCTTACTTAAACCACGAGTTTGTAAAAGCCAATTTTGACTTTTATGGCCGTGAGCTTGAAGGTACTGAGGAGATGAGGCCAAGATGGAAAAGGGTTTTGGCTACTACGGAAGGCGCCGTTGGAGAGGCAATCGGTAAGCTGTATACCGAGGAGTATTTCCCACAGGAAGCTAAAGAAGATGCCCAGGAGATGGTAGACAATATCATTGCTGCAATGGGTGACCGCATCAAGCAGTTGGAGTGGATGACGGATGTCACCAAAGAAAAAGCACTGGAAAAGCTGGGCACCTTTAAAGTTAAAATAGGTTTCCCTGACAAGTGGAAAGACTACAGCGGATTAAAAGTAGATGCTAATCCTGAAACGGCTTCTTTTATAGAGAATGTGTGGCATTCCTCCAATTTCAGGTTTAAGGAAAATATGGCCAAATTAGGCAAACCCATCGACAAGGATGAGTGGTTTATGACTCCTCAAACGGTAAACGCCTACTACAATCCCACTTGGAATGAAATTGTTTTTCCAGCTGGGATCCTGCAACCACCGTTTTACAATTATAAAGCTGATGCTGCAGTCAATTACGGCGGTATCGGTGCCGTTATCGGCCATGAAATCTCACATGGTTTTGACGATCAAGGAAGCCAATATGATGCTGAGGGCAATCTGAAAAATTGGTGGCAGGATGAAGATTTGAAAAATTTCCAGGAGAGAACCGGTAAGCTGGTGGCACAATATGATGCCTATGAGCCTTTGGAAGGAGTAAATGTACAAGGTAAACTCACTTTGGGAGAAAACATTGGCGACCTGGGAGGCCTCTTGGTTGCATACGATGGTCTGCAAAAATATCTAGAGGAACATGGCAGACCAGAGAACATCGATGGTTTCACACCCGAACAAAGGTTCTTTATTTCTTGGGCTACCATCTGGAGGATGAAAAGCAGAGATGAAGCGTTGAGAACACAGATCCAAACAGATCCACATTCACCCGCCCAATACCGGGGCAATGGCCCATTGGTTAATATTGATGCTTTCTATGATGCCTTTGATGTCAAAGAAGGAGACAAGATGTACAAGGCACCGGAAGACCGGGTAAGAATTTGGTAAGCTGATTTGCTGAGAAACAAAGGCAGGCGTTGCTCCTGTTAAATAAAGAAAACCATCCCTTATTAAGGGGTGGTTTTATTTTTATGGGGAATTGTAAAGCTCGGTCCACAGAAAGGAATGGTATTTTTTAACTCAAAAAAAATCGATATAGGTCTATAACAGCTTTAGATTTAACTTTCTTAATATCAATTGTTTATTACAATTAAAACTTTAAATAAAATATTTTTAATCTTGCCAACTTTTTACTAATTTATAAGGTGTTTAACGCAAAATTTGTCATGAATATATTATAAACTGCCATACAAATGTTTGCCATAACCTAATGATAGCGCTTTTTTGTTTATTTAAAGTTGTTATAGTAATTACTTAAAACAATGAAAAATGAAGCAGAATTACCCGCAAAAAATCTTGGGTTGAGAAGAGGATTTCTTCTTCTATTCCAAGTATTATGTCTGGGGCTTGTCATGCTGAGCCCTGTTGCTTTCGGTGTACCCCTGAATGAGGATCATTGGTTTGAATTTCAAGCCAATCCCGTTGTCAGAGGGCAAATAGTAGATGTGAATGGGGCTCCTTTGCCTGGTGTTACTATTAGGGTGCAGGGAACATCTTCTGGTACGGTATCTGACTCAGATGGTAAATATGCCATTAATGCTGGTCCAAATGCGGTTTTAACTTTCTCCTTCATCGGATTTAAGCCCCAAACCCTTCAGATTGGCAATCAAAGTACGATCAACATTACCATGGAAGAGGATCTGGCCTCCTTAGACGAAGTGGTGGTAACCTCTTTAGGAGTGCCTCGGGAACAACGGGCATTGGGTTATGCTACGACCACAGTACGTTCTGACGAATTGATCAAGGTAGGTACGCCCAATTTGGCCACCGCTCTTTATGGCAAAGCGCCTGGTGTAAGGATACAGGCTGGCGCAGGCGGGGCTACTTCGGCCGTCAACATTACCATAAGAGGGATCAATTCGATCACCGGAAAAAACCAGCCATTGATCATCCTAGACGGTGTTCCTATTCGGAATGAGGAGGTGAGGAATAACGACTATTGGAGTGACCAGAGATTAAGAGGAAATGGCTTGTTGGATATCAATCCGGAAGACATTGACAATATCTCTGTCTTAAAAGGGGCTTCCGCAGCGGCTCTCTACGGATCAGAGGCAGTGAATGGTGTGATTTTGATCACCACTAAAAAAGGGAACGCCGAAAAAGGTGGCTTCACGGTGGACTTTAATGCCAATTATGCCATGGACCAGATCGCCTACCTGCCACGCTATCAAAACGTGCGGGGACCTGGAGGACCACGTCATGTCTTCAATTTTGGTCAGGATGAGGAAGGCTTTATTACCTATGACAATGGAGTCAAGGGATTGCCAGCCACCAACATCAACTTTGGGGCACCTTTTGACGGAAGACAGGTGATGAGCTGGGATGGAGAAATCCGCCCCTATGAAGCACAAATCGATAACTACGCCGCCTTGTTCAACGACCCGATAAGTTCCCAAGTCAATGTTGCCATTTCACATGCTTCCGAAAATGCTGATTTTCGTCTATCCCTTACCCGACAGGATAATGAAGCTTTGAGTCTCAATTCCAAAAATAGCAAAAACATCGTTAACCTTAATTCTACCTATAGGGTTTCCCAACGGTGGAAAACGGACTTGACGATCAATTATATCAACCAAAATACCAATAACCGTCCATATTCCATAGACCGGCTGATCAACAACTTCACCGGAATGATGACACGATTTGATAATGGTGAATGGTATCTGAAGAAATATAAGACCAGCAGGGGCTACCGCTTCGTCACAGGCAATGGGCAGAGCCTAACCCCTGAGGAAAACATCATCAGAAATGGCTTTGCCTCGGATATAGGTGATTATGTATGGCGGGTCAATGAACACCGCTCCTCTGAATTAAGCAACCGGGTGATCGGTAACCTGACCAACACCTTTAACATTACAGATGAATTATCCTTAAGGGCCAGAATTTCTACCGATTTTACCTATAGAAATTCCGAAGATAGGTATGCCACCGAGCGTCCATTGGCATTTGGTCCATCAGGCGGTTTTGGGATGAGCAATGAAACCTTCAATATCCTTTATGGAGATTTTTTGCTCACCTATAGAAAAAACTTAGCTGAAGACATTGCGATTACAGCCATGGCAGGTTATACGGCCAATAAGGACCGTTATACCACGGTTTCAAGAAGTACCAATGGAGGTCTAAGTACGGAAAATTTATTTGACATTGTCGCATCTGTAGATATTCCCAATAGCGGTTCCCGCAGGACTTCAAGGGTAATTGATGCAGTGCTTGGTACCATTAACTTCGATTTTAAAGGATTTTGGTATATTGAAGGTACGGTGCGTCGGGATAGAACCTCAACGATGAATCCAGCCAATAATGCTTTTACCTATCCTTCAGCCAATACCAGTCTTATCCTATCCGATGCGGTGGAATTGCCGCGCTTTATCAGCTCAGCCAAACTGCGGGGTTCTTGGGGTATTGTAGGTAATTATCCGGATATCTATAGTGCCAACATTGCCTACGATCAAAACACGCTTGGGGTGCAGCAACCCGGTGGAGCTTCCGTGTTGTATACCACCATTTCGGGAAGCTTCGGCAATGATGGGATAAAGCCAGAGCAAAAGCATGAGTTTGAAGTTGGCTTGGACAGTGATTTCTTTAATGGAAGGCTTGGACTGATGATGTCTTATTACAATGCCCAAATCCGAGAGCAAATCCTGCCCTTAACCCTGCCCGCCACTTCAGGGGCAAATTCAGTTTTGGCCAACATTGGTACGCTTCGGAATAAGGGTGTTGAAATAAGTTTGACGGGGCAGCTTCTGCAGGGTAGCGGGTTGAATTGGTCCGCAGGAATCAATTATGCTTGGAATAAAAACGTGGTGGAAAAGTTGGCCAATAATGCTACCGAACTTCTTCATGCGGATTATGACGGAAATGCTGCCCAGCTCCGTTCGGTGGTGGGAAGGCCCATGGGGGACTTATATGCTAGACCTGTTCAAACCAATAGCAGCGGAGAAAAGATTGTCCAACCCAACGGACTGTACAAAATCGATGACCAAAATTGGATACGGGTAGGCAACGCCATGCCCAAAGCAGTGGGGGCATATCCAATACCTTGCAATACAACAGATTTACCTTAGATGTATTGGCGGATTTCCAGATAGGAGGGCATGTCATGCCTACCGGCATCAACTGGATGATCAGTAGAGGTCTTACCGAAGAAAGCCTTAACTATATGGATAAAGCTAGCGGTGGTTTATCCTATTATGTCAATGCTGATGGCAAGGGTGTGCAGACAGATGCCGCTCAAGGGCCTAACGGGGAACAAGTCTTCCACGATGGCATGCTCATGGACGGCGTCACGGCTGATGGCAATCCCAACACCAATGTGATTTCCCAAGCCTTTTACTATCAAAGAACTTACAACTGGGGCGGACCACAATACAGCGAATCAAGGTATGAATTGTTTATTCAAGAAAATACCTACCTCAAGATGCGCGAATTATCGCTTAGGTACGATATCCCCAGCTCCTTTGCCAGAAAGCTTGGAGCTTCCTCGATCCAGTTTTCTGTATTTGGCAGAAACTTGTTCTTCTTCTATAGGAATATCAAAGACCTGGACCCAGAAGTTCTTACCGGAGGATCCCGCTGGCATCAGACACTTACCAGTGCGGGTACCAATCCAGCAACCCGAACCATGGGAGTTATGGTAAGAGCCAGGTTTTAATGAATCACTAAACGAAAAAGAGCCATGAAAATTAAAACTATATTAATGGCATTTGCCATTTCGCTATTGACATTGGCCTGTCAAGTTTCAGACTTTGAAGATAACTATACAGATCCATCCAGGATTTCCCAGACTTCTGTTGAGAAGCAGTATACTGGATTTATGATCGCCAACCGCACCTATGTTCTGCCGAGCTATTGGAACTACTTTGTAGTGCTTCGCATCACCCTCAATCGCTATAACCAGGCAGTGGGTTGGGAAAATGTAGAAAATCAATACGTCCCCGGTTCGGCTGCCATTACCGATCGCTGGAACAACTATTATTCCTTTCTGGCGCAGTATAGAGAATTGGAAAAGGTGTACAATGCTTTAAGCTCCCAAGAGCAACAGGATTACAGGGTGTTCATGATTACCGCAGCTACCTATTTGTACGACCATACCCAAAAAATAGTAGATCTTCATGGAGATATTCCATGGTCCAAAGCAGGGATGCTGAGTACAAACGGAGGGCAATATGCCATATCCTATCCCGAATACGATACGGCAGAATCTATTTACACTAAAATGTTGGATGATCTGGCTGTTTTTGCGGATGAATTGAGAGGCTTAGACATTCCCGCCGGTGTACAGGTAGGGTTTAACACCCAAGATTTAATCAACCGGGGAGATAAGGAACAATGGCTACGCTATATTAATTCTCTGCGCCTACGTATGCTGACGCGGGTTAGAGCGGTACCACAATTTAGCCAAAGAGCCAACACTGAGATTGCCGCCATATTGGCCAATCCTTCCGCTTATCCCCTGGTAACTTCTAATGAGGATAATATCACTTTCAGAATCCATACCCTAGGTACTTTAATTGGTTCGAGTGACTTTCAAAGCGGATTGGAAGACTGGGATGGTAATCTTGCTGGAAAAGCCATTTTGGATCATATGAAAACAAACCAAGATCCCCGCCTGAGCTATGTGTTTGAACCCGGTGAGGAAGCTGGGGGAGAATATATAGGCTTGGATCCATTGGCCTCTGCTTCTGTACAAAGGGAACTTATTGGTTCAGGAACCTTGGCGCGGTATAACCGCTCCACTTTAAGTAGGAATCAATATTTTCCAGGGATGCTGATTAATGCGACTCAGGTACATTTGATGATTGCAGAGCATTATCTTACCAATGGTCAGATGACCAATGCTAAAGAGCATTATGAAACTGCAATTCGAGAATCTGTGGCATACTATCAAATGTTGAGAAGTTTGAGTAATGATAATACTGCTGGGAATCCCATAGTTCCAAGCGCTCAAGATATAGAAAACTACCTCTCACAACCTGCGGTTAGTTGGGATAGTGCCAATGGTGGAGCGGGACTCATCCAGCGAATTGCTGAGCAGAAATGGCTTCATTTCAATGTGGTTCAGGCAAATGAAAACTGGGCGGAGTTAAGAAGGTTGGATGCGTTGGATCTGAATTTCTGGGTGGACAACTCCAATCAACAAAGCCTGCCGCCTAAGCGTTGGATTTATCCGGGAACCGAGGAAACCTACAACACCGAAAATTATGCTCGGGTACAGGATATAGACAATTTGGAAACCAGATTATTTTGGGATGTTAATTGAACCTAAAGAATGGTTTGATTGATGGGGAGGAGCTATAATATTAGCTCCTCTTTTTAATAGGTTTATTTAGCTCATCGAGCTTTCGGTTGATCTCTGTAATACCATAGCCGATCTGCTGTAATGTTAGTATCTCCATGGGGAATTCCTGGGTCATATAATATTCAAATTTCCATATTTCTTTGATTTCCTCTGCTCCTACTTCATAAGGCGTATAGATCGGGTTTAGCGACCGGAGCAAAAAGGTGCGTTTGTTCGGCAAGAAAGTAACCATTTTAAAACTGATTCCTTCCGTAGTAGTCACAATGATACAGGGGATTTCTTTGGTGATTCGCCACTCGGATAAGTAGGATCCGATGATATAGGCGCCTTCTGGTACAGGCAACATACTGTCCCCTTCTGTCTGAAACATCCTGTATTTTTTATCATTGGGAAGATTGGGAAGCCTAAATGTGGGGAGGGTTTCCAAAAAGGTGGGATCACCAAAGCCTGCCAAATAACCCGCTTTAGCTTTGAGTGGTACCATTTCAATATTGTCTTCGTTTTCAGGGCTTACCGTTGTGGCAAGGATGCGGATCTGTGAACCACTTAGATAATTGTCACTTCCCGCCTCAAGTTCTTGGATTTTAGCTTCGCTAAGGGTTCCTAACTGAATCCGCAACAAGGTATCAACAGACATTTTAAAATAATCCGCAAACCTGAGAAGGTCTTCTATGCTGGGCGATTTGGTCTGTCCTGATTCCAAAGCATTAATTTTTGAGCGGGTCAAAGAAAATGCCTTTGCAAGTTGCTCCTGCGTCATTCTAAGGCGTTCCCGAAGGAATTTCAAATTTTCCGCAAAAAAGTTTGTTGGCTTTCCCATCTATTTTTGGTATTTTTATGGCCAGATATTTGGCATTATTTGTGTCAAATATAATAAAAACTGTTTAAAGAATGAAAGCGATGGATGGAAAAAAAGCAGTTTTGCAACGATTGAAAGCTGAAATTATGGCTTTGGAGAAATTTCCCATGCCCAAATCAGCACAACAAGCTTCTTTAGGCTTGGGCCCGATGGAAGCTTCTTTTACTGGGAATAATTTTCCGGTTGGTGTTGTTCACGAATTGATCAGTAGGGACAGCATAGATGCGGTCTCTACCAATGGATTTATTGCTGCATTATTGGGGAAATTGATGCGCAAAAAAGACTACTGCCTATGGATCAGTAATCAAAGGACCATATTTCCTCCAGGCTTAAGCACTTTTGGGGTCAGACCTGACCGTTTCATTTTTATAGATATCAAAAAGGAAAGCGACGTATTATGGGCGGTCGAGCAGGGGTTAAAATGCAGCGGATTGGCGGCAGTAATAGGGGAATTGAAAGACATCACTTTTGCCCAATCCCAACGGCTTCAGTTGGCGGTGGAAAAGAGCAGGGTTACGGGTTTTTTGCACCGTTATCAGCCGAGGAGCGAACATGCGTTGGCCTGTGCCACCCGGTGGAAAATCAGCTCCTTGCCCAGTGAATCCATAGAAGGCTTGCCAGGTTTGGGCTTTCCTCGGTGGAATGTAGCACTGATCAAGGTACGCAACGGAAGACCGGGCTCATGGCGAATGGAATGGAGGGATGGTGGCTTTCATCCTGTTGCAGTGGAGGACTTGTTAGAAAGAGCAAATGATCAACATTATGCCTAAGCGTTTTTTGTCCTTATGTTTCCACAGTCTTAGCACAGACTGGCTGGTCATCAAAAAGCCGGAGTTAAAAGGAAAGGCTTTTGTTTTGGCTATTCCTGAACGCGGAAGGATGTTGGTTCATGCCAGTAGTAAAGAGGCGCTTGATCGGGGAATATTTCCGGGGATGGTGGTGGCTGATGCCCGGGCGCTTTTTCCCTCTTTAGAAGTATTTGATCATGATCCTCAGCTGGAAGGCAGGTTATTAACAGCCTTGGCCAGATGGTGCATACGGTATACACCTGTTTCGGCAGTAGACTTTCCGGATGGAATTATTTTAGATATTTCAGGATGTGCTCATTTATGGGGAGGGGAAACTGCTTATTTGGAAGATATATGTTTTACCCTTAGAAATAAAGGGTATAGTCTGAGTGCTGCCATCGCGGATACCATCGGTGCGGCTTGGGCTATAGCAAGATATGGCCAAGGCATTAGGATTGCTGCACCGGAAAGACAAAGAGAATGTCTCTTACCACTGCCTCCAGCTTCCTTACGTCTGGAGCCCAACCTTCTGCAGCTGATGAAAAAGCTGGGATTTAAAAATATTGGTCAATTTATCGATCTACCGCCATCTACTTTACGCCGTCGATTTGGAGAAGGACTTCTTGTCCGGTTAGGTCAGGCTTTGGGTACAGAATATGAGTTTGTGGAGCCCGTTCAGCCTGTGAAATCCTATAGGGAAGAACTTTCTTGCATGGAGCCTATTTTTACCCTTACAGGCATAGAGTTGGCTCTCAAGCGTCTGCTGGAAGTATTATGCAGGAGATTGGTCAAAGAAGGCAAAGGATTGCGTACTGGGGTGTTTAGTGGTTTGAGGGTTGACGGTGAAATTGTCCACATCAGTATAGGCACTGGAAGTGCCTCCCAGCGTCCCAGCCATCTCTTCAAATTGTTTGAACTTAAATTATCTACTTTGGCCCCCGGGATGGGAATTGAGTTATTTACGCTTGAAGCTCCTTTGGTGGAAGATATGGAGGGAGTGCAGGAATCCTTGTGGGATGCTGTCAACCATGATCAACAAGCTATTGTGGAGCTGCTGGACAATATTGCTGGTAAGGTAGGGATGGATGCTATTCACCGTTATTTGCCTCAGGAATACCATTGGCCGGAGCGGTCCATCAAGCCCGTGCCTTTCTTGCAGGGACAGCCGGACAAGCCTTGGCCTTCGGGAATTTCGCGCCCGCTGCATCTTTTGCCGCAGCCCGAACCTATCTCAGTGATGGTGCATTTGCCGGACTACCCTCCCCGCCACTTTCGCTACAAAGGCAAGATTTACAAAGTTGTCAAGGCTGATGGCCCGGAGAGGATAGAGCAGGAGTGGTGGCTCCATAATGGTCCACCGCGGGACTATTACCGTGTCGAAGATGAAGAAGGTATTCGTTATTGGGTATTTAGGCTAGGCCTATATGGTGAAGGGGAACCGCAATGGTTTCTGCACGGCCTATTTGCCTAAAAGTGAATTCAATCTTTTTTTATTTTATCGCTAATTATTTCCCCTCTATGGACTATTCAGAGCTACAGGTAACCACCAATTTTTCCTTTCTGCGGGGCGGATCCCATCCGGAGGAATTTGTTGATCGAGCCATAGCACTGGGGTACAAAGAAATTGCTGTCACGGATCGCAATACTCTGGCGGGTATTGTGCGGGCTTATACAGCTGCAAAAGGTAAAGCTATACGCTTTATCCCAGGATGCCGTCTAGACCTGTTGGATGGACCTAGTCTTTTGGCTTATCCGACGGATAAGGAAGCCTATGCCCACCTATCTTCCATATTGACAAAGGGTAACCTCCGGGCAGAAAAGGGAGAATGCCATCTTTATAAGGAGGATGTCTATGAGCAGTCAAAAGGCCTAAAGTTTATTGTTATACCCCCTGACCACCTGAATGAGCATTATGAGTTTGACCCAGGTTTTGTTAAAACATTGATGGAATACAAAGAGGCATTTAATCAGGATATATACCTGCGGGCAAGCTTTTCCTATAGTGGAGATGACCATAAGAAGCTATATCGCCTATCCCAATTAGCAGCTCAGTTGGAGGCTCCCATGGTGGCTACCAATGATGTTTATTATCATGTGAAGGAAAGGAGGGAGCTGCAGGATATTCTTACCTGCATCCGAGAAAAATGTACCATTCACCATGCTGGATTTCTTCTGCATGCCAATGCGGAACGCTACTTAAAGCCACTCGAAGAAATGCATCGCTTGTTTAGGGAATTTCCGGATGCGATTTACAGGAATAAAGAAATTGCAGAGGCCTGTCAGTTTTCATTGGACCAGTTGAAATACCAATATCCGGAAGAGATCACCAGTGGGGGGCGTAAGCCTCAGGATGAACTGATACATTTGACATGGGAAGGTGCTAAGGAACGATTTGGCGATCATATTCCAAAAAATATCCAGTCGACCCTTCAGTATGAACTGGATTTTATACAGCAAAAAAACTATGCTTCCTATTTTTTGACAGTATATGATCTGGTTCGGTTTGCCAGAGAGAGGGGGATACTCTGTCAAGGACGTGGTTCTGCGGCCAATTCGGTGGTGTGTTATTGTTTAGGCATCACTTCCGTAGATCCATCTAAATTCAAATTGCTTTTTGCCCGCTTTATGTCTGATGCAAGGAATGAACCTCCGGATATTGATGTGGATTTTGAACATGAGCGCCGGGAAGATGTGATGCAATATATTTATGAAAAATATGGAAGAGACCGGGCCGGGATAGTTGCTACCGTCACACGGGTGCATTGGAAAGGAGCGGTAAGGGATGTGGGCAAGGCCATGGGCTTATCTTTGGATGCCGTGGATAAACTTTCCAAATCTGAGTATGAATATACCCACGAATGGCTGGAGAAGGGGGAATTGTCAATGCAGGGCTTTGACTCCAAGGATGCGCATCTGCGGAAAGTCCTAGAGCTCACTACTGCTTATATCAGCTTCCCGCGACAACTGGGCCAACATACAGGGGGATTTGTCATTACGCGCGACAAGCTTTCCGATCTATGTCCTGTGTTAAATGCAAGGATGGAAAACCGGACCTGTATAGAGTGGGATAAGGATGATATTGATGCTTTAGGCTTTTTAAAAGTAGATGTTTTGGCCTTAGGCATGCTGACTTGCATTCGTAAAGGTTTTGATTTGGCCAAAGCCCATTATGGCTTAGACCTCACCTTAGCCAATATTCCCCAAGATGATCCAAAGGTGTATGACATGGTCAGTCATGCGGATACCATTGGAGTATTCCAGATCGAAAGTAGGGCACAGATGTCCATGTTGCCTCGGTTGCGCCCCAGGGAATTTTATGATTTGGTCATAGAAGTGGCCATCGTACGGCCTGGCCCTATTCAGGGCGATATGGTCCATCCTTATTTGAGAAGACGGAATGGTGAAGAAGACGTTGAATATCCTTCCCAAGAACTAGAGGAAATCCTGGGAAGAACCCTTGGTGTACCTTTGTTTCAGGAACAGGCCATGGAAATTGCCATCGTGGCTGCAGGATTTACGCCTGCAGAAGCAGATGGGCTGAGAAGGAGCATGGCCACTTTTAAAGCAAAGGGTTTGGTAAGCCAGTATCACAAAAAGCTGGTAGAGGGAATGGTGGCTAAAGGATATCAGGAAGAGTTTGCTCAAAGGGTTTTTAAGCAGTTGGAAGGGTTTGGAAGTTATGGTTTCCCTGAAAGTCATGCTGCAAGCTTTGCCTTGTTGGTATATGTGTCCTCATGGATCAAATGTCATTATCCGGATGTATTTGCTGCGGCCCTTTTAAATAGCCAACCTATGGGCTTTTACCAGCCGGCACAGCTTGTTATTGATGCCCGCAAGCATGGCGTGCAGGTAAAACCCATAGATGTCAATTTCTCTATTTGGGATCACAGTCTAGAAGAACAAGTAGGGAAATTCCGGTCTCTTCGATTAGGATTTAGACAAATAAAGGGCATTCGAGAAGAGGATATTGCTATACTGGTTGCCAACAGAACCAAACCTTACGCACATATTTTAGAACTTATAAATGCTGGGGTAAATGAATCTGCTTTAGAACGCTTGGCGGATGCTGATGCATTTCGTTCCTTGGGTTTGGAAAGACGTGATGCATTATGGCAAATCGCAGCCCTGAACGGACGGCCAGTGGGCATATTTAAGGAACTGCCCCCCTCTGATGATCCACCAATAGCTCTTCCTCCTCTGTCGGCTATGGAACAGGTAGTTCAGGATTATGGGACGACCTCCTTGTCTCTAAAAGCCCATCCGGTCAGTTTAATTCGCCATGAGTTAAACAGGTTGCAAATTACACCAACAGGATCTCTTCCTAATCTAAAAAATGCGAGCTTGGTCAATGTCTGCGGCTTGATCACGGTGCGGCAGCGACCGGGAACTGCCAAAGGTGTGCTGTTTATTACCATAGAAGATGAAACCGGGTATGCTAATTTGGTCGTGTGGGCAAAAACTTTTGAAAAATACCGCCAGGTGATTCTTCAATCCAAGCTGCTAATGGTAAGGGGGAAGATTCAGGTAGAGGGGGAAGTCATACATGTCATTGTCCATTCGTGTCACAACCTGACCGGATTGATGCAGCTCGCTGCAGAATCAAGGGATATTGGTGCTGTGGCTAATCCACAATCATCCAAACTGAAAAAACTGGCGGAGAAAGGTTCTTCAGGTAAACTGGTGCAGGGTCAATTATTTCCTTCCCGGGATTTTAGATAACCTGCCCTTAAACGGTATTGCCGGCTAGATTCACAAACGCTTTTTCAACTCTTGGGATAAAATAGTATAGTCATTGGACAAGAAGGAATAATGGTCTTAGCATTTAAAATCGCATTTTTGTTTTGATACACTAAATCCAATAACCTAGCTATGTACATACGCGCATTTCTGTTTTTATTTCTGCTAATAATAAGCTGGGCTACATATGCCCAACAGGAAGGCAGGCATATTGAACACAAGATCCTGTTTCAACAAAATGGTAAATATGGCGGTTGGCCTGCCAATCATGGGGTTTGGGTATGGGAGGACGAGATACTGGTGGGTTTTGTGGCAGCCTCCTATAAACAGTCCAATGCTGGTCTGCATACTTATGACCCTAGTACTGCCGAAAGTCATTATGCACGTAGTTTGGACGGTGGAGAAACTTGGAGTATTCAGGATGCTTATTCTCTAGGTCAAAAGGCATGGGGGCATGATAACAATATTTCTAAGAACAGAGCTGATCCACCAGCCAAATTAAAAGAAGCTATGCCGGACTTTACTGCTCCCGGTTTCGTCTTAACCTTTTTGAGGCACAACAATAATTACGGTCCTTCCCACTTTTATTATTCGGAAAATAAAGGAGCCTTGTGGAAAGGCCCATATAATTTTCCAAATATGGGTACACCCGGTATTGCCAACCGCACCGATTATCATGTGGAGGATAAGCAGACATTAGCGGTTTTTGTGACGAGTGCCAAATCCAATTCCAGAGAGGGGAGGGTTGGTTTTTCAAGAACAAAAGATGGCGGCCTAACTTGGGAACTGGTGTCTTGGATTACAGAAGAGCATGGGGGATTTGATATTATGCCATCTTCTTTGCGTCTTTCGGATACAGAATGGTTGACCACGATTAGAACCCGCTATGAAAATGGCCAAAATTTAATTACCAGCTATAGGTCCACGGACAATGGAAATACGTGGAGGAGATTGAAAGATCCTGTTCCTGATACCGGAAGAGGAGGCTCTCCTCCGGCTTTGCTCCAACTGAAAGATGGCAGATTGGCACTAGGCTATATTCACAGGAGTGAGTTTGGATCTCGTGTTCATGTACGGTTTAGCAGCGACCGTGGAGAATCTTGGAGCGATGAGATTATTCTCCGCAGTGGTGATGGTGCCAATAGGGACGTAGGATATCCCCGTATGGTGCAGCGGAAGGACGGTAAGTTGGTGATGATTTATTACTGGAACAACGTTTTGGATCAAGATGCCAAGCCTTATCGGTATATTGCCGCCACCATTTTTGATCCGGAAACTTATAAATAAGCATGCTTTTCTACCCGCTGAAGCCCTTGGTCAAACATGGGCTTTTCCTATTTTAGAAAAGGACTCCAAGGAGAAGTACATATTATCATCTATAGATAAATCATTAATTTAGCTGTTGAATATAACTGATCCTTTGGATAAGGACAAAGGGAGAACTACTGAAAGAGGTATCCTGTTATCCCCATGATTCATGATTCATCAACATGCTTAAAAAAGAACGATATAAAGCTTTTGTAGATTACTTTTCAGCAAATATGCCGGTGGCGGAAACAGAGCTGGTATATGAAAATCCCTTTCAACTGTTGGTTGCGGTGGTGTTGTCGGCGCAGTGTACTGATAAAAGAATCAATATGGTTACACCTGCTCTTTTTCGGGATTTTCCGACGCCCATGCATTTAGCTGCCTCCAATTTTGATGAACTATATCCTTACATAAAATCTGTGTCTTACCCCAACAATAAGACCAAGCATTTACTGGGCTTGGGGAAGATGTTGGTCGAAGAGTTCAATGGGGAAATACCTTCCACAGTAAATGAATTGGTCAAGCTGCCCGGGGTTGGACGAAAGACCGCCAATGTTATCACTTCTGTAGTTTGGAATCAGCCCAATATGCCCGTGGATACGCATGTGTATCGGGTTTCCAAACGCCTTGGCTTAGTGCCAATGACTGCCAAGACCCCGCTAGAGGTAGAAAAGCATTTGATCAAGAATCTGCCTGCTAGCGTAGTCAGCAAAGCGCATCATTGGCTGATTTTACATGGCAGGTATGTATGCTTAGCCAGAAGACCTAAATGTGAATCCTGTCCCATCACTTATTTCTGTAAATATTTTGATAAAAATAAGGTTACCATGCAGTTGGAAAAAGATTTAATCGATGGGGAAAGCTGAGGTATGTGCGGAATTAACTTGGTGTTAAATGGACTAGATGGGGCAACCGCCATTCAGAAAATGATGGAGGCGACTGTTCATCGCGGTCCTGATCATTCTGCTTGGTACGCGATAGATGACCGTATTTTCGTCGCGGGCAACCGCCTGAAAACCTTGGATTTGAGTGAAGCCGCCAATCAGCCCGTAGTATTGAAAGATGGTTCGGCAACTTTAGTATGGAATGGAGCTTTGTATAACTTGGAGGCACTGAGAAATCAACTGCTGGATGAAGGGGTACAATTTGAGAGTAGAGCCGATGCGGAGGTATTGATTCAATGGCTGAAAAGCCAGGGTGAGAAGGGGATCCAAAGATTGGAGGGAATGTACGCACTGATTTTTATTGACCATAGGAAAAAGAAAATCATAGTGGCGAGAGATCCTTATGGAAAAAAGCCGCTTTACTATCACCACCATAAGGACAGGTGGCTGTTTTCTTCAGAGGCAAGAGGCATCATAGCTTCAGGTCTTGTGGAAAGGCAATTTAACACCAGTCAATATTTACCCTACTTCTATTCCAGACACACATTTCCGGACCAGTCTTTTTTTGAAGGCGTGAAACAGGTGATGCCCGGGGAGATATATTCTATTGATTTTTCAGGATCAATCCTATCGAAAACTACCTACACTTTTGACCAAACGCCACAACCCTTGCCCGACCTGAACAGCTTTAAAGAAATGGTGGTGGATGCTGTTTTAAAAAATTTTCACGCAGATGTGCCCGTTGGCCTGATCCTAAGTGGGGGCGTGGACAGCACATTACTGCTACAAGCTTGGTACCAGGAGACTGGGCAACCGCTGCATACCTTCACGGCGGTGTTTGCTGCTCCTTATCAATCCAAGTACAATGATCCTTCCTACGCTGCGCAAGTAGCAAAAAAGTACCGTTGCGCCCATCATGAAATTTTAATCACCCCTGAATTGGTGCTACAGCACTGGGACAGTTATATTTCTTCCCTAGACCAACCCGTCGGGGACAGTGCGAGCTTCTTGACCTGGATGATCGCCAAAGAAGCCAAGCAACACGTTAAAATATTGATCAGCGGTGCCGGTGCAGACGAACTGTTTAGTGGTTATGACCGCCATCAGGCTTTTAAGTGGTACCTAAGACATAGGAATAAACTCAGATTTTTATCGCAGCAGGATTGGGTGCATCGAATGCTTCCCAGACGGGTAAAAAAGCTGTTGAAGGCAGTAGCGGAGACACCCGAAGTTAGCTACCTTAATTTCTCGTCTCTTCAGACTATTCCAGTAGCTGAGCAAAAAGCTTTTCTTTCGTACTTCCCATCAGAATTCCCTCCTTACAAGGCTGCTTTGCTTTGGGATAGATCGTATTACCTGGTCAATGATATTCTCAAGATCCATGATAACGCCACCATGGCGCATGGTGTTGAGGGTCGGGCGCCTTATTTGGATAAAGCACTGGTGACCTTAAGTCATTGTATGACGGAGGCGCAGCACCTGACTATGGAAGGTAAATTTTGGATGAAGCAATTACTAAAGCGAGAAGGTTGGGCATCTATTGCTTCTAGAAAAAAATTAGGTTTTGGCCTGCCTTTAGAAGAATGGCTGCAAGAAGATACTGCCTTCAGCAAGGAGGTTTTGGCAACAGTAAAATCTTTTGGGGAAAGTGCTGGAGGGGAATTTCCGGACGAGATGAGCAATTTGGCTCGCCAACCTCATGAGCAAAAGCGGGAAGCATTTCTCCAGATATGGAACCTCTTTGTTTTGGCTAGTTGGAAAAGCTATCAGGGCTTATGAAGGTGATCTATGTCCATCAGTACTTTAAAACACCGGGAGAGGGAGGGGCTATTCGCTCGTTTCACTTGGCCAAAGGCCTGGTAGAAGCAGGGATAGAGGTGGAAATGGTCACTGCTCACAACAGAGGTCATTATGAGGTCCATTTAGTGGAGGGAATTAAAGTGCATTATCTGCCAATATCCTATGAACCTTCATATGGGATGTTGAGGCGGATTTGGGCTTTTAGGCGATTCGTGTCTGCGGCCAAAAAGCTGATTGCAAAATTACCCCGTCCTGATCTTTTTTACATCACATCCACTCCGCTTACGGTGGGACAAATTGGACTTTGGGTAAAGAAAACCCTGGCTATTCCCTATATTTTTGAAGTGAGGGATCTATGGCCTGAGGCGCCGATACAAATCGGCATGGTCAAAAATCCCTTGTTGAAGAAGATGTTGTATCGTCTGGAAAAAAGCATCTATGAACAGGCGCTGCGGATAGTCGCGCTTTCGCCGGGGATCAAAAACTATATCGTAGCAAAAGTCCCTGATGCTCAGGTGGAATTGATTCCGAATATTGCTGATACACGGTTCTTCTCACCAAGTCCAAAGGATATTCGTACGCTTCAGAGATTGGGGTTAACAGATTGCTTTACCCTTAGCTATACAGGTGCATTGGGTAAAGTCAATGCGCTGCAGCACTTTCTGTTCCTGGCCAAAGCAGCGATGGAAGAAGAGAAAAATTGGCAATTTGTGCTGATGGGACAGGGCGCAAAGGAAGTTGAACTTCGGCAATTAGCAGCAAAACTTCAACTCAAGAATCTAACGCTTATGCCTTTTGGCAACAAGTCGCAAGTACGCGATGTATTGTCCGTGACAGACATGGTATACATATCATTTGATGATCAGCCCGTATTACAATCCAATAGCCCCAATAAATTTTTCGATGCTTTGGCTGCTGGCAAAGCCATTGTCATCAATCACCAGGGATGGATAGCCAGCTTGGTTAAAGAACATCAACTGGGCATCTATCACGCTAAAGATGATCACCCTTCGGCGCTGCAAGCGCTATCACGATATGCTGATCATCCCGAATGGTTACAGGCTGCGCAAAATAGATCAAGGAAACTTGGTGAACAGTATTTTTCCAAAGGTAAAGCCATACACCTTCTGTTACACACGTTGGACCCAAAGCGGTATAAGCTCGATCCTAACGAGCGGGCCGATAACCTGATTGTCTAAAAATTTTGTCTGCATCCGTCTCAGCCATGAGTTCGTTGATGGTCATCTGATTGTTGAATCTGTAATCATCGACGATGTTCCAACCAATCCAACGGCCCAACCTTCCGGGAGCATCCATGCTGATTTCATCCGTAAATGGTGCTTCACCAGTGTATTTCCGAATTACAAATGCATTTGTTTCAAATAGCAGTTGGTTTTCGATGAAGTGGGACCAGATAAGCTCTTCGTTGGCATAGCTATCGGCGATTTCCTTGTCTGTATATCCGATGATATATTCATCCGAAGTGCAGGGCATCATTTCTTTTACGAAATGATAAGCCTTTCCGTAGTAGATCATTTCCGCCAGCATCGTTTTATCTTGGGGGTTGGTGGCATTGAAGCGTTGGGAGAGCGCTACCATGATAGTGGGGACAATATAATCTTGTTGGTACCTCTTAGCGATATAGCGGGGAAGATCAGCAGGCTGAAAGCGGTGGTCTTCTGGCAAAAAGTAATCCAACCCGATCACAACAATGTCTTCACTGATATAGAGATCGGAATTAAAACCGCTTACCATGGTGTACACTTTCGGAACCTGAAATTCCGGAAAATGGTACTTTACGTATTTAAAGGCTTGTGTAAGCTCCTGCTCCACGTCGTTCACATCAGGGAAATGTTTCACTACTTCTTGATACAATTCCTGCATAGCCGTGTCTTGATGGACCCTGAGGAGTTCTTTTGCCAGTTCTTCCTTGCTGTCGTACAACCTCAGCTGGAGATATTGCTCAGTAAATTCCGGATATTCCTCAAGTATCCATAGTATTTCTTCTATATCTACCGTTTCAAACAGTTTGGTATCCATCCTTTCGACATGGAGTGTTAGGGGTACCTGAAGAATCTCTTCAGATAAGCTGCACGTTGTCTGCTTTTTACATGCGGATAATAGGACGGTAGCAAAGAGGCAGGTAATCAAGGTATGTTTCATAGTTATAAAAAACGTCAAAAAGATAGTTTTTGTGTGCAACATCGTCAAAGGCACAAATTTAACATTTAACCTTGACTTTGGCTTCCTTGGTTTCAATGGGATTTAATTGGCAGGAATCGCCCTCAAAAGAATGGAATAATTATCTTTGCACAGGATTTTCCATTATTGTGGGCTTTTTGTCCATTTTCTTCACATTCTTTCTCAGGATTGGGATTGAAGTGGCGAAGCTGTCTGTAATTTGTATCCATAGATCAAGTAGTTCATGCTTTTCTCTTCTCATAAAATGTTCCGCATTCTGGTTCTGGGGCTAGTATGTGTTTTGGCCACCATTGTTCACCCTCCCTCGCTTCAGGCGCAGGGATTGCCGGATATTTCTTCTATCAAAGTAGATGATCTTTCAGACGATCAGCTGAAGGAGTTGATGAGAAGGGCCACTGCATCTGGTCTGTCTGAAGCTGAACTGCTTCAGATGGCACAGGTGAGAGGAGTTCCTGCATCTGAGCTTAATAAACTTAGAAAGCGGCTGGAAGAGCTGGATCTGTCTGGTCCGGCCATGGTGCGTGGTGGGGAGGCATCCAAAAGGGAACCCCGCCGTCAGATGGATTTCAACGAAATTACGCAAGGGCTCTTTACGCAACAGCCGGATTTTGAAGTAGACGAGGAGGAGTCCAGAATTTTCGGGATGAACCTGTTTTACAACAAAAACCGAAAACTGAGTTTTGCGCCTAACCTTAATTTGGCCACTCCACGATCGTATGTAGTAGGGCCTGGAGATATGCTGTATGTAGATATCTATGGCCAATCTGAACGTTATTATGAAGCGAATGTGACTCCAGAAGGATCAGTTATTCTCGAAAATATTGGACCCATTAACGTATCCGGTCTTACCATAGAAGAAGCCACCCAGGCTATTAAAAATAGGCTTTCAAGGTTTTTCACGGGAATGTCGGGAAGCAACCCCAATACCTTTGTGCAGGTATCCTTGGGTAATATCCGCACCATTCAGGTGCACTTGGTAGGTGAATTGCGCTTGCCGGGCACATTCACCTTAAGCGCATTCAGCACCGTTTTTAATGCCTTGTATGCAGCCGGAGGTCCCAATGAAAATGGGACAATGAGAAACGTAAAGCTAATCCGCAACAACAAGCAGATAGCCACCATTGATGTTTATGACTTTTTGGTCAATGGACAGGCAGAACTAAACCAGCGCCTACAGGATCAGGATGTGATTTTGGTAGAACCTTATGCGGCTCGGGTGCAGATCCAAGGGGAGGTGAAGCGGCCCATGTTGTTTGAGGTAAAGGAAGGAGAGAGTTTTCAAGCGTTACTTCAGTACGCCGGAGGATTTACAGAGGATGCCTATAGGGATCGGGTAGCAGTGGTGAGGAACACCGGAAAAGAGAGGGCTGTTTCCGATATCTATCAAAATCAATTTTCCTTGTTTACCGTCAAAGGGGGAGATCAATATACGGTTGGGAAAATTTTAAACCGCTACAACAATAGGGTTCAGATCAAGGGGGCAGTGTTTAGAGAAGGCAATTATGCTTTATCCGAAAACCTTACCCTGCTAGGCCTGATAGAAAAGGCCGAAGGTTTAAGAGGAGAAGCCCATCTCGAGAGTGCTTCTATTTTACGTACTAGAGAGGATCTTTCCACTGAATTGTTACAGGTGAATCTGCGCGCTATCTTATCAGGGACTGAACAGGACATTACATTAAAAGCGGAAGATATTATACGCATTTCCTCCATTTATGATCTTAACGAGGAGTTTTATGTCAAAATCACCGGTGAAGTACAGGAGCCGGGGATTTATCCTTATTCCAGCAATATGACGGTCGAAGATTTGATTGTTGCTGCTGGAGGCTTGAGAGAGGCTGCTTCAACATCAAATGTGGAAATTGCGCGAAGGGCGGAAAATACAGGAACGGGTGAAATTTCAGATATCATACCGGTTCAGATTAATCCGGATCTTAGCTTCAATGCCAATTCTCCCACTTTGCAGCCTTTTGATAATGTGCTGATTAGGAGGAAACCCAACTTCGCTCTGGAAAAGCTGGTGCAGGTCGAGGGTCAAGTAAATTCACCGGGCCAATATGCAGTTCAGAATGCCAATGAAAGGATATCGGATGTGATCCGTAGGGCAGGTGGTCTGACCCAATTTGCCTATCCTCAAGGAGCTACGTTGATTCGGAGGACAGAATTTTATCAAACGGAGTCTGACAAACTCCGAAAGGAAAAGGACCTCATCAACCTGTATGAACGTTTGGCGACTGAGGCCACAGATCCCAGTGAATCCCAGGCGATGATCCTGCGAAGATTAAACAAACCGGTTTTTGATAGCGCCGCAGCCAATAACGAAGGAAGTGATGATATCCTTGCGCGCACCCGAGCAGAAGTACTGACGGATATCAGCCAAAACCGATCCGGTCTCAACGACATCAAAATCCGTGAAACAGAGGCAATAGCCATAGATTTGGCGGCTATCATGGCCCATCCCGGATCAGGCTACGACCTGATTTTGGAAGAAGGTGATATAATCAGCATTCCCAAGCAGCTTCAGACAGTGAGGCTAAGGGGTGAGGTAATCTATCCCACAACCGTAAGGCATGAACCTAATCGACCCATGAGTTTTTATATCAACCGGGCGGGTGGTTTTGATAATCGCGCCAAAAAACGGAGAACGTATGTGGTGTATGCCAATGGGGAAGTGGCCCGAACCAAAAACTTCCTGTTTTTTAAATCCTATCCGTCGGTAGAGCCGGGAGCGGAAATAATCGTCCCCTCGAAAGGTCCCAAAATCCCCTTTATGCCGGGTGAAATTATAGGCATTACCACCGGGTTGGCGACGTTGGCATTGATTCTTACCCAAATAGATTTTAACAAGTAGTCCTACATGGCTGATCAAAAACATATCATTGACGATAAAATCACGTTGAGGGAACTGCTTGCCCGTATGGCTTCATGGGTTCAGGTCTTCAAAGTAAAATGGAAAATCATGCTGGCCGCTATGCTAGTAGGCGCTATATTGGGACTACTGGCGTCTGTAATTAAGAAGCCCGTCTATACGGCGGAAACCAGCTTTGTTTTGGAGGAAACCGGAATGGGTGGTTTGGGTAATATGTCGGGTATCGCCTCTTTGCTGGGTGTAAATCTGGGTTCTATAGGCTCCGGAAGCGGCTTGTTCCAAGGTGACAATATCATGGAACTGTATAAGTCGGAGAATATGTTATCGAAAACCTTGTTGAGCCCCTTTGAGGAAGGCGATTCCAGTTATAGGCTGATCAACCGATATATCAAATTCAACAAACTGGAAAAAAGATGGTCAGATAAAGTGGATTTTTCAAAGCTTAATTTTAACCTGCCAAGAGAACAATACACCGTTACGCAAGACAGTGTGGTTAGGGAAATCGTCAAAGAGATCAAAAAGCGGAACCTTGTAGTGGATAAACCTGATAGGAAGTTGAACATCATCAAGGTAGTTATCAAATCCAAGGATGAGCCTTTTTCTAAATCGTTCAATGAAACCCTGGTAGCCAACGTCAATGAATTCTATCACCTGACCAAAACCAAGAAAACCGGGGAAAATTTAGCGATCCTGCAAAACCAAGCCGATAGTGTTCGAAACGTTTTGGATCAATCGATCAAAAGGTATGCGCGGGTTCAGGATCAGGTGCCCAATCCAAACCCTTTGCTGCAGAGTGGAACGGTAGAATCCAGAAGCAGTCAGGTAGATGTACAAGCCTCTATCGCTGTATTTGAAGAAATTGTAAAAAACTTGGAGATTGCCAAAATCAATCACCGAAATAATTCCCCGCTCATTCAAATAATAGATAGTCCACGTTACCCTCTTGAAGAATCCCGTATCAAGCTTAGGGTAGGTGTAGCCGCAGGCGCGTTGATTGGCTTGATTATTTCTTTGTTTTATATCTATTTTACGACTTTACTTCGAGCCCATCTTTCCGAGGAGAAAATGTAATTTTTTTGCTGCCTATGCATAAAATGCCCATGTCCTCCAAAGTAACAGCACTGGTGAGGCATAGATCGTTTCAGAATTTCGTCTTTTTAATTTTTATTCAGTCCTCCAATGCTCTAATTTCTTTGATCTCCATTCCGTTGCTGATTCGAAGTTTGGGAGTAGATCAATTTGGAATGGTAAATTTGGCCCTTTCTGTCATTGTGTTTGCTAATGTGGCGGTCAATTTCGGTTACAGTCTGAGCGGTCCACGGGAAATCGCGGTGAATCAAGAAAATCCCAGAGCCATGTCAGAAGTGGCTTCCAAGGTCTTTTTCAGTAGGTTTTTTTTTGCTCTCCTCATAAGTGTTGCACTTGGTCTTCTTACCCTCGTTGATGGTTTATTCCAAGGGTATCAGATTATTCTATTATTTTCCCTCTTGATGTTGTTTTCTGAGGCTACACAGCCCGTTTGGTTTTTTCAGGGACTGGAGAAAATGAGAATGGTCTCCCTATCCAACTTAAGCTCTAAGCTTCTCTATTTAGTCGGGTTATTATTATTTGTTAAAGGGCCTGGGGATGCAAAATGGGTAAACCTTATAATGGGATTTACTGCTTTGGGATTTAATGTTGTTTTAATGGGATACATGCAGGTTAAGTACAACATTAGACTATATCTCCCTAAATGGCGACTGTTGCTTACCTCTTGGAGGACGAATTTCTCCTTGTTTCTGTCTGGACTTGCGTCTCACTTCTCCGTTAGTGGAGGAATAATTATTCTCAGTTTTTTTGTAAATGCAACGGTATTGGGGATGTTTAGCATGGCTGAAAAAGTCACGGTGGTACTTCGAATGATACCTACTTTGATCACCCAAGCCGCGTATCCTAATGCCAGCAAACTGTTTATAAAAGACGATGGGATGTTTTACAATTTCGTAAGGAAGGTTTATTTTGGGTCTATCGGGATCTCGCTTTTTATTGCGGTTATTGTTTACCTTTTTTCACCTGATATTATCCTGATGCTGTCAAAGAAAGAGCTTGAAGATTCGGTAGACATCTTAAGAATACTCAGCTTTGTACCTGTCATGGCTAGCCTGAACATTGCCAATATGATTATCATTCTGGCAGGCGGATTCAATAAGATTTTGTTAAATGCCACTTGGACATTCTGCTGTTTTATGATTATAGCTTGTTCGTTGCTCAGCTATTTCTTTGGAGGTCCGGGCATGGCTTATGGCCTTCTAGGGACGGAATTGTTTATTTTTGCCACTTGTTCTATCCTGCTAAAAGCTAATACTCCTTATTTTGACGCTTTCTATAAAAGAATCTTCAGTAGCCATTATTCTGCTTAACTGGAATGGCTTTAGTTATACGAAAGCCTGCATTGATTCGCTCAAGGAAATAGACTATCCTGATTGGCAGGTAATCTTGGTAGACAACGGCTCTACAGACGGTTCCTTGGAAAAGCTTAAGGCAAGCTTCCCTAACCTCGTCTATCTGGAGGCTGCGAAAAATTTGGGTTTCACGGGTGGCAATAATCTGGGGATTTCGTATGCATTAGAAAGTGGCTATCCTTACATTTTATTGTTGAACAATGATACGCTGGTGGAGAGGGGTTTTTTAGGTCCGATGGTCAGTTATCTTGTTGATACACCTTCTTGTGCAGCTGCCCAACCGTTAATATACTATGTCCACGACAAAAGGAAGGTATGGAATGCCGGTGGGCACTATCAGAAATGGCTCGTCAATTCACAGACTTTGTACCATATCAGCCAGCACAGTCAGCCTTATCCTACAGATTGGATTACTGGCTGTGCTATTTTGGTGAAAGCTGGGGTCATTAGAGCTGTTGGTTTGTTGGACGACAACTATTTTGCTTATCATGAGGATGTGGATTGGTCACTGAGGATCAGAAAGGCAGAGTGGCATTTGGCAGTTGTTCCCCAATCGAAAATCTATCACGTCGCCGGCGCAGCATCTACAGCTAAAGAGCGAGGTAAAGAAGGTCTTTTAGATCCCAAGGTACATTATCTTAATATTAGAAATCAAATTTTCCAACTTCGAAAATATGGTACCTTTCCTTATGCGTTGACGGCTTGGCCTTATCATGTAGTTAAGCTACTTATGTATTTGGGCTATTTCGTTATGAAAGGGCGCTGGGGCAAAATGAAAGCCATCTTGCGAGGTGCTAGAGACGGAATGGCAAAAGAAATTATTCGTTGATGATTTTGTTTCTTTTTGTTGGCCTGTATGTGCTGGGGTTAACATTTTATGTAATCAACCAAATTGTTTTCAATAGGAAATGGGAATACGTCATTTTCTTCATGTGCCTGTATTTGCCCTTCTATACCTCCATCCTGAGCGTGGTTTACCAAGCTACAGGTTCCTCCGTTGCAGTGGCTATTTTTCAATACTTAAAGGAGATAATCCTCTTATTGGGGCTAAGCTCTTTTATTCTGTACCAGAAGGACATTTTTAGTTACGCCATAAAGTTAAACCTCATTGACAAGCTGTTTGTTGCTTTTTTGTTGTTGGCACTGGTATATGTTTTTTTGCCGTTGGGAGAAGCTACTTTTGTCAACAAATTGCTGTATTTGAAGAATACCTTATTGATGGGAGGCTTTTATTTCTTTGGGCGAAATACGGTATGGGAAGAAGGTGAACTGAACAGGCTGTTCAGATGTATTATGATTATCGCCATCCTTGCAGTTTGTCTTAATGTTTTTGAGAAAATCTTAGGTGTTCATTTCCAACAGTTCACCGGCTATGCACTTTTCAATTCTGGTATCAACGATATTGAGCCTTCCGGTAATTATGGCTTAACCTGGACATTTGAAACACAAACCACAGGCATGCGTTTGGCGTCGTTTTTTTCAGATCCGCTAGAATTAGCAGCTTCTTGTTTAATGGCCTTTGCGGTGGCGTTAATTTGGTATCTGACTACGAAAAGAGAGGAAGGTTTTTTTTATGTACTTGCCATGCTAGCGGCAGTGGGGAGTTTGGTGTTTTCAGCCTCAAGAGCTGCTTTTGCTGCTTTCTTTGTCATGGTGGTGTTTATAGCTGTAGTGTTTAAACTATATAGGTTGTTGGCACTAGGATCAACGGCATTTTTAATGTTTGTGTTATATGTCATTTTTTGGGCCAGTGATGATTTTTACTACTTCGTTTATGATACCATAACTTTCCAAAACGCCTCTAGTGTGGGGCACGTTCTGGAATGGATAATTGGATTGGAGTCCATGATATCGAATCCACTGGGAATAGGCTTGGCCATGAGTGGCAACAGCGCCAGTGTGGAGGAGGATTTAAGGATAAGTGGAGAGAGCCAGTTTCTGATCTATGGTGTGCAATTGGGGTTTATAGGCTTAATCCTTTATATTGCAATTTTGGGATTGGGTATAGCAAAATCTCTGAGGGTCTTTAGGAACTCCGACAATGTAGGGAATGCCCGAGTAGCGTTTGTAGCTGCGGTTACGAAATTCGGCCTGCTGTTGCCCCTTTTTACGGCAAATGCTGAGCTTTACCTTTATGTTTCTGCTCTTAGCTGGTGGATGCTGGGATATAGCATGAAGGAGTACAATAATATTAAATTAGCTGAGAGGAAGCAGCTTGTGGTTGGTTGATGGCTCCTAAAAAAAAAATCCTCATCGACATATTTTACCTTCATGTGGCTCAGACGGGTATCAAGACCTATATAGAGAGCCTGTGTGACTTGGTCGAAAATAATAAGACAGCTGATCTTGAATTTGTCGTTACTCCGGATAGAAAAAAAATAAGCAGCAGTACGTTTTTTAAGGGTAAGACCCGATTTTGGAAAAATCTGCTATTTCAATCGGTTTATTTTTTTCGAAAGCTGTTTGTTCTCCCTCTGCTTTCCCATATGCATAAAACTGATGCGGTTTTCTCGCCTGACATACTTTCTCCTATATGGGCAAGGGGCAAGAAGGTTTCGGTTATCCACGATGCATTTTTTTGGGAAAACCCTTCCCACTACAACGCTGTTTGGCTAAAGGTGTATCTAACTTTTCTAAAAGCAGGCTTACAAAAAAATGCCTATGTATTGACAGTTAGCGAACATTCAAAACAGCAAATCAAGAAATTTATTGAAATACCTGATCTGCAAATAGAGGTTGTTTACCCATCTTCTAATCTCACCAGGAAGGAAGCTTCTATCGGACAGCATGCATTGATTCGGCAACCCTACTTTCTTCATGTGGGGGTGATGGAGAAAAGAAAAAATCTTACCACGCTTGTGCAGGCTTTTGCGGAGTTAGTACAGGATCCGGAATTCAGTGATTATAAGTTGGTGTTGGTGGGGCAGCCTGGCCCTCGGCGGCCTTTGGATGATCATGCTAATATCCTTGCATTCATAGAACAGCATCAACTACAGGGAAAGCTTGTATTGCCCGGCTATGTAAGTAAAGAAGCCTTGGACAACTACTACCAGCATGCACTGGCCTATGTATTTCCTTCTTTAAATGAGGGTTTTGGAATGCCCATATTGGAGGCATTTTCCTATGGCCTGCCCGTAATTGTTTCTGATCAGGGTACCTTGGTGGAAGTAGGTGGCAGTGCTGTATTAAAAGTCACTGAAAATACGCCCCAAGGTTTTAAGGTAGCGATGGAATTGGTGGCAAAAGATAAACAACTAAGCGCTGAAATGGCCCAACGAGGGTACCAACGCTTACAGGAATTCTCCTCCTCAGATTTTTATCTATCTTTGCAGCGTACTTTTAGGAAAATACTCCATGAATAAGTTGCTCAACCGATTTTTAGGCAGGATAGCAGGTATTGATCTTTCAGATCGGTTTAGTGATGGCTGGGATACCATTTCCACTGTTGGTGTTTTATTAAGGTTGGCGGCATGGTTCATCAGAGGAACCGGCTATCGTATCTTCTTTAAGCGGGCCAAGGGAGTGTTATTGATTGGCAAGCGGGTGACGATACGACAGCCTCAATATTTGGAAGTAGGAAGAAGTTTTATCGCCCAAGACAATTGTGAAATAAATTGTCTATCCCAAAAGGGAATCCTATGTGGCGACAAAGTAACCATAGGGAGCTACGCTATCATCAGACCAACCAATCTGTACGGAGGTGAACCTGGCGTAGGATTAAAAATAGGAAATAACTCCAGTATCGGCCCCTATTCCTATATCGGCTGCTCTGGATATATCGATATCGGTGATAATGTGATGATTTCACCAAGGGTGAGTATCTACTCCGAAAATCATAATTTTGCAGAGCTCGAAAAGCCCATGATTGAGCAGGGCGTGACGCGATCATTTGTCAAGATAGAGGACGACTGTTGGGTTGCAGCCAATTCTATTATTCTTGCGGGGGTGACAATTGGAAAAGGAGCAGTAGTGGCTGCGGGCAGCGTAGTGACTAAGGATGTTCCACCCTATTGTGTCGTAGCGGGCAATCCTGCAAAAATTGTTAAAATGAGGAAGAGCTACGAAGCTTTCTAGTTCTTTCAGAGTTTAGTTGAAATCTGATATGCCCCAGAAAATACTTATGCTTCATAGCTCTTCGGACATGTATGGAGCAAGTAAAATATTACTCATTACTGTACTGCTGCTCCGGGATGCGGGACATGAAGTGTATGTGGTGCTTTCGGAGGAAGGTTTATTGGCGGAAGCAATCAGAAAAGAAGGGGTGGAGGTGCGTATTATCCGTCTAGGCATCCTGAGAAGAAAATACTTTAATCCAAGCGGCCTGCTCAACCGTCTTCAGGTAATCCGAAATGCCCATCGGGAATTGGTCAAACTGGCTAAGGAAAAGCAAGTCATGCATCTTTATTCCAATACCACGGCGGTATTGGTGGGGGCCTGGGTAGCGCGGGATCTGAGAATTTTTCATACCTGGCATATCCATGAAATCATTGCCCAACCCAGATGGTTGGCTTGGGTTCTGGGGAAAATGGTCGGAAGGTACGCCAATCAGGTGATTGTGGTTTCGCAGGCCGTTAAGGAGTTTTGGAACCAGATAATTCCTCATAAAGAGCTTACGGTGGTTTACAATGGGATCGACTACTCCTCGTATATAGATGCAAAACCTGCCTTAAGACAAGAGGCGCCGATTCCGGAAGGTCATTTGTTGATCGGGATGATCGGAAGGATCAGTCATTGGAAGGGCCAGGGCTATTTTTTGGACATTGCTAAGAAATTGACCCAAGCTAATCCCAACTTGGCTTTTGTGATTGCTGGAGATGCCTTCCCCGGAAGTGAGCATCTGGTAACCGAGATGCAGCAGAAAATAAAAGCGCTAGATCTGGAAAAGCAGGTTTATGCCTTAGGTTTCCGTACTGACGTGCCGGAAGTCCTGGCTTCACTGGATGTTTTTGTTTTGCCTTCGATATTACCTGATCCTTTGCCCACGGTCATCTTGGAGGCTATGGCTTCGGGTAAACCTGTCGTGGCCACCGCCCATGGTGGGGCCCGTGAGATGGTGAAGGATAGTCAAACGGGCAATTTGATCCCTTGGGACGATGCTGCTAAAGCCGCAGAAATTATCCTTCCACTGATTCAGAAAGAAGAATTGCGCATGGAGATGGGCAACAAAGCGCGTAAAAGGGTTTTGGAACATTTTTCGTTGGAAGCTTTCCGGAGAAATATGTTGGATTGCTTTTCTAAAGCTAGAAGACCGAAAATCTAAAATTGGAGCTGGTAAACATCCGCCCTTAAATTGGGGATCTTCCCAAATCTGGTGACGTTGGGAATTGTACGGGTACTTTACATCTGGCTGCACCTGCCGCCGGTATCTCTTGTCTTTTTAAGGCGACAACTCTGGCTGGAACTGGAAGTCAAACTCAACTGCTCAAGGATAAGAGACTTAAATCTGCCTTCTATATTGAGTTCATTGATTAAAAAATATTTATCTAACCTAAAGACCGAGCGAAATCAATACCTGGGTAGAATGATGTTACTTAAAACAGCATCTCTACTTACCTAGGGTTTGCTTTAATTTTTCCGGACGCGGATTCTTCATTTGGATTCTACTTCGGTCTTCCGTCACCGGTCTTACCTTCTGTTATGCCTAAATCATCAAAACCCCTTCATATCGCCATCATTGGCTCGAGAGGCTATCCCTATGTCTATTCCGGTTATGAAACACTGGTCAAAGAGATTGGCGAACGCCTGGTAAAAAGAGGCGTGAGGCTGACGGTTTATTGTCATAAGCCGCTTTTTGACCAAAAGCCCAAGCAGGTAAATGGGATTGAACTGGTATATATGCCGGGATTGGAGACTAAGTCCTTAAGTCAGTTGACCAACTCCTTCTTATCCATCCTCCATGCCTGTTTTTCCGAAGCGGATGTCATCTTTGTGGTCAATAGTGCTAATGGGCCCTTTGGGTTGATTACTCGGATTCTTAGGAAACCCACCGCTATCAATGTGGATGGCATGGAGTGGTTGAGACCAAAATGGAAAGGGCTTGGAGCCAAGTACTTTCTATTTGCCTCCAGATTATCTACTAAATTATATGACCGCATTATCACTGACTGTGAGGAGATGCAGAAAACCTACCTGGAGCTTTTCAATACACCTTCTACAATGATTGCTTACGGTGCCAACCCTGCTAAGAAAGCAGATGCGACCAGGATCAAGAAGTGGGAGTTGACGGAGAGGGGCTACTACCTGATTGTCGGTCGTTTGATCCCGGACAACAATGCGGATTTGATCATAGAAGGATTTGTGAAATCCTCTACCAAACGGGAGTTGGTTATCGTGGGGGATGTGCCTTATCAGGATGAATATGCCACTAAGCTCAAGCAGCTTGCCGATGATCGGCTTATTTTTACGGGCTATGTCAAAGATCAGGAAGAGTTGGCGGCGCTTTATCACAACTGCTATGCCTACTTACATGGACATGAATATGGAGGTACCAATCCGGCCATGCTTAAGGCGTTGGGATATAATTGCGCTGTGATTGCCTTGGATACCCGGTTTAACCAAGAGATGCTGCAGAACGGCAAACACGGCTGGTTTTTTCAAAAAAACACCGCGTCCGTTGCGGAGGTCATTGACCAAGCGGAAATGGCTGGAGTCGAAATGGAACAATTACGGTCCACGGCTGTACTTGGATTGACCGAAAAATACAACTGGGATCATGTCACGGAAAAATACCTAAAGGTTTTTAAGGAGTTGAGCAGAAAAGGCTAAATCCCTTTCAAATTTTATCTTCTACGTTCGACCATTTATTCCAAACGACTGAAGGTCAGGGAGGAGATACAATTTTCATTGACACCACAAGGGTCGGATTGAAAAGTCAGCTGGTTTTGTGCTTTGTCAAGTGAAATCCAAAACTGGATAGCGCCACCGGCAGATTCAAAAGGCTCCACGCCCCTCTAAGTTAGAACACGATCGGGCATGACTGTTGTGAATATTACGTTTGGTTCCAAAAAAAAAGAATTGCTATCGCTCGTATTACAATGAATGACAGAGATTTAGGTTGCTTATGTTATTTTGCTGGTAAGCAATAATAAAAAAGTTTTAATGCTAAATAATACCATAAGTTAACTGTAATCATTTCTTCTATCGCGTCCAAACCTGCCACCACTAACTAAAGTAACTATGTCCCGACAATGTAAGATCTGTGGAAACAGCCACAACAATAAAATCCACACGTTTAGGGAAATGATGTTTGGGACAGGTGACCCGTTTGAATACCTGGAATGTCGCAAATGCGGTTCAATGCAGC
Source organism: Cyclobacteriaceae bacterium (assembly GCA_035303945.1). Lineage (GTDB taxonomy): Bacteria > Bacteroidota > Bacteroidia > Cytophagales > Cyclobacteriaceae > DATGMS01. The sequence goes on from DATGQZ010000065.1 coordinate 76,901, forward strand.
AATTATCACCGCCT
>DATGQZ010000066.1:0-13881 GCA_035303945.1 Cyclobacteriaceae bacterium
ATGTTTTGGGCTTTTTCAGGAACAGCCTCCAAACTTTTGGCCAGTACCACGCCATTTGAATCGGTTTCCTTAACCTTGCCTTTTCCACGTCCACCTGCATGGATTTGAGCTTTGAGCACATACCAAGAGGTGCCTGTTTCCGCATTAAGTTTTTTAGCTGCTTCCAATGCTGCCTCCGGAGTGTCGGCTACGACTCCCTCCTGGATCCTGACACCGTAAGCTTTCAAAACTTCTTTAGCTTGATATTCGTGTATGTTCATCCTATTGAAATTTTTGCACGAAGTTAAGGTCTGCACCTTGATTATTCAAGGATTAATCGGCTCTTTTTGTGATTTGCAGGGCAGAACCAATAATTAATTTTAAATTTGAAACCACAAGACTTTTCCTATGCTAACAGTTACAGGGGTTCATAAAAAATACGGCGATCTGCATGTGCTTAAGGGTGTGGATGTTACTATTCAATCCGGCGAAATTGTGTCCATTGTTGGTCCTTCGGGAGCAGGCAAAAGTACACTTTTGCATATTATGGGTACCTTAGACACTGCCGATCAAGGATCGGTCGTGGTGGAGGGGGAGAATCTCTCGGTCCTCAACGGCAACAAACTCGCGGCTTTTCGCAATGCCAAAATCGGTTTTATTTTTCAGTTCCATAACCTTTTACCTGAATTTACCGCCGAAGAAAATATCATGATTCCCGGCCTGATAGCCGGGAGGGGAGAACGTGAGCTACGGAAACGGGCCGGAGAGCTTGCAGGGTTATTAGGCATTCAAGGACGCTTGCAGCACAAGCCTTCTGAATTGTCGGGTGGAGAGCAGCAAAGGGTGGCCGTAGCCCGTGCGTTGATCAACAATCCCAAAATCATTTTTGCGGATGAGCCCAGTGGCAATTTGGACACCCAAAGCGCGCAAGCCCTTCACGAACTGTTTTTTAAGCTCAGGGATGAATTCGGACAGTCATTTGTCATTGTCACCCACAACCAAGAACTCGCACAGATGGCCGACAGGAAGCTGACGATGCAAGACGGCAGAATTGTGTCGGGCTAAGATCCTGCCAATACTACTTATGATGGCCACTAAACCTATTGACGCATCAAACGCTTATACCGCGGGATCTATGTGGTTCATATTTCGCAGCGTTTCCTGCAGTGCCTGCTGATCATCGGTAATGATGAGCACTTTATCATTTTCCTGCAAAACGGTTTTGCCCTTAGGTACAAAATACTTGCCGTCCCGCTTTACCAGTACGGCCAGGGTTTTGTCTGGCAAGGGGAGGTCCATCAGGTGGTTACCATTTCTTAACGCCTGAGGCGTCACGGTAATTTCGGTCGTTACAGACTTAATATCGTCCGAAAAATCCATGTCAAACTCCTTCAGTTTGTTGAAATTGTTTGGCTTTTCCGCCAATCCAAGCCAAGTGGCCACCTTTGGTAGCGAAGTACCTTGCACAACCAAGGATACCAAAGTACAAAAGAAAACGATATTGAAGATCAGTCTTGCATGAGGCACTCCCGCAGCTAAGGGTAGGATCGCAAAAATAATGGGCACGGCACCTCTTAATCCTACCCATGAAACAAACACCTTGTCCTTCTTGCCCATTTTAGAAAAAGGCAGTAGGCAGGCAAAAACACTGATGGGACGGGTCAGCAAGATCATTACTACACTGATGATCAAGCCGGGCACGATAATGGTCAACAGCTCTCCCGGATTGACAAGCAAGCCGAGGGTAAGGAACATCAGCAATTGGCTCAGCCAAGCTAAGCCGTCAAAGAAATTGACCGTAGTACGCTTGTGAACAAACCTTGCATTGCCGATTACCAACCCGCTGACATACACGGCCAAGAAGCCATTTCCCTGAATAAAATAGGTGAAGGAAAAGATGAAGATACAGCAGGTAAACACCAGAATAGGGTAAAGGGAGCTGTTGTCAATATCTATTTTGTTGATCAAGCGTACCGCGACTTTACCCATGAAATATCCCGCCATGGCTCCGATGGTCAACTGCATCAAAAGCTTGCCGCCAGCAATCCAGTAATTGGGTGAAGCATCCATCATGATGAGGTCGATAAGGGTCACCGTAAGCACATAAGCCATGGGGTCGTTACTACCACTTTCTAGCTCCAGCATGGGCTTAAGGTTGTTTTTTAGGTTCAATCCCTTGGACCTGAGAATCGAAAATACCGATGCAGAATCAGTAGATGACATGGTGGCCGCCAAGAGCAAGGAAGTAAGCAGGCTGACCTCTAATGCTTGATGGGTCAAGTCAAAAATCCACCAAATTAATACACCCGTACTGATCGCAGTCAACAATACGCCTATGGTTGCTAACACCACTCCCTGCACGGCTACTGGACGAATTTCTTCTAACTTGGTGTCCATGCCACCTGAGAAAAGGATTATACACAACGCGATTGTTCCAATTGCTTGGGCAACGGCTAGATTTTCAAACTGAATTCCTAGTCCATCGCTGCCACTTGCCATCCCAACGATCAAAAACAACAACAAGGCAGGCACGCCAAAACGGTGGCCTGCCTTACCTGCTAAAATGCTTAAAAAGAACAGGATCGAAACACCAAATAAAATTATTTCAACCGTTATATCCATGGGTAAATTTTTTCAGACGCTGAAGGATGTGGCCTCCTGTTAAACTAAATAGTTGCCTCAATAAAGCATTGAAGCTGCACCTGGCCATCAACAGAAAGTCCTTTTTGAAGCCTAAAAATACGAAAACCCATGGGAATTTGTAGGCTTTGGAAATAGAAAATGCGAGCCCTGGTAATTTCTTACTTCAATTGAATATTGGGATTGGCATAGGTTTATTGTACGGAAAAGGCTCTAAACTGTTGGTGCAATTGATCTTCTTTCACCTCTCCGGAATAAATCACTATTTTATGTTTAAACACGACTGTCTCACCTGCCTGTAAGCTAAAATTAAGTTCGTCTCTCCCATTGCTGAGCGCTTTTTGTCCTAAGGGATTGGCCGCAAATAACCCATAGCCTCTGGCATGCCAATAGGTGGGAAAGCCTATGTTTTCGGGGTGATCAAAAATGACTATGGTTACTGATTCACCGTCAATCATGCCGTTGAGAGCCATCCATTCGGCTCTGGTGCCCCATACTGATTCGCCGCGTATGCCGTTACTCCCATAATACAGACCACTCACGCCTTTTTTGTTGACCCAGGGAACATCTATTGTTTGGCCTAAACTGTCAGTATATTTTTCCGGTTGGTCTGAAGGATGCTCCAACTCACGCGATACACGAATCCCAAGCATTCCTTCTTTGTTGTCTTTTAAATCTACTCGATGAACAGCGGTTAGGTGGGTAATTCTATCAATGCTCCGCATAGCACCTTCTCCCCTAAACAGGTACTGCGTTTTTTCGTTGAGCAAAACCTTGCCCTGGCTGTCAATCCAGTCAGCTGTGACCACCAATTCCCCTTCCCCCTGTCCACCTTTTATGACGACGATGTCTCGGTGTACAATGGAGCCATACCGGCCTTTTTTATCCTCTTCAATCGCTTCCGAATTGTTCCAAAAGTCCAATCCGTTGACGTCTCCGTAGTTTAGCCAAAGCCCTACATGGTGGGGATGATCTGTTCTTTCACCGGCTCTATTGGCCAAGGGAAAGCCCCGTGTCACCAGATTTCCCTCTGAAGAATAAATAGGGTAGAGCACAGGCTTTTTGAGCTTTTCCAAATAAAGGTAGGAGGTAAACAGGTTGCCTCCGACCAGTACGTCCACTTTATGTTCCGCCTCATTGCGCAGCAGTTCAACAGGTTCAGGCTTGAGCGTATCGGTGCCTACCTCTGTGCCTGCTGCTCCAGATACCGAGGGGGTGCAGGAGTAGTGGAAACAGGAGAGAATCAGCATCAAAAGGAGGGAAGAACGAAACATGAACAGGATATAGATTGCTTCAGTGACAGTGTTAAAGTCAATACTTGAAGGCTTTGCCTCCTGCAAGTACTTCTTGGTTTTTTTCGTCAAAGGTGACGAATTGACCCGTTCGTAATGCTGCTGTAGTCATAATATTGGCAATAGAATGGTTATATCCGGCCATTACATTCGCATTCGGCTGCTTTCTGCTTCTGACGCATTCCATCCAGTTTCGCATATGAAGGGAAGTCATTGGATCTGCACCGGTGTTGGCTCCTGTCTCAGCTTTTTGAGCTTCAGACAGCGAAAATTCTTCTAACAAATTGGCTTCCATGCCCATGGATTTGGCATTACGCTCAGTTAGACCTCCCGTCGGCGTCACCTTATTGGTATCCAGATTTAACTCTCCGCCGTTGGAATAGTAAATTTCCTTAGTGCCTCCGGCTGAATTGGTGAATCGGGAGGAATAAACTACTTGAAAACCTTTTTCTTTATTATCTAAAGGGCCGTAATCGAAGACAGCGGTCATGGTGTCGAAATTTTCCCTGCCATCCTTCCACAGATAGATGCCACCATTGGCAGCCACGCTGCGAGGATGAGCTAAGCCGGTAAACCAATGGACGGTGTCAATCTGGTGGGCCATCCATTGTCCGGGTATACCGGATGAGTAAGGCCAAAAAAGCCGGTATTCTAGATATTTTCTGGGATTCCAAGCTTCGTAAGGTCGGTTCATCAGAAAGCGCTTCCAATCCGTGTCCTGCTCTCTGATTTCCTTTGTTAGCTCGGGCAACCTCCATCTTCCAGGTTGGTTGACGTTCCAGGACATTTCTACCATGACAATATCGCCAAATTTTCCTGAGCGAATAAAATCATTGGCAGCGTGGTAATTAGGCGCGCTTCTTCTTTGCGAACCTACCTGAACTATTTTCCCGGTGCGTTCAATAGCTTCTCTGGCAGCTCTGTTGTCCTCCATGGTCTCCGCAAAGGGCTTCTCCACATACACATCCCTTCCGGCTTCCACCGCCTCTTTGCAATGAAGCGCATGCTGAAAGTCAGCCGTGCTGATGATAACCACATCCACATCCTTGCGCTCGTACAACTCTTCGTTGTTGCGGGCAGTAGCAATACTGGCCCCCGCTTTTTCCTTGACGTAAGCCACGGCCTCATCCCTGCGCCTATTCCAGATATCTGATACTGCCGTAAATTCAAAATTCAGTTGCTTTGCATGGTCCAGCATGGAGGGGATCAATGATTGCTTACAGCGGTTGGAAAAGCCAACAATGCCTACATTAACCTTATCATTGGCGCCGAGAATTCTTCCATAACTCTTGGCCGAAAAGCCTACTGCGCCTAAAGCAGATAAGCCAGCTGTGGTGAGCATCGATTTTTTTAAAAAGTCTCTTCTTGATGATTCGGGCTTATTCATGGTAGTTTGGCTTTATGGTTAATGGGTTATGGTTTAGATCTTCGGCTCCCAACCTTTTTCGTATTCTCTGGACCAGAGTTTTTGAGCCGCCTTGCTGTTGGTAATATGTCCATTGGAAGGATTACACTCCAAGACCTCTCCGGTTCTGGAAGCTATATTTGCCAAATGGCACAGCAAGGTGCTTTTGCTGCCTTCGTCTATAGGAGAATTTTGTTGTTCCTTACCCCTGATAGCTTCAAAGAAGTTGACTACATGGGTAGTGGACATATCACCGCCACCTCCCAGTTGCGTACCACCTTCACTTCCGTCGGATTGGCTTTCTTTGATCAATTTACCGTTTCTGTCAAAAAGCTGGTATGCGTCGCGATCTACATGTACAGTTCCTTCAGTACCATATATTAAAGTACCCCTTCCTGATTTTCCATAGGTATTGTGTCCATTGCGGCTTTTGCCGTCCCACTGTATGGTCTTGTTGCCTTCAAATTGGAAGGTTGCGTCCATGGTGTCATACATGGTCCATCCATCCTCCGGCCAGTGATATTTGCCCGATGCAACCAATACCTTGCTGGGGAAATCAGTTTGTAGGGCCCAACGTGCTACATCCAGTTCATGGGTAGCATTATTGCCGGACTCGGCAGTGCCATAATCCCAGCCATACCAATGCCAGTTGTAGTCCCAAGTATCGTGCATATACTCCTTCCTTGGTGCAGGACCTTGAAAGAGCTCCCAATCCAAGCCCTCTGGTGGGGCAGCTTTCACACCGCGGGGCACTTCACCCCTGGCACTGTTGTAGTAGGCCTTGGCTAGATATGCGTTGCCGATTACTCCGCGGTGAATTTCATTGATGATTTCGATAGTATGCCCAGATGAACGTTGTTGGTTGCCCATCTGAATGACCTTGTTATATTTTTTCTGATATTCCACCAGCAATTCCCCTTCCCTTGGGTTGTGGCTACAGGGTTTTTCCACATATACGTGTTTGCCTGCTTCCACGGCTAACCAAGTGCCAGGCGCATGCCAATGGTCCGGTGTGGCATTAATTAAGGCATCCACCTGGGGATCTTCAAGTACCTTGAAGATGCTGTTTTCCAGCTTCGGCTGGTAATCAATATGCTTTTGGAAATTTTTGGCAGCCTTTTCCCGCTGAGACTTCATCACATCGCAGAGATAGACAAGGTTTACATTACTTTCTTTTCTGCCTATGGGTGCATAAAATGCCCCTAAACGTCGACCCAATCCTGCAATAGCAATATTCAGCCGCTCATTCGCTCCTAAAATCCGTCCATAGCTTTTGGCCGAAAAGCCGACCGCTCCCAAAGTTGAAAGACCTGCGGTAGTTAATACTGATTTCTTGATAAAATCCCTTCTGGTATTGTTCACTTTTTCCATGGTAATACTTCAAAAGACTAATTTAACTCTTTAATCTTGATGTTTTTATAACTGACTTTGTCGCCGTGGTCCTGCAATAGGATGTAGCCTTCTTCAGCTTCTCCAAAATTATCCCAAATCTTGTACTTACTGTCTGCTACAAGCTTCCTGTATTCCTCAGAGCCTCTTTGATATTCAACCACTTTGATGCCGTTGAGGTAGTGCTCCACCTTGTTGTCCGGATACACAACGACCCGGCCTTTGTTCCATTCCCCGATGGGCTTCAGAAACCGCTCCTGTTTTTCTGCAGGAATTAAGTCATATAGCGAAGCCAAGGTTCTGTTGCCATTTTTGCCCATTTTAGCATCAGGGTGCTTGGCGTCATCCAGGATTTGATACTCCAAACCGATGGCCGAGCCCTTCGTGTCTTCGGACAGGGTCACAAAATATTTGACACCGCTATTGGCTCCCTCTGTAAGCATAAAGTCGAAAGAAAGATCAAAGGCGCTGTACTTCTTCTCAGTAACAATATCACCTGCGTTGGTAGATTCCCCACCATCAGATGCTTCGATCGTCAAAACACCATCATTGATGGTCCAGCCTTTTTCTGGAAACCCATCTAGCTTGGCTCCCCGCCAGCCATTGTTGCTGCTGCCGTCAAACAAGAGCTTATAGCCATTGTCTTTTTCATAATCCGTAAGCTGATTGTCCAAATTGTTGACCACATAAATGTCCTTTTTGAAAGGCTTAGGCTGGAGGTTCTCGGTTTGTACCTTGATGTTCCTAAAGTAGGTCTTGTGTCCAGCATCTTCTGGGTTACGAATGCTGTGCACCTGTAAGCCTATCATTCCTTTGGCATCGATGTCATCCACGAGATAAGCCACTTCCTGTCCGTTGAGCCAAGTTTTGATTTCATTGCCGATCGCTTCGATGCGGTAGTGATTAAAGTCGTTAGCCTTATAGGCACCCCTCGCCTCAGGATTTAGCGTTAAAGGGTATAACCATCCTCTCCTGGCTTCATCATAAATGCCAGCGGACCAAGCTCTTTCCAAGGGGTCCAGTTCCACTTGATAGCCATAAACCCTTCCCTGACCGTCTTTCCCGTTAGGGTCATATTGACCGCGCACCATCACGCCAGAGTTGCTGGACTCATGCTCTACTTTGATTTCCAGTTCAAGGATAAAATCATCATACTGCTGGTCGCTGATCAGGAAGGTGTTGGGCGTGTTGGCCACGGCGGTGCCAATGATGACGCCGTCATCAATGGTAAACGCTGCAGCGCCTGCCACTTTGGTCCATCCTTCCAAGGAATTGTCTTTGATCAAAGGTATCCATCCTTCCTCATTTGACGTTTGTTGTTGATCAGACGCCCCACAGCTGGCAAAAGCAGCTATTAAAGCGACAGCTGCAGCATTTAAAAAGAATTTTCTCATTGGTTATTTTAAATTTATTGTAAAATAAACTACAGATTACTTAGAATTCCAATTTCCAAGCCTCTTAATTCCGCCAATCCTTTCAATCTTCCGATAGCAGAATACCCAGGATTGGTTACTTTCCTGAGGTCATCCAACATCTGGTGCCCATGGTCTGGACGCATTGGCAACGCTTTGTTTCGCCTTTGTTGGACCCGGAGGATTTCCGCCACTACTTCTGCCATAGGAACATCTCCTTCAAGGTGGTTTGCCTCGTGAAAGTTGCCTTCTTCGTCCCTTTCAGTGCTCCTTAAGTGAATAAAGTGGATGTGGTCTCCATACTGCCGCACCATTGCAGGAAGATCATTGTCAGCCCTGACACCCAAAGATCCCGTACAGAAACAGAAGCCGTTGTTGGGACTGCTGTTGTCTGAGATAATACGCTCGTAGTCTGCAGCTGTGCTGACCACGCGCGGCAAGCCGAATATGGGATAAGGAGGATCGTCGGGGTGAATGGCCAGTGAGACTCCGCATGCTTCCGCTACAGGGATGATGGCATCCAAAAACTGCCGGAGATGATCAGCCAAGGTTTTGGCATCAATATTTTTATAGGTATCCAAAATATTCTGGAAGTCCAGCAAGGAATAGCCCTCTTCAGCGCCGGGCAGGCCGGCAATGATGGTGTTGGTGAGCAATTGTTTGTCCTCATCGGTAAGGCTTTCGTAGTAAGCCGCGGCTTTTTTGTGGACATCTTCAGCATAGGAAAATTCTGCCCCAGGTCTTTTGAGAATATAGAGATCAAAAGCCGCCAGGGCGCGCATTTCAAACCGTAAGGCTTTAGCCCCATTGGGTAAGGTGTAGCTCAGGTCTGTCCTTGTCCAATCCAAAACAGGCATGAAATTGTAACACACCGTGTGTATCCCCTCAGTAGCAAGATTTCTGATACTGTTTTGATAGTTACGGATATACGCTTCAAAATTTCCGCTTCTGGTTTTGATGTTCTCATGCACAGGGATACTTTCTACCACAGACCATCGAAGGCCTGCTGCCTCGATGATGGCTTTGCGTTCTTGGATTTCTTCCCTTGGCCATTCCACTCCATTAGGGAGGTGGTGCAGGGCAGTGACGATGCCTGTAGCTCCTGCCTGTTGAATATCGGTTAAACTTACGGGGTCATTGGGGCCATACCATCTCATGGTTTGCTCCATTTTTATTTTATTGTTGCTCATACTCCTGAAAATGCGCTAAATCCACCATCTACGGGGATAATTGTACCGGTAACAAACTTAGATGCATTGCTGCAAAGCCATTGGATGGCGCCAAACAGGTCTTCTGGATCGCCGAACCGTGCCATGGGGGTATGTTCGATGATCTGGTTCCCCCGCGTAGTGAGGCTGCCGTCGCCTTCGGTGAGCAATTGCCTGTTTTGTTCAGTAAGGAAAAAGCCCGGAGCGACTGCATTCACTCGAAGATGGGAACCAAATTTCTTTGCGAATTCCACTGCCAGCCATTTGGTTAGATTGTCCACTGCTGCTTTCGCAGAAGCATAGCCCATCACTCTGGTCATGGGACGGCTAGCAGCCATGGAGGATATGTTGATGATACTAGCTGTCTCTGCTGCTTTAAGCAGCGGGAGAAAGGTTTTGACTGGCAGAAAGGTTCCCAGATAATTCAGGTCCATAATTTTCTTCACGTCCTCGCTGGCCAGATCCGCGATGGTTTGATCAGGGGTTACAACGGCCCCCGGCATATTGCCACCAGCGGCATTAATCAAAACATCAATGTGCTCAAATTGCTGGGATAGCTGAGTCTGTAGTGCTTGAAGCTGGGTTTCGCTGGTCACATCCGCAACGGCGACAGTGGCGGCACCACCTGCGTTTTTTATTTGGCTCACCAGATCTCCCACTTTTTCTGGATTGCGCCCCAGAATGATCACGTGGGCACCTTGTCCGGCTAAATGCAAGGCAATGGCTTTGCCCAATACACCCGTGGCCCCGCTAAGCATAATAATTTTACTGTTGACTGAAAATGGGTTATGCATTGTGTATATGTTATAATAAAAACTTAAAGAGAAACGCCTCTCTTCCAAGGGATGAAATCATTTTGATTGAGTTGTACAGCTTTAGGGATGATGTTTCCGCTGGCTACCTCAATAATATAATCCAATATTTCTTCCCCCATTTGCTCTATTGTTTTTTCTCCAGCAATCACACTACCTGTATCGATATCAATGACATCAGGCATTTTCTCCGCCAGCTTAGAATTTGAGGAAACCTTAATGACTGGCGTTACCGGATTTCCTGTCGGTGTTCCAAGTCCCGTGGTAAACAGAATGATATTACAGCCGGAGGCAGCCATAGCCGTTGTGCTTTCTACATCATTACCCGGAGTGCAGAGCAGGTTCAATCCTGGCTTTACGGCTACTTCTGTATAGTCCAGCACATCCGTAATGGGGGAGGTGCCACCTTTTTTGGCAGCACCCGCAGACTTCATCGCGTCCGTGATCAAACCGTCTTTGATATTGCCTGGACTGGGGTTCATGTCGAATCCCGAACCTACAGCCTCTGCTCTGGCTGAATAGGCACGCATCAACTGTACGAATCGTTCTGCCGTTTCGTCACTGACACAACGGTTGATTAGCTCTTGCTCAACACCGCACAATTCTGGAAATTCGGATAAAATGGTTTTTCCTCCCAGTGCTACTACAAGATCTGAGGCATGGCCCACTGCTGGATTGGCAGAAATACCGGAAAATCCATCCGAACCGCCACATTCCAATCCCACAGTCAATTTGCTTAATGGGGCAGGTTGTCGCTGTATCTGGTCAGCTTCCGTCAGCCCCATAAACGTTTCCTGAATGGCTTTGGTCAGCAAGGCTTGCTCTGTTCCTTCCTGCTGTTGTTCAAGGATAATAACAGGCTTGGAGTGTTGGGGATTGATTTTGTGCAGTTTCTCCAGTAACACCGACGCCTGGGCGTTTTGGCAGCCCAAGCTGAGGATCGTCGCCCCAGCCACATTGGGGTTGTGGATATATCCGGCGATCAATGCGCACAAAGCCTCGGAATCCTGCCGGGTACCACCGCATCCACCTTGATGGGTCAAGAACTTGATCCCGTCAATATTGACAAAGATCTTGTTTGCATGGTGACGTTCTGCAGTTTCTATGGTTAAATTTTGAATTTCCTGCCGCTGCCCTTGGGTGTAAAGGGCGGTCATTTGCCTTACATAACTTTTATAAGGGTTGGGCTTCTCGAATCCCAACTCTTCAACAAATGCCTGCTTTATAATTTCCACATTTCGGTTTTCGCAAAATACCAAAGGAACAACAATCCAATGGTTGGCGGTGCCCACCTGACCATCAGGTCTGTGGAAACCCAAAAAGGTTTTACCCTTCCATTTTGTTACGTCTGGCGCCGACCATTGGAAATCGGTTCGTTTTCCGGTGTATTCGGCAGTCTGATGTGCAACGTTTTGCGTGGTTAACACTTCGCCTTTAGCAATGGGGAAAAGCGCCTTTCCAACTATTATTCCATACATGTAGATCTTTTCGCCAGGTGCAAGTGCGGCTTCCGCGATCTTATGTTTTGCGGGCACATCATAACGGATCGAGACCTCATTTCCCTTATAATTTACCGTCTCTCCGGCTTTCAGGTCCGTGAGGGCAACTAAAACATTGTCGTTTGGATGTATTTTTAAAATATTATATAACATTTCGAAAAGATAGATGTTCGAGCAACCGATTGCACAAGTTAAATATTTACAAAAGATATTGGACGGTTTACTGTTTTTTTTTCAAATCTAGGTTAGTTTTGGGCAATTGAAAATTAAATGGGCATTTTAATGCAGAAAAGAATCAGAGCGGGTTTTTAGTGTGCAGGAGCCAATTTGAGCTAAAGGCTTTTCTGAAGAGAGGGATGAAACCGATGTCACTGCAAGCATCTTCGGGTGGTATGCGTAAATAAAAATGGATTAAGTAACAGCATATGAAATTTGAACAACAACAGATCTTATCGGCCATGGAGGCTACTGGGATAATTCCCGTTTTTAATCATACAGATATTGATACTGCCATAGGCGTTTTGGATGCGGCTTATAAAGGAGGAGTGAAAGTTTTTGAATTCACCAACCGGGGTGCCAACGCATTGGAGGTTTTCACAGCTCTTTCGGCGCATGCTGAACAATACGAGGATCTGGTGTTGGGTATTGGGACAATTTTCAAAGATGAGGATGCACGGAAATTTTTGGATGCTGGGGCGCATTTTGTGGTTTCACCTGCCTTTATTCCAACAATCGGCGTGTATTGCAATTCTCAACAAGTACTTTGGATCCCGGGATGCGGCACGGTAACGGAAATTTTTAATGCCAAAGAGCTGGGCGCGCAAGTAATTAAAGCATTCCCAGGCAATGTATTGGGGCCTGCCTTTATTTCTTCGGTAAAAGCCGTTTTCCCAAAGCTGCCAATGATGCCAACGGGCGGAGTAGAGCCTACCAAAGAAAATCTTTCAGCTTGGTTTAAAGCAGGAGTGACCTGTGTAGGGATGGGATCGCAGCTCTTCAAAAAGGAATGGATCCAAGGAAAGGATTATGCTACTTTGGAACAGGAAATAGCTAAAGCTTTGGCACTGGTTCAAGAAATAAAAAGTAACACTTAATAATGAAGCAAGCTTTTAACAATAAACCCATTTATTCTTTCTTAAGATGCTGCCTGCCACTTTGGCTGCTGCTATTGGCAGGTTGTGAGGGGCCTGGTGGGGTGAGGATTATCAAGCTAGGCCATGGTTTGGACACGAGCCATCCGGTGCATGAGGCGATGGTATTTTTGGCAGAGAGGGTGGAGGAGAAATCAGACGGTCAAATGATTGTGCAAGTCTATCCCAACCAGCAACTGGGCACGGAGCGGGAACTGATGGAGCTGCTCCAGATAGGAAGTGTGGGCATGACCAAAGTCTCTACAGCCGTTGTGGAGAGCTTTGCTCCAAAGCTACGCGTGCTCAGTCAACCCTATATTTTTAGAGATGATACCCACCGACAGCATGTGCTAAGTGGGCCAATAGGTAAATCCTTGCTGGAAGAAGGAGAAAAATATTGGTTTAGGGGGCTTTGCTTTTATGACGCAGGCAAAAGGAGCTTCTACACCAAAACCAAACCGATCAACCATCCATCCGATTTGGCCGGCATGAAAATCAGGACCATGGAAAGCCCCACTGCCATTCAAATGGTAAAAAGCTTCGGTGGTTCTCCTACTCCCGTGTCTTGGGGAGAATTATATACTGCCTTGCAGCAGGGAATTGTAGATGGAGCGGAAAACAATCCGCCTAGCTTGGTGACTTCCCGCCACTATGAGGTCTGCAAATATTACAGCATCAATGAACACACAGCCGTTCCCGACATGATGATCGTCAGCACGAAACTTTGGGAAAGGCTTTCCGATCAGGAAAAACAATGGCTACAGGAAGCAGCGGATGAGTCTGCGGTGTATGAATACAAAATATGGGCTGAGTCCGTAGCCGAGTCAATGAAAATTCTAGAAGAAGCAGGTGTCACCATTACCTATCCGGAGCAGGATGGATTTAAGGAAGCGGTGGAGTCGATGTATGCTTACTATAGAGATAATGAGCCGGAACTATATGCATTGATCGAACAAATTAGAAACCATGATTGAAGTAAAGCCGAAGACCTTCAGGCAAAAAATGGATAAAACAGTAGCCCATCTGTTAATCATTATTTTAGGCATTATGGTACTGAATGTTACTTGGCAGGTGGTATCCAGATATGTGTTTCAGTCGCCTAGCTCCTTTACTGA
>DATGQZ010000067.1:0-20253 GCA_035303945.1 Cyclobacteriaceae bacterium
ATATCCATCGCTTCCGTCTTTTTTGGAGCCATGACTTATATCGGCAATGGACCAAACTTTATGGTTAAATCTATTGCTGAGCAAAATGGCATTAAAATGCCCTCCTTTTTCGGGTATATCATCAGGTTTTCCTTGCCGATCTTGTTGCCCATTCTATTTATCACATGGCTGGTGTTTTTTGCTTTTGCCTAAAGTGAAATTCTGAAGTCAGTCGGTATAGTCGGCAGTGATTAAAAGCAAAAAAGGGATGGAAAAGAAACCATCCCTTTTTTGCTTTTCAGTATAGCGCCATATTCAGTTGCTATTTCAGTATTTCTCCGCGAATTGACATCTTGTTGGGAGACAAAAACCATACTTTCTGACTTCCGGAGACCTCGTATCTCCTAACTGTTCCTGAGCTCCCTATCTCCAACTTTCCTTCAGAAGATGTTGTATAGAAAAAATCATCCTGAAAGGCTTTAAAAGCTATCAAACGAACCTGCTCTCCGTCTCGTTCGACTTTTATTTCCTGGATGGCCGCCTTTTCACCGGGTTTAAGCCTATGGATTATCACACCTTCACCTTCTTCGGTTTCATAGGCAGTGGCCAAAGAAGCTTTATTAATGTCTGCATGGATAAAGATGTCAAGTTCCTTTCGCCATCCTTCAGCATCCATTGCAAAGGTCGTCTCCTCTTCTTTGCCTTTTATCATTAAAAGTTTTCGCACCGTAGAACCATCCAGCAGTTCAACCTGCTTTTCTACAAAATCCTTTAATGGATAATATTTGTTGATTTGGGTAGGATTGTCCATAGGCTGTGCGTTATCCTGCGAACAAGATAATACTAACCCGGCAAACAACACAACCCAGCCCTTCTTCAACATATTACTTTAGCAAAATATTCCCTGTCATTTCAGCAGGTATACCTAGGCCCATTAGCCTTAAGATCGTCGGCGCCAAGTCGCCCAATTTGCCGTCGGTTACCTCTAGCCTATCCTTATGGTCGACCATAATACAGGGTACCAGATTGGTGGTATGAGCCGTATTGGGCGAACCATCGGGGTTGATCATACAGTCGCTATTGCCGTGATCAGCAATTACGATGGTAGTATAGCCGTTTTCCAAAGCCGCAGTGACAACAGACTCTGCACATCGGTCCACAGCCTCGCAAGCCTTTACTGCTGCCTCAAACACACCTGTATGACCCACCATATCTGCATTAGCAAAGTTAAGGCAGACAAAATCCACCTCTTGTTTATGAAGCTCGATATTGATCTTCTTCGCTATTTCATAGGCACTCATCTCTGGCTGTAGGTCATAAGTGGCCACTTTAGGCGAACTGCAAAGAATTCGAGATTCGCCTTCAAAAACCTGCTCTCTACCTCCTGAAAAGAAAAAGGTAACGTGGGGATACTTTTCTGTTTCTGCAATCCTGATCTGCTTTTTGCCGTTTGCAGCCAATACTTCTCCCAGCGTGTTGTGAAGGTTGTCCTTTTCAAATATTACTTCTACACCTTCAAATGTTTCATCATAGGTGGTAAAAGTAATATAGTGAAGGTTCAATTTCTTCATTTTGTAGTCCTCAAAATCCCTCTGCGTAAGTACTTCGGTGATTTCCCGTCCTCGGTCAGTTCTGAAGTTAAAGCAGATCACCAAATCACCTTCTTCAATACAGGCGATCGGTTTGCCGGTTTCATCTACCTGAATGATAGGACGGATAAATTCATCCGTTACCCCATTGTCGTAGGATTTCCGGATGGAATTGGCAATGTTTTTTGAACGCTCTCCCTCTCCAAACACCATGGCGTCATACGCCAACTTTACGCGCTCCCATCGCTTATCCCGATCCATGGCATAGTAACGGCCAACTACCGAGGCAATTTTACCCACTGATTGGGCACAATGGCCCTGTAGATCTTCCAAATAACCTAAGCCTCCTTTGGGGTCTGTATCACGACCATCAGTGAATGCATGGATAAAGACATCCTCCACCCCGTTGGCCTTAGCCGCATCACATAACCCTTTGAGGTGGTCGATGTGCGCATGCACCCCACCATCTGAAACCAGCCCGATGAAGTGTACTTTTTTACCAGCGACCTTAGCCTGTGCAAATGCCCTTTGAAGCACCGGATTAACATTAAGATCTCCTTCAGCCACCGCTTTGTTGACCTTCACGAGATCCTGATAAACTACCCTCCCGGCGCCAATATTCATATGGCCTACTTCGGAATTTCCCATTTGGCCTTCGGGAAGACCCACGGCTAAGCCTGAGGCCTCTAATTTGGAGTGTGGGTATTTTACAAAAAGATTATCTATAAAGGGGGTATTGGCTTTATCTATTGCTGAAACTTCTGGGTTGGGAGCTAGACCCCAACCGTCTAAAATCATAAGTAAAACTTTCTTATTCATTCCGTAAATATAAGGCTTTATATAGAACAGGGGGCAAATTTACGACTTTATGTCGAGTGGAAAAGCGAAAAGACGATAAAACGAATGCTACACTTCCTGCTGAAAATGTGAACATAAGGATTGGCGTGGATTTTGATTCTGCCGATTTTATGAATAAAATGTTTGCCCTTGGATGTGTACTCTTAGGGATAGTGGCTTTCACTTATCTCAGAGCCTTACCTCTTCAAAATATAGAGGAAATCAGTGCGGCTATGCAGACTGGTTCGAGTAAGTCTCTGGCTAGATTTTTTAAAGATTCCGTAAGCCTCAATATCAGCAACAACTTCAGTAGCTATTCGAAAAATCAAGCTGAACAGATCCTCCGGGAGTTTTTCAGAAAATATCCTTGCGAGGAATTTAAAATTTTACATCAAGACCAACCCGAGGATAAAAGCTGGCACATTATCGGACAATATTCCAGTGTAGAAGAAACATTTAAAGTTTTGATCAAAGGTCTCCGCGAAGACGGGAAGTTAAGCATCTCAAGCCTGGAATTCACCAAGGAATAAAACCGAACCCTACTATTTTCTTTTTAACTTTGCCGGCGTGAAAAAACCTTACTTAACCCCTGAAAACATTCTTGCCTTTATTCAGTCCGCATTCAAGGAGGATATTGGCGACGGAGACCACTCCACATTGGCGGCCATACCTGCCTATAAAGAAGGTAAAGCCAAGCTTCTAATCAAAGAAGATGGGATCATTGCCGGTCTAGAGCTCGCGCGCATGATTTTTGAATATTATGATCCTTCCCTTAAAGTAGATGTGCTGTTACAAGATGGGCAAGAGGTAAAGAAGGGGGACGTGGGGCTTATTGTAGCAGGAAAGGCTGCTTCAATCTTGACAACGGAGAGGCTAATGCTTAACTGTATGCAAAGAATGAGCGGTATTGCAACCAAGACCTTCCAATACAACCAATTGATCAGCCATACCAAAGCCCAACTGCTCGATACACGTAAAACAACGCCTAATTTTCGCATGTTGGAAAAATGGGCCGTGGCCTTGGGAGGGGGAGAGAACCACCGCTTTGCACTTTACGACATGATTATGCTTAAGGACAACCATATTGATTTTGCGGGTGGGATCCAGCCAGCCATTGAAGCCACTCACCGCTATTTGAAAGCAAAAAATCTGAACCTAAAAATTGAAGTGGAAACCAGAAACCTGGAAGAAGTCGAAACGGTATTGCAGGTTGGAGGTATAGATTTTATCATGTTGGATAATATGGATTATCAGACCATGAAAGAGGCGGTTGCTCTTGTTAATGGGCGCTACAAGACCGAAGCCTCCGGCGGAATTAGCGAAGAAACCTTAAAGGATGTAGCCGAATGTGGCGTTGATTATATATCAGTGGGCGCGCTAACGCATCATATAAAAAGCATGGACATCAGTCTTAAAGCCATCTAATTAATTCTATCAGCCACTAAAACCACTTGATTATGAAATATTCATTCATCTTTTTACTCAGCCTGTTGCTCATGTCCCAGCAGTGTAAAAGCGGCAAACAGGTTCAGGAAGTTACCGAGGAGCAAGCAGAATGTATAGATCCTGCAAAAATCAAGATGGACGCTCCCTGCGTGAAAATCTACAAACCGGTATGCGGCTGTGATGGCGTTACTTATGCCAATTCCTGTTTAGCAGAAAATAATGGTTTATTAACCTGGACAGACGGAGCATGTCCCGACTCGGAAGAGGAGACGCCTAAGGAATAAGGGCTTCGTCTAGTTTTTCGACACACCGGATGATGAGTCGTACTGCCTCATAATAAAATTCAGGGTCGATATTTTCGAAGGTATCTGTTTCTTTATGATAATCTGGATGATCCTCTACACCAAAATAAACAAAGGGGACACCCTTATCATGAAAAGCAGCATGATCTGAAGCCTTTGTCCAATCATCTGCTCCGATTCCCGGCTCATCATGTCCAAAT
Organism: Cyclobacteriaceae bacterium; assembly: GCA_035303945.1. GTDB lineage: Bacteria > Bacteroidota > Bacteroidia > Cytophagales > Cyclobacteriaceae > DATGMS01. The sequence continues at coordinate 4,354 of DATGQZ010000067.1, forward strand.
TTTAAAGTGACCTTTGCCCCCTTGGCAGCATTTTCCAAGGCGGGTTTTAAATGGGGATAATGTAAAGTACCTGCCGCATATAGCTCGCTTTTGACATTTCTGCTGATCATATCCATATTGACATTCACAAGCACATGTTCAAGCGAAAAAGGAAAATCACGTACCAAAGCCTTTGCCCCCTGCAAACCCATTTCTTCAGCATCTAAGGCTGCTAAGATTATTGAGGCTCGTGGTTTATTTTTCGTGAAGTACTCAGCAAGTGCCAAAAGTGCCGCGGTTCCAGAAGCATTGTCGTCAGCGCCATTAAAGATCGCTCCTGCCTCAGTAGTACCCAAATGATCGTAATGGGCTGTGATGACAATCAATCGATCAGAATCCTGTCCTGGGATAAATGCTGTTATATTTGTTCCCTCGCCCAACGCTTCCCCATTGCCTCGATTGCCCATCAGCGGAAAGCGCTGCGTATAACTTTTGAATTGGCTTGTCAATCCTAGTGATTTAAAGCGATCTCTGATAAATTGAGCTGCGAGTTGATTACCCTCTGTTAAAGGCTTTCGTCCCCCCAATTCATCCGAAGATAAATACTGTATATCCCGAAGGAGCTGCTGCCGATCAACTTCTTGGGCCGAAGCAATAAAGAATGAAAGCAGCAAGCAAACAAAAAGCGGGTATTTTGACACGTTGATATGATTAATATAAATCATGCGTTGGCTATCTGAATGAAATGAGTAAACTTTAGCAATTCGGATGCTAATTTGCAGTAAAAAGATCCCGTTCACAAATGTAGCCATAAATCAATCAGCTGAACACAAACAGGCTGCAGAACAGGATCAAGATAAACAGCTTTGACAATGAGGTATATTACCGGAGTTTTTTTGATGTTTTTTAGTGCTGTCCCAGGGATTGCCCAAGATGCTGTTGATACTTTCCTTAACGGAAAGGCAGTAGTACTTATATCTGCAGCACCGGCTGCCCGTCCTATAATGTCATGGGAGGCCATCGCGGAAGAAATCCACCCTGCATTAGTTGAAGCTGGAGGTGATCCTGTTGCCTACTACGAATTAGAAGATATCATTATTTCAGAGGGGACACAGGCTAGTTATGCTACGGCTTTCTTGCAGAGGATGATAAAAAACATTGTGATTTTAACTAGAAAGGAAAATGGTGAAAGCTCGATCTATATCATGCCCTTTACTCAGGATAAAAAAATTATAGCCCCCGGATCAGCCTGGACTAGTTCCGGTAAGAACTTAGCCGAACTTAAGGAAAGCGTCGGCTCAATTGGCGTCAATAGAAGAACACAGAATCTGTTAGTACTGGAAGTACCTGAATATCCTCAAGGTCCTGGTACTGTTGAGGCAGCTCAAGCGGCTGAAGTTTTCCTGGCACGCAACCCGCTCAACCTGGATGTGTTTCAACTTGGCGTACGGTTGGCAGGTGCTGCCGGCGATGCAGGCTATTTGACTACTTTCCGCTATGATCTACTGGGTAAAACCACTGAGCAAATTCTTGCCGAGCAAGAAAGTGAAAGGCAAGGCCTTGAAGGTATTTTTAAAGCCCACTATCCTTATAACGTGGCCTATCTTACAACCCCGAAAGCAGATGCCGAGCTGATCAAGGAAAGAGTTCAATTTGTACTCATGCGGATGGAAGGCAGAGAAGGTGATTTGATGCAAAGAATGGGTTTAGAAGTACCCGACACAATAGACAAAGATCGCATCGTGATCAAATACTACATCAAATTCCTAGTCCGTAATGAGCTGTATATCGGCCCTATCTGGGATGCTGACCCTCACTGGGACGTAGCTTTGGCCAACTTTTTACAAAATATTCAACAATAAAAGAGGTATACCTTCCGATATACCTCCATCACTCCTGTTTTTTCAGTTGATTTAATTTGGGTGAATAAACAACTTGTTGTAATAACGGGTGTGATTATTTATCAATAGAGCCCATGACCCTCTTCATAAAGGCATTCATAGCATCCTTTTTATCCATCCCTTCTTTGATCATCTTGTGTACTTCCAGTGTTCCATAGAGATTGGACAACAACTCGCCCATTACTTCAATCTCCTCATCCTTGAGAGATGGGATCTCAGTCATATGCTCGAGAAGCTCAATGGTTTCATTTACCCAGTCCTCGTCATTTTCTTCAATAAATCCAAGGACGTGCTTAATTATCGGCAATCTCATTGATCAAGGTTTTGAGGTTTTCTTCTTTATTGGTTTGTGTCTGCCCGATCAGGTGGCCATTTTTAAAGGCCGCAAAAGTTGGCAAATTGGTAACTTCTGCCAGTTTCCGGGAGTTGGGCAATTTCTCCGCGTCGACATATAAAAATTTGATATCGCCAAAGTCATTGCTTAACCGCTTCATCTTAGGCTTCATGATGCGACAATTCCCACACCATGTAGCACCGTATTGAACAATCACCTTCTCATGTTGTGAGATAACTTCTTGTAAATTGTCTTGCTCTAACTCTTGTAACATATTTCCTTTCAATTATTTCTATTACCGATTCAACTGCAAAGGTAAAAACTATTTATCTCGAAAACCAATAGATAAAATCTATGACTCATTGGAATGTCCGTATAATTCTGGCCGGCTAAAAGGTATAAGTGCGAGTACAACAGCTTGCTTATATAACTCTTTTCGGCCGACCGCCCCGCGGGTAAGGGACCCTACAGCTCCGCCTTGCTGTTTAGAGTTTTCTTCCTGAAAAACCTGATCATTCGCTACTCCGAGTTCGATTCCCTGGTTTACCAACTGCGCTACAGCAGGTGGAAGGAAAAAAGAAGCCGTTTTGGAACGCCCCACTCCACCTGCTTTATCTAAAACTACTATCCAGGCAAAAGCTGTCAAATCCTCGCCCATTTCCTCAACGCCCCCCTCAATTCCAACCCAAAAGTCCGCCTCCGGAAAGGATGACCTGCAGTTGGCTGCTCGGTTGTAAGCTCCTAGGTAGGTCTCTTGGTCTCCAAAGGGCTGAGTACTGACGCCGGAATCCACATCTAAAGCCTGTACAAGAATCTGATCAGAAAAGGTCAGATGGAAGGCTTCTTCCGTGCAGGAAATTTTTACTGGGTTCCTGCTCCCGACTATCACCAGTTGCTTCCGCTGTATTTCTTGTAAATTCCTTCTTTTAGGGAACGCCATATTATTTTTGCAAGTGATGGAAAATTGATGGAATTAAGCCATGTTATGGAACACATGGTTCACATCATCATCCTCTTCCATCCGCTCAATCATTTTATTTACTTCCTCTTCCTGCTCAGGAGTCAGTTCAGTAGTAGACATAGGAAACCATTCAAATCCAGCACTAATAACCTCAATGCCCATGTCCTCCAACGCCTTCTGCATACTTCCAAAATCTTCAAATGCTGAATAAGCAAAGATTTCCCCTTCATTTTCATCGATATCTTCCAGACCATGGTCGATCAAGGAAAGCTCCAGTTCTTCGATATCCAAATCTGCCTTAGCAAAGCGAAATACAGCCTTCCTATCAAACATAAAGCTGACGGAACCGGATGTACCTAAGGAACCACCTGCTTTAGAAAAGTAGTGCCTGATATTAGCTACCGTACGGTTGATATTGTCTGTAGAGGTTTCGACAAGCACCGCAATGCCGTGAGGACCGTATCCTTCATAGATTACTTCCTCATAATTTTTCTCCTCTTTGTTACTGGCCCTTGCAATGGCCGCCTCTATCCTGTCCTTGGGCATCGAAGCTCCTTTGGCATTTTGGATGACGGTGCGTAATTTAGCATTGGTAGTTGGATCTGGTCCTCCGGCCTTGACGGCCATGACAATTTCCTTTCCCAAGCGGGTGAAAACCTTGGACATCTTGCTCCAACGTTTAAATTTCCTTTCTTTTCTAAATTCAAATGCTCTTCCCATATATTTCGATTGATGTCACAAAGCAAAATTGCGACGACATTTAGTTATAAAAACTTATTTCCTTCTTTAAGCGACATCGTGTAGACCGCTAACGGAACCAATAAGCATCGGTAAAATTAGTAAATCTTTTGATTCCATACCTTTAGCAAGGGATAAGAAGCCCTGTAAGCATATCATTTTTTCACTTCCTTAGCGCCTAGACCCCAAGCAGCTGGAGCTTTATCCAACAGTTTACAATGATCCCATCATCACCTATCATTTTGCCTTCAGGTGTTCAAAAAGATATCCCTCCTTCCACTCGCTGATACCTCCAAGCAGTGAACCAAAAAAGATGAAAATGAATTAAGCAATATGAATGTACTTCATATGTAGTGCTTTGTAGTTGAAATTTCTTAGCTTATCCAAGATCGGCAAATGCCAACAATATCCTCTTCTATTGTGAAAGTTTGATTCATTCCAGCACCTGAAAACACCCATTAAGGGAAAATTATGGGACCACTAGAGCCAATTCCAAACTTAGCTGAAACCCACCACAAAAAGATTGTGATCGTTGGGGGCGGCTTTGCAGGGTTACAGCTTGCCAAAAAATTGCGAGGTAAAGACTATCAGGTTGTACTACTGGACAAAAACAACTACCACCAATTTCAACCTCTATTCTATCAAGTAGCTACAGCTGGCCTAGAACCCAGTGCTATATCCTTTCCATTACGAAAAATCTTTCATAACACACCCAATGTCACCTTTCGGATGGCAGAAGCCTTACGCGTGGATCAGGAACAAAAACGCTTGTTCACCAACGTTGGCTACGTTGACTATGACTTTATGGTGCTGGCGCTCGGGGCCGACACCAACTACTTTGGCATCGAAAGTATCATGGAAAACAGTATTCCCATGAAGTCAGTGTCTGAAGCCCTTTATATTCGAAATAAAATCATTTCAAATTATGAGCGTGCGGTAAATATTGCAGCGGTAGCTGTTAGAAAGCCCATGATGAACGTCGTAATCGTGGGTGGCGGTCCGACTGGAGTGGAACTCGCGGGAGCTATGGCAGGATTAAGAAACAATGTGCTTCCTAAAGATTACCCCCAACTCGACTTTAAAAACATGCAGGTGGTGCTCGTCGAGGCTGGTCCAGCGCTTCTCGCCGGCATGTCCCCAGAAGCAAGTCAAAAGGCATTGGAGTACCTTCGAAGTTTGGGCGTAGAGGTGCTTCTGAATGCGGTTGTGGAAAATTATGATGGTATCCATGTTCATATCAAAGGTTATGGAACCATTGAAACCCAAACCCTTCTCTGGGCGGCTGGGGTCAAGCCAAACCATATAGATGGGATATACCCCGAACAAATCGCAGGCAATGGGAGATTGATTGTAAATGAATTCAACCAACTGCAAGGATCAGACGCTATATATGCTGTTGGCGATCTATGCCTACAAGCCAGTGAAGCATATCCAAAGGGACATCCACAAGTCGCTCAGGTCGCAATACAACAAGCCAAAAATGTGGCTAAAAACTTTATTGCGCTGTCAAAAGGAAAAAAAATCACGCCCTTTAACTACAAAAATCTCGGATCAATGGCTACTATTGGCCGCAAGCTTGCCGTTGTGGATTTACCTTTTGTAAGATTCCAAGGCTTTTTTGCTTGGTTAGTATGGCTTTTTGTGCATTTGATGGCCATACTAGGTGTGAAAAACAAAATTCTTGTTTTTATGAATTGGGCTTGGAATTATTTTTCCTTCGACCCGTCGCTGCGGCTATTGATCCGCCCCAGTTATGTCAAGCCCAAAGAGAGAGAAGAAATGGTGGAAGATAAAAAAACGCACCATTAACCTGCCACTTAATCGGCAGTAGTTTTCTGCCAAATTATAATAGCTGAAAGCCTTATAAGCTCAAGAACCTTGTGCAAGCAATCAAAAGTTGTTTGGAGGTTACTTTTTCTTAAATAGGGAGTCGACAAATTCCTTGCTGTTGAATAGCTGCAAGTCTGTCATCTTTTCGCCCACACCAATATACTTCAGAGGGATCTTAAACTGATCAGAAATACCGATCACAACTCCTCCCTTAGCCGTACCATCTAATTTGGTGATCGCTAAGGCGGTGATTTCAGTGACTTTGGTAAATTCTGTTGCCTGAATAAAGGCATTTTGCCCCGTGGACCCGTCCAGCACCAACAGGATTTCATGAGGTGCGTCATCGATGAATTTTTGCATCACCCTCTTTATCTTACCCAGCTCATTCATCAGGTTCACCTTGGTATGCAATCTACCAGCCGTATCTATAATGACGACATCAGCATCCATATCTACTGCCTTCTTCACCGTATCAAATGCTACTGAAGCGGGATCGGTGTTCATGCCATGGGAGATTACCGGCACATCCACCCGCTTGCCCCATTGGATGAGCTGATCAACAGCTGCAGCCCTAAAAGTATCTGCCGCTCCCAACACGACGGATTTGCCGGCCTGCTTATAATGGTATGCGAGCTTTCCAATGGTGGTAGTTTTCCCAACACCATTCACGCCTACAACCATAATGACATAGGGCTTTTTACCGGCGGGTACTTCAAAATCTTTGAGTTCGTCTTTTTTATTTTCCTCAAGTAGGCTAGCAATTTCTTCTCTGAGGATTTGATCCAATTCGGACGTGTTGACATATTTGTCACGGGCAACGCGAGCCTCAATTTTCCGAATAATCTTGATGGTTGTATCTACACCCACATCAGAGGTAATCAAGACTTCTTCCAATTCATCCAGTATCTCTTCATCCACTGTGGACTTGCCCACCACAGCCCTTCCAAGCTTGGAGAAAAAACTTTCGTTGGTTTTTTGGAGGCCTTTGTCCAGACTCTCCTTCTTTTCTTTAGAGAAGAAATCAAAAATTCCCATGGTTAATCGTCAAATGCGGCTTGAATATAACAATAAAATCCCTCCCGTGTGACATCGAGAGGGATTTAAAATATAGAAAATGCTATATTCAAATTACTTCTTAAGGGTTTCCTGAACCATAGTGGTTGGAACCATTTCTTCTTTGAAGGTATAGGCACCGGTCTTGTCGGACTTCACTGCCCTGATCACTTTAGCGTAAGTTACGCCACCTTCTTTCTTAAGGGTTGCTACTACTTTCTTAGCCATATTGATAAAGTTTTACAGGTGAAAGCTGTATCGACCAGCCCTTTCACGCTGGAATTATTTGATTTCTTTATGAACCGTTACTTTTCTCAAGATAGGGTTGAACTTTTTCAACTCCAATCTTTCAGTGGTGTTTTTACGGTTTTTGGTAGTGATGTACCTAGAAGTACCTGGAAACCCGCTAGCTTTATGCTCGGTGCACTCCAAAATCACTTGAACTCTGTTACCTTTCTTAGCCATCGCTCTCTCTGTTTTTTAGTTCGGGTAATTTATCTAATAATAATGTTACCGCTTTCCTGCGCTTCCTTCAATACAGCACTAATGCCTTTCTTATTGATAGTCCTCAATGCTTTGGTGCAAACCTTCAAAGTAATCCAAGCGTCTTCCTCTGGAACGTAAAAACTCTTCTTGTGCAAGTTTGGATAAAACTTACGCTTGGTCTTATTATTCGCATGCGAAACATTATTTCCTACCCGAGCCCGCTTACCAGTTATGTCACAAACTTTTGCCATGATATATGATCGTATAATTTAAGACGTTTTTATAATTGAGTTTGCAAATATCGGAAGTTTTCGGGAATTACCAAAAGACACCAAAAAAATTATCTGCTTATTTATAGAAGGTTATCGCCTTTTATGAGAATAAGGGCAGTGACGGCAGCCGCTGCCACAACAATAACCTCTTTTGAGATGGTATTGAGCAGTGAACACCATAAGCCCCTTCTCGTTATAATAATAATCGCCTGCCTCTAAGGGCAGGGGCTCAAGCGGCTTCTTTTTATTCTTCATGAATTTATACCGGGGACCGGATGTTATCTTTACGGGCAGCAAGTCCCTCACGCTTGTTACGCTTTTTGTCAGGCACAAATTTACTTATTTATGATTAAATCCCTAATTTCATCTGAACAGGCCATGCAGCTGGAGAACCAATACGGCGCGCATAATTATCATCCATTACCTGTTGCGCTAGCCAAGGGAGAGGGCGTTTATCTCTGGGATGTGGAAGGAAAAAAGTATTACGACTTTTTATCCGCATATTCAGCTGTCAACCAAGGTCATTGTCATCCACGAATTTTAAAGGCAATGGTGGAACAAGCCGAAACGTTGACACTGACCTCGAGAGCCTTTTACAATAATGTACTGGGCCTTTACGAAAAATTCATCACCGAATATTTTGGTTTCGACAAGGTGCTTCCTATGAACACAGGCGCGGAGGCAGTAGAAACAGGCATTAAGCTAGCAAGAAAGTGGGCATATGAAAAAAAGGGGGTGCCTGAAAATGAGGCAGGTATTGTCGTGGCTAAAAACAACTTCCACGGAAGAACGACAACCGTTATTTCTTTCTCCAGCGACAAGGAAGCTAAAAAACATTTCGGCCCCTATACCCCAGGTTTTACTGCTATTCCTTATGATGATCCAGAAGCATTAGAAGATGTTTTAAAGGTTAATAGAAACATAGCCGCCTTTCTCGTAGAGCCCATCCAAGGGGAGGCAGGTGTGTTTGTACCCAAAGAAGGCTACTTAACCGCGGTTGCGGCGCTTTGCAAAAAATACCAGGTGCTCCTCATTGCTGATGAAATACAAACCGGCATTGCCAGAACAGGCAAACTACTGGCCTGCGATCATGAAAACGTTAAACCGGACATCCTGCTTTTAGGAAAGGCGCTGTCCGGTGGCTTTTACCCTGTTTCGGCAGTACTAGCAAATGATGACGTCATGGAAGTCATTAGGCCCGGGCAGCATGGCTCCACTTTTGGAGGCAATCCTTTGGCATGCAGAATTGCCATTACTGCGCTTCAGGTCGTGAAGGATGAAAAGCTTGCCGAAAACGCCGCTCGACTGGGAGAAATTTTCCGCCACCGCATGCAGCATTTGGTGGAACAAAACCCCTGGGTGAGAAGTGTACGGGGTAAGGGATTACTGAATGCGATGGTGATCAACGATACAGAGGATAGTTCCACAGCTTGGGATATTTGTCTTGCATTAAGGGACAATGGTCTATTGGCCAAGCCGACCCATGGCAACATCATTCGTTTTGCACCTCCGCTAATTATTACTGAAGCACAGCTGAAGGAATGCTGTGACATTATCGAAAACACGCTCGGTAAATTTGCACAGAACAAAACAAAATAAAAAGGATTTTTTCCTTGGCCAATGTTGTTGCTAAGGAGTCAAATAAACAGGTAAGCATGAAGAAGAGAAATCAGGCAGTAATTTTTGATATGGATGGGGTGATCTGCCATACCAACCCCTATCACACAAAAGCCTATCAGCGGTTTTTGGCTAAGCGGGGACTTCACCCAACAGAAGAAGATTTTGCGCAGCATATGTATGGCAAAAACAACCGATATATTCTAACGCATTTCTTAGGAAGAGAAATAGGAGAGGACGAATTTGTGGCGCTTGAAAATGAAAAAGAAGAACTTTTCCGGGAGATATATGCGGAAGAAATTACCCCCATTGATGGATATCTTGAGTTCCTGAACGAGTTAAAAACAAAGGGTTTTAAGACAGGGGTGGCTACTTCTGCGCCATTTTCAAATCTGCACCTCATCATGGAGGCTTTAGGCTTTGAGCCTATGATGGAATCTATGTTGGCGAGTGAAGATGTAACCAAACATAAACCCGATCCGGAAGTGTATCTGAAATCTGCCGCCAACCTTGGGGTTGCCGTGGAGAATTGTGTGGTATTTGAAGATTCTTATTCCGGCGTTTCAGCCGCCATCAATGCAGGAATGAAAGTGGTAGGCGTACTTTCCTCCCACTCCAAAGAAGAACTGCCCCCCTGCCAGTTCTATATCAAAGATTATAGGGAACTAACCGCCCTACATATTGAAGAAATTTTAAGCGAAGTATCTGTATAATGTTAAGAAGACCACGACGAAACAGGAAATCAGCCGTGATCCGCTCTATGGTGGAAGAAACAAGGCTTTCAGTCAAAGATTTCATATTCCCGCTTTTTTTGATAGAAGGAAAGGGGCAGAAAATAGAAGTTGATTCCATGCCCGGAATCTACCGTTTTTCGGAAGATTTGATACTTCAGGAAATCGAGGACTGCATGAAGTTGGGCATTCATGCGTTTGATCTCTTTCCTGCCTATCCAGAAAGCAGGAAGGATAAATTTGCAAGTGAAAGCTATCGGTCAGAAACTTTTTATCTCAAAGCTATACGTGCGATTAAGGAGAAATTTCCGGAGGCATGCATCATGACCGATGTAGCCATGGATCCCTATAGTTCTGACGGACATGATGGCTTGGTAGAAAATGGAAGTATCCTCAACGATGAAACCCTGGAAATTCTGGGCAAAATGGCACTTGCCCAAGCACAGGCAGGCGCAGATATACTCGGTCCCTCTGACATGATGGACGGACGGGTGGCTCACATTAGAAGCCTTCTGGATCAAAATGGCTTTAAAGAGGTGTCTATAATGTCATACACTGCCAAATATGCCAGTGCTTTCTACAACCCCTTTAGGGATGCGCTGGATTCGGCTCCCAAACTTGGGGATAAGAAAACCTATCAAATGGACCCCGCCAACCTTCAGGAGGCATTGATTGAAGCAGAGCTAGACACCGAGGAAGGGGCTGACTTTCTCATGGTAAAACCCGCTTTGGCCTATTTAGATGTGATTCGTCTACTAAAGGACAACTTCCCGCTACCCATAGCAGCTTATAACGTGAGCGGTGAATATGCCATGATCAAAGCTTCTGCAGCAAGAGGATGGCTTGACGGCGAGCGTGCTATGCTAGAATCGCTGTTGTCGATTAAAAGAGCCGGCGCCAGCATTATTTTGAGTTATTTTGCGAAAGAGTTCGCATTGCTGCAGCGATGAGCTGAACGATATGTAAAGCAAAAAAAGGGGGCTTGCCATAGGGCAATCCCCCTTTTCTTTTTCTAATGTATTTTTCATCGCTTCCAGGATGTCCAATAGCAAAATATTTTAGACGGGTTTACATTAGAACCTATTTAATAAATATCACCATATTTTTTGAATGATCAAGCTGTTTTATAAACCTGTTTTTTATTTTTAATCATTTTTTTCCGATATATATGTTATTTTTTTAACCACCATTGCTTACCTTTAACGAAATTTCAAACAAACAGCAGTTTCAATATGAAAGCAGAAAAACAGGCTGCATGACTGTAGCTACAAACGAACCTAATCATTAACTCATCACATTATTATTTCCACATGAAAACAACCAAACTACTCCTAGTCCTTTTTTCCATTCTCTTCTGTCACTATACACAAGCACAGGAAGAGAGTGATGCGTCCCCCATCACCATTTCAGGTTCCGTTGATGCCTACTTCCGAACCAACCTAACCGCACCCAACAAAGGAGAGTATTCTCCTGCCCCTGGAACCTCCTTCGCCAACCTTCCGGGTTTTGCACTTGGCATGGCCAACGTTGTAGCTGCATACGAAGGGGAGAAAGTAGGTTTTGTGGCGGACCTTGTATTTGGCCCCCGAGGAGCAGACGCGGTATTTTTGTCAACAGGTAGCGCCAACATCGTCAACCAGTTATACATGTATTGGACTCCCGTAGATAGGCTTACCTTTACCATCGGGAATTTCAACACCTATTTAGGATATGAGGTAATTTCCCCTACTGGCAACTTTAACTATTCGACCTCCTACATGTTTTCATCCGGTCCCTTCTCCCACACCGGGTTAAAGGCAGATTTGGCCTTGACGGATAATTGGTCACTGATGGCAGCAGTAATGAACCCCACCGACTATACAGATTTCAATCCCTTAGGCACTTATACCGCAGGATTACAGCTTGGCTATGAAAATGATAACGGCGGCACCTGGCTTAACCTCCTTTACGGCGATCAAGATGGCAAGCTGGATGAAGACTTCGACTTGAGCACAGGCGAAACTTCTGCAGGAACCACTTTCCAAGTTGACCTTACCACAGGTTACAACGTCACCGATGCCTTATATTTAGGATTAAACGCCACCTACCTCACGACTTCTGCTGGCGAAGTATATAATGGATCAGCCATTATTGATGCGGATGGTGATGCTGCAGGATTTTATGGCTTGGCTGGTTATATTCAAGGAAGTACTTCAGAAAAATTTTCTTTAGGCGCAAGATTGGAATATTTTAGTGTCTTTAACGATGGAGGAAGTGCCATCACAACCGATCCTTCAAGCGGTGACGGCAATGTATTTGCCTTGACGCTTTCCGGAAACATCAAGCCCATGAAAAATCTTACGCTGATTCCCGAACTGCGATTGGATACGGCATCAGAAGAAAGCAACTTTATCAACCGCAGCCTTAACCCTTCCAAAAGCCTAAGTTCTTTCTTATTAGCAGCAGTATTTTCCTTCTGAGACAAACAATTTTGAATAAAAAGCCCCTGCTTTAAATTTGAAGCAGGGGCTTTTTATTTTTCACTTTTTTGGCTAAAATCGGCTTCTAGGACAACCTAAAATGACAGATTTGTAATTAAAATACTTTCGACTGGTTTAAAAAAATCGCAATATTTATAAAATAATTATCTTTATTTCAATATAAAATTGCCACTTTTTCAAATTAACTTAAAAAAAACACCGAGATTGTGAAAACTTTTCCACCTGCATTCGTAAAACATACTATTACGAAGTTGAAAGAAATCGCCAAAATCATGAAGAAATTAAGTTGTTTACTTGTAGCAGGTCTGTTGGTGTTTGGAGTATCAGAAGCACAAGATGTAAAAGGCCCAAAGGCAAAAAACTACAAACCATGGAAGGAACAAGCTAAAAAAGGGACAATCGTCGTTTATGCAGATGAACCAGCTGTCAAAGGTCCTTCATATAAAAATAAAAAAGCGTGGGAAGCAGAAGCGGTTAAAGTCAATATAACCAGCCCAACTGAATCCAGACAACAAGTAACTGGCCCCAAAGCCAAGAACCGTAAGGTGTGGAAAAAGGAGTAAACGAGAGTGACCTGTTATTGAAATGTATATAGAAGAAGATCTCTAATTTAGAGATCTTCTTCTCTTTCTAACATAAGGATAGCATTCTGCGGCACTATATAATATTTCTCCCCTTCATACATGACTTCGTGTGAACCATTTAAAAGGAATATTGCCAAATCCCCTTCCTTTGCTTGAAGAGGGATATATTTGATACTCTCATCCTTATCTTCCCAAGGTTCTTGGTCTTCCAAGGGCATAGGAATGGGATATCCCGGACCGGTTTTTATAATGTAGCCCTGTTGTACCCTTTCCTTTTCCTGCACGCCTGGGGGCAGATAAAGCCCAGAGGATGTTTTTTCATCAGGCTTTTTTAGCTTGATCAACACCCTATCTCCTACTATAATCAGTTTTTTCAGTTTGTTCTCCGCTGTAATACGCATGATAAATTTCTTTTTATAAAAAGAATGGCATTTCATCCCTGAAACGCCATTCTCCATAAATCAATCATCAGGGAAGCTTACTTTTTCCCTTCGTCGTTTACCTCTTCATAATCCACGTCGGACACGCCATCATTTTGATCTTGGGAAGCACCTGCAGAAGCACCTGCATCCGCTTGACCACCAGCGCCCTGTGTGGCATTATACATTTCTTGAGAAGCACCTTCCCAAGCTTTATTTAAGCCTTCCATAGCAGGTTCAATAGCTGCCACATCTTGTGCTTGATGTGCGGCTTTCAACTTATCCAACGCAGCGTTAATAGCCGACTTGTTCCCTTCGGAGATTTTGTCTCCAAATTCCTTCAGCTGTTTTTCTGTTTGGAAGATCAAACTATCCGCTTGGTTAAGCTTCTCGATCTTTTCCTTCTCGGCCTTATCAGCAGCTGCGTTAGCCTCTGCCTCCTTCTTCATCCTTTCAATTTCTTCTTGAGACAAACCGGATGACGCTTCAATTTTGATACGCTGCTCCTTACCGGTTCCCTTGTCTTTGGCAGACACATTCAGGATACCGTTAGCATCGATATCAAACGTCACTTCAATCTGGGGCACACCTCTTGGAGCAGGTGGAATGTCCGTCAATTGGAACCTACCTATGCTTCGGTTGTCCTTAGCCATAGGTCTTTCACCCTGCAACACATGAATATCAACCGCTGGCTGATTATCAGCTGCTGTGGAGAATACTTCAGACTTCCTGGAAGGAATTGTCGTATTGGCTTCAATCAATTTGGTGAACACACCACCCATGGTTTCGATACCCAAAGAAAGCGGCGTCACATCGAGTAACAAGACATCTTTTACCTCCCCAGTCAAAACACCACCTTGAATGGCTGCACCAATCGCTACTACCTCATCAGGGTTAACGCCTTTGGAAGGCTTCTTACCGAAGAACTTCTCAACTTCTTCCTGAATTTTAGGAATTCGAGTTGACCCACCTACCAAAATTACTTCGTCAATATCAGAAGGAGACATGCCTGCATCTTGCATAGCCTTCTTCACTGGATCAAGAGATCTTTTCACCAAATCATCGGACAACTGTTCAAATTTCGCCCTACTCAGCTGTCTTACCAGATGTTTGGGTCCTGTTTGGGTGGCTGTGATATAAGGGAGGTTAATTTCAGTTGAAGATGAGCTAGACAATTCAATCTTGGCTTTTTCGGCAGCTTCTTTGAGTCGCTGCAAGGCCATAGGATCATTTCGTAAATCTATAGATTCTTCGGCCTTAAATTCATCGGCCAACCAGTTGATGATTACTTGGTCAAAATCGTCTCCACCTAAATGGACATCCCCATTAGTGGATTTCACTTCAAATACACCATCTCCTAATTCGAGTATGGATATATCAAATGTACCACCACCGAGGTCATATACCGCTATCTTCATGTCTTGGTTCTTCTTGTCAAGACCATAGGCTAAGGCCGCCGCAGTAGGCTCGTTGATAATCCTTTTCACGTCCAAACCGGCAATTTGACCAGCTTCCTTGGTGGCTTGTCGCTCGGCATCATTAAAGTACGCTGGCACGGTAATAACCGCCTCAGTTACCTCTTGCCCTAAGAAATCCTCGGCAGTGCTCTTCATTTTCTGAAGAATCATTGCTGAAATTTCCTGAGGAGTATATGACCTATCGCCGATTTTGATGGCCACGGTATCGTTTGAACCTTGTTCTACTTTATAAGATGCTTGCTTCTTTTCATCCGCCACTTCGGAGAACTTTTTCCCCATAAATCGCTTTACAGAAGAAATGGTATTAGCTGGGTTCGTGATTGCCTGACGTTTGGCAGGGTCACCTACTTTCCTCTCACCATTACCATTGTCCAAAAATGCCACTATAGAAGGGGTGGTTCTCCTTCCCTCACTGTTCTGTATAACTACAGGCTCATTGCCCTCCATTACAGCTACGCAAGAGTTTGTAGTTCCCAAGTCTATACCAATAATTTTTCCCATTTCTCTTATTTTTTTATTCTAAATCTAAATTCGTTTTCAGTAAATGTTGTCACGTCCAGACTATTATCAACACATGTGCCAAGCAACCCCGGCCGCTAATTCGTGCCAGATTGTCAGCCAACACCGTCAATGATTTCTGACAGATCGTTGGTTTTAGCAAATCGGAAAACCCATGACTGACAAATCGGTTTATTATTTTTCACTACGCAACGTTTGGAAAAGCAGCAGCATCTAGGTTAAAAAAGGTAGTAATGTGCCAACGGTTAAAAGCGCGTATTAAATGGGGGACTGTCATCCTTGCGGCCATGGCTGTTTCCATTTTTACGGCGAATGATCAGTGTGATCTCACTCAAACATCTTCCCACGGTTTGACAAAAAAGCTTCTTTCAAAAGCTGAAGCACTGGCCTCACCTTTTTTATATTTTCTCACCGACGCGCAAGACAGTTCAAAAGAAACCTCATCCCAAACCCAAAACTCTAAAAGAAAAGCTACCTCCGAAAAGTAAAAACCGCGATCAAGAAGTAAAAGCAAAGGA